>JAJZBD010000011.1 GCA_021799085.1 Nanobdellota archaeon | reverse complement strand
AACCGCTTATTATTGTTGGTGCTGAAGGTACTCTAAAAACGCCTAGTGAGAAAAGTATTACCAATACCAATACTATTATTATAAGAACCCAGCCCCAGCTCATTAGATAATCCAATGCCGCCTGGGCCCGTTTGCTTTTATTGACCTTTTCTGTTATTTTTCTTTTATTGGCCATATATAAGTCTATTACATACAATAACAATATCATTACTTACAATATAAATAAATATTTAAACTCTATTTTTATTACAATATAATCACAGAAAGGGTAAAATACATTAAATTCTATATTCAGATATGGATTATAATATAAAAGATATAAAAAAAGACGAGTTTGAAGGCAAAGAAATTGAACTAAACGGATTTGTAAATAGCATCAGAAAAGGCAAAAATAATTCCTTCTTGATATTAAGAGACCCGAGCGGAACCATACAATGCGTAAGCCATGCTATAGATAAAAGTTTTGAAGATGTAAACAGGATAACAAGAGAGTCTGCTATAAAAATAAAGGGGAAGGTAAGAAAGGATGAAAGAGCTGAAGGCGGCTATGAGATTTTAATAAATGATTTAAGCATATACTCTATTGCTGAGCCATTTCCATTGAAAAAAGGACATAAAAAAGTCTTTCTTTTTGATAATCGTCACTTATGGCTAAGAAGTCCAAAAATGACTGCTATCATGAAAGTAAGATCAACTGTCTTTTCTTCAATACATGAATTTTTCACATCAAATGGATTTTATGAAATTCAATCCCCGTCTTTTGTCGGCGGAAGCGTTGAAGGCGGTTCTACATTATTTGAAACAAATTACTTCAACAAGAAAGCGTACCTAACACAGAGCTGGCAGCTATATGCTGAAGCTATGGTTGACTCGCTGTGGAAAATATATACAGTTGCCCCTTCTTTTAGAGCAGAAAAAAGCAGAACGTGGAGGCATTTGACAGAGTTCTGGCATGCTGAAGCTGAAATAGCATTTAAAACAAATGACGATGCAATAAACATAGAAGAAAAACTGATAAAATATGTAGTAAAGAATGTTTTGATTAAGAACGCTGACGAGCTAAAATTATTAAAAAGGGACACTACAGTTCTTGAAAATGTTGTTAACAAGCCTTTTCTTAGGATGAAGTATGAAGAAGTTATAGACCTAGCAAATAAGAACGGATTGAAGCTTGAGTACGGTGCCGATTTGGGGGCAGACGAAGAAAGAGCAATAACTTCCAAATTAGATATACCGGTTTTCTCAATGAACTATCCTATAGAATTAAAGCCATTTTACCACAAACCTGATCCCAAAGATGAAAAGCATGTTTTGTGCAATGACCTTTTAGCGCCTGAAGGCTATGGCGAAATTATAGGAGGCGGGCAAAGGGTTGATGACAAGGAAACCCTGCTTAGAAGGTTAAAAGATGAGGGATTGAATGAAAAAGACTATGAGTGGTATATCGACCTTCGAAGGTATGGTGCTATACCCCATTCTGGATTCGGAGTTGGAGTTGACAGACTAGTAATGTGGATTTGCAAGCTGCCGCATATAATGTATGCTGTGCCTTTTCCAAGAACTCCTAGAAGACTTAATCCTTAGTTATGTTATGTCGGCGTAAAAACTTTCAATAGATAGCAAAACAATTTAAATCAATATCTGCAATAAGAGATATGGATAAGGCAAAGGAGAAAAATGAAAAGAAGGAGGAACTAGAGATAAAAAAACTCCCAATTACGTTTATATTGGCAATCGTTTCGGGAGCAGTAGCAGCAGTATCTGGCATACTTACAATAGTAGGAAACCTTTCGATATTGACATTTAACTCACAAAGCATTTTAAAAGCAGCCAATACAAGCAATTCCACTACACTGCAATATTTAAGTCTCGCATTAAACGGTATTTCAAGCGTAAAAAACGGAATAATTGTTCTTGGCCCGCTGCTTATAATCGCAGGCATATTTATGGTTATTGCAGCATTTTACCTTAAATCAAAAAACAAGGAAACAAGGAATTTTGGAGTATTCTTAGTGTTTCTTTTCAGTCTTTTTGCCCTACTTGGCCTGTTAATATATATTCCATTTAATTCTCTTTCTGTTTTGGTTTTAGTATATTTCCCGCTTACTACGATTGGCAGCATAACCTATGCTTTGATGATAATATACATTATAATAGGAATAGTAACAGGCGCTCTGGCCTTACTAAAAGATAAAAGATATTTATCTTAAAAAATACTTGAATAAAGACTATGAACAACGCAAAGATAATGACAAAAAAAGTGGTAACTGTAGAAGTTAACACCAGCATAGAAAAAGCCCTCGAAATAATGGACTCAAGAAAAATAAAGGAGTTACCGGTAGTACAGAATAAAAAATATGTGGGTCTGGTAGTTTACTACGATATTCTATCTAGAGATATTAACAAAAGCATGAAAGCTAGCGATTTCATGAAGAAGGCGCCAGCTGTTTTACCAAAAGACAGCATAAGCAGAACAATAAGTATAATGCAAGATTCAGGAGTCGGAGCTTTGCCTGTAATAGACGAAGACAAAAAAGTAATTGGGATAGTTTCAGATTTTGATGTACTGAAGCTTTTGATAAACGACAGAATATTTGATTCATTTAAGGTTGAAGATGTAGTTATAAGGCGTTTTCCGATACTGAGAACAGACGACACAATAGGGAGAGCGCAGAAATTGGCAGCAATGAACAGAATAGACAATCTGCCGATAGTAGACAATTTCGGCAAACTTCTGGGACAGATTTCAACCTCTGACATCCTAAGTTACATTTTTGAAAAGAAGCTGACTAAAAATAGAGGCAAAAAAGACCCGCACAGAGATGAGAAGCTGCCAACTGAAAGAAACATAATGGAAATAGCCAAATCAGAGATACCTAAGTTAAACCTTACTTTGAATCTGAGAAGGGCCCTTGAGCTTATGCTTAGCTCGAAGATAAAAAGCGGCATAGTTATAGACAATAACGGTAAACCGGTTGGGATACTTAGCAGACTTAAGATTCTAGACTTATTAAGCGGAAGAAATATAGGAGAAAATATAGACTTAACAATATCAGGTGATTATGATTGGGATTTTGTCATTTTAGTAAGAAACGAAATAAACAAAAGAGAAAAGTTTCTCGTTAATTCTGTAGGGATAAAAAGCATAAGGATAAACGTGAAGAAAATTAAGAAGGCTGCTAATCAATACCAAATAAACATGTTAGCAATGGGCAAAAAGAGATACAACATGAAGGCAGATGGCATAGCAAAAGAGATGATATTTGAAGAGATAATAGACAAGCTTGACAGCGTTTTGGAAAGAATCAAAGATTAAAAGGAAAGGAGAGATGCCTGCTTTTCTATCTTTTCACCGAATATACTGTTCAATTCAACATCCAACAAATGAAGCTCGTCTGCAAGATACTGCGAGATATGGTACTTTTGCGCTATGTTCAAGGAGATTGAGAGGTATTTTTTTATGTTGCCTTCACTGGAGGTAAGCACTAGATTACCGCCACATTTCAGACATTTTCCTATAAGGGGCGCACGCCTGTATCTTTCATTGCATTTAACACATCTGAATTCTTGTGTTCCAAATCTACGTAAATTTCCTTTTATGTCCTTTATGAAATGCCTGTCTATTATTATCTTTGCAACATCAGAAACGTCTACTGCCCTTATCTTTTCCTGCAAAGACATCTGTGCAGAAACCTTTTCAAGCATTGTACCAAGAGTCTTATAAGATGAAACATTTACACCATCGTTTATATCCTCGGTATCATGCGTAAAGAATATCGTTTTGTAAGGATCGCTGAATATATCCTTTACCTGCATTATCTTAACATCGGAAGGCTTCGCATAGTTTAGTGTAGCTTCGTAGAACTCTAAAGGATACTTGTCCACAATATCTAGATTATACGCTTCTGAGTCTATGCTTTCAAGGTCAAGCTTTGATGAGATAACCAAAGGTGAGTCCATGTACCTTGCACCCCTAGAATCAGGAAGCAACCCTCTATCAAAATTAAGCAACATGTCTGTTAGAAGCATCAATGCAGCTTCATCCCCATCGCAGTTCCTACGCATTGCAGCGTGAAAAAATGGGTGAGCAAACAGGCCCTGAGTTTTTGAGAATCCTATTATCCTGCCTACAGTTCCAGAAGAAGTGTGCGGAGCTAAGCCTATGACAAGCTTTCCGACTAAGTCTTCCTTAGAGTTTACATTCATTATGCTTTCTGCAGAATAGTACTTTGTTAAAAGTTCATCTATGAACTTTGATACTCTCGAAAAAACCTCTGCCGCATTTTCATTCATGTTTCCAAAAGTAGGCAGAATTATATCCTGCTGCTTCAGCTGAAGTATCTGTTCTTTGTTCTCAAGCTCCTTGCCGTAAATATCATGTGTATATCCAAGTTCTTTGAGCCTTTCTATGCTTGTACCTATCTCTTTTGGCTTGAAATGAGTTATTGGAACCTCTATTGCATCGAACCTTATTGTTCCATCCTTATTTACGTTTAAATTATTAATTGCGCGGAGTATACCTTTCTCCAATGGTTCTATGTCCCCATTTGAATTGAAAACGCCCTTAACCCCTTTTATTACAGCAGGCCTATCTTTTACATTAAGTTTATCAAATGCCCTGTCTAAGTATTCCTTTAAATTTATCTTCTGCTTTGCCTTTTGAACAGTGGGCTTGCCGTGGTGAAATGCGTCTGTTGTTTTGGTTCCGCAGACTCTGCAGTACCTTATCCGTTTTGTTTCCGAGCCGCATATATCACATTTTGCAAATATGCTTTCTTTTTTGCATTTCTCACAGTAAAAAAGGCCGTATTCTGCAAGAACTGTTTCCTTTTGGGCTGCAACAATTATATTCCTAGATGCGCCGCCGCTTTCCCCAATTGGAAATATAACATTTGGATTTGTATCCATCTCCCTCATCTTTGCCTTCTCAGGCCTACCTAGCCTTCCTCCGATAAATGTTCCGGCTATGTCCATTATTTTCAATCCAGAGATACTGCTTAAAAGCTCCAGATTGGAGAAATTCTGGCCGATTTTCAAGAGTATAGTATCAAAACTGTAAGTTCCATAACCTATAGTAAAAAGAAACGAATCTGCATTGTCTATTACTATGCTGTTTCCTTTTACGTAATGCTCTATAGCTATTATTTCAAGCGTTCTTTTTACTGAACTGTTAAAAGGTAAAGTAAGTATTTTGTATGCAGACCCAGGTATTTCATTTTGGTACTCTATTTTTGCATTTGAGTTTACATATTCTATAAGTTCTGTTAATTGCTTGTAACTTATCTGAGACCAGAAATAAACAAACTTTGGATGCAATGGAACAGAGTACTTCAATGAGAAGTCCTTGTATTCTGAGAATCCAATAAGTTTCTTTGCTTCATTTACTGCGTTTTCCCCTTTACTTTCAACTATCCTATCCCACCATTCGCTTACAAATGGAGAAGGCATTAAAAGGTGTCCCTGTTCTGAAAAGTCTCCGTAATTAAACAGGATATCCCCTATATATAGTATTTCTTCTATTTCATTGAGAAACTGCTCTGCCTGTTTAACTGTGTTTATTCTCCTTACAGAACCATTCTTTAGCTTTACTATCGGCCCTTCGATTGTTGAGCAGGGCGTTACAGCGCATGCCTTTCCAGGGAGCTCTACCCTCAATTGAGAGCCAGTAGCAATGAAATCAGAAAGTATTCTATTTGTAGCTGGGTTTATTGAAGCTGCAGCAAGCCCGGAAGTTCTGCTCCTACCATACCTTAGCCTGAATCCGCCGCTTGTAAGTGGATACGAAAAAACAGGCCTTCCCGCTGCCAATTCCTCAAGGTAACGGTAATTAGGCAATACTTTTTGTGCAGTGTTGCTTTCCTTTTCATCTGCTTTCTTTTCGGCGTGTGAAAGCTCCTTTAATTTTAAGTAATCGGGTAAAAAGGCAAAATCCTCATCTATTTTATAATTCTTTGCAAAGCCCTTCATCAGTTTATTTACCTTGTTTGATTTCTGGGCAAAACCCTCGCAAAGCACTAAGCACATACCGCTCCTTATCCTGTTCGTTTTTATCCTTGGCAAGTCCTTATAGGCAGATACCTCTCTATCGCTTGTTGGATCCCCGTCAATCTCTATAGGCATGTTTTTAAGCAGAAAATCAAGTTCATTCAAACTCGGAAGGTACTGTAGCCTAGCCTCATAATCATTATAATCTGTAACTTCGACCTTTACCCTGCTTATTTCCTGCTCTGTTGCATCATATTTGCCGTATCCGAAGTTAGCTCTAAGAGCATCAGCTATAACTACAACAGACGCTGCGGCTGTTCCCCCCGCCCCCCTTATTGGGCCGCCGAAATGACATGCAAAGTACTCTTTTCCATCCATCCTTTTTTTAAATTCAAGTTTTACAAAGCCTTCTAAAGGCGCGGAGACTATCGCAGCAGTTATGTAAGCAAGACCTACACGTATGCCCATCTCTATGGCATCGTGTATGTTTTCAAATTTCACAAACTTTGATTCTGCAGTTGCTATGGCACTGTCGATTGCAACCCTCCAATCGTTAGGCCCGTATTTCTTCTCTGCTTCCCTTATGAAATCCGCAAGACCGCTTTTTATCAGCTTTGGATTTAAAACAGAAAGCAGACCCTCTATCCTGTCTGCTACGTCTGAAGCCAATGGTATGTTTATGGGTTTTAATTTTCCTATGAGCTCGTATTGTTTTTTTACCTCTGCAGTTATTTGATTGTGATAAGAATCTGTTTCCATAGTTAACTAAAATAGTATGACTTCTACAATTAAAACCTTATTCCTTAAAAGACAAAACTGGGCCGCGAAGGGGATTTGAACCCCTGTCTAAAGGGCCACAGCCTTTTGTTCTGCCTAGCTAAACTATCGCGGCCATTTTGCATTAAATATATTAAATCAGCATTATATTATTAATAGTTGACATATAATTATAATCCAATAGACAAATAAAGGTTATGGAAAAAAAGGAAGTAGAGGAGATAATTAAGAGAAAAATGCTGGAAAACCCAAAGGAACTTATCCCTATTGATTCGCTCATTGAATTAGGATTAAAGAGATACAAATGCAAGGTCTGCGGCAAGAATTTCTGGAGTTTCATTGAAAAAGACAAATGCGGTGATGTTGATTGCATAGGAGAGTACACCTTCTTCAACAAGAACATATCCTCTTTAAAGTCAAGCTATGAAGATATCTGGAAAGATTTTTCAGGTTTTTTCAAGAAAACTGGGCATAAAGAGATAAAACGCTACCCTGTTGTTGCTAGGTGGAGGGACGATATATATTTTGTAGAAGCCGCTATAGATGATTTTGCCCCGTATGTAATAAAAGGAATCGCAGAACCTCCTGCGAATCCTTTGGTTGTGCCGCAGATATGTTTAAGGTTCAATGACATTAACAATGTTGGATTATCTGGAAGGCACCTTACAAGTTTCATAATGGCTGAGGAAGCCGCATTCAATACTAAAAAGAAAAAGACTTATTTTGACAAAGAAGCGATAAAATACATAACTAATTGGATTCTAAACGGGCTTAAAATAAAAAAAGATGAATTGACATTTATAGAGGATGCATGGGCTGGAGCGGGATATGCTGGCAGTTGCCTTGAATATTTTGCGGGAGGGCTTGAACTTGGAAACCAGGTTTACATGCGCTATGTTATAAACGATAATAAACTGGAGGAAATACCGACAAAAACAATAGATATGGGAGCAGGCCTTGAAAGGTGGTCCTGGGTAGTCAACAATACGCCAACAATATACGAAGCGACCTTTCCTAAGGTTGTGGAGTTCATCAAAAGAAAGGCGGGGATAGATTACGATGAAGAAAAAGTAAAAAAGGTGTATGAATACATAGGGAAAATAGACTTTGAGAAGATTGGGTTAGAGGATGCAATAAAAAGCATAGCGGAAGAAACAAAAACCGATGAGCAGGAAATAAAGAAATTGCTGAGTGATATGCAGGCCGTTTATTCAATAGCAGATCACAGCAGAACTTTACTAGTAGCAATACATGACGGTGCGCTGCCAAGCAATGTTGGTGGAGGGTACAACCTCAGAAACATACTGCGCAGAACACTGAATTTCATACAGAGCAAAAAATGGGATTTGGATATAAATGAAGTTATAGAAGAGCATAAAAGGGAATTCGGCAGCTGGTTTGAAGAGTTAAAGAACACGGAAACAAAGCAGGTAATAGACAAGGAAATTGAAAGGTACAAAGAGTTCAAGGAAAGAAATGAAAGACTAATATCCTCGTTATTGGATAAGAAGGAGATAACGGAAAACGAAATGCTTGAACTGTATGAATCAAAGGGAATTACCATAGACGATATAAAAACTGTTGCTGAAATTGAAGGCAAGGAGATAACTTTGCCGGAAAAGTTCTACAGCGACATAAATAGGGCAAAGAAGAGAAAGACTGAAAATAAAGATTATTCGTTTATAGAGGGCATGGAAGCCACTAAAAAACTTTTCTATGATGAAAAACTGAAAAAAGCTAGGGCAAAAATAATAAAGGTTGTAAAGCCAAACGAGCTCATACTTAATCAGACCATATTCTATCCAGAGATGGGCGGACAAAAATCAGATAGAGGTAGGATAAATGATTCCAATGTAGTTAACGTTGAAATTAAGGATGACGTGATAATACATTATTTAGATGACATAAACGGATTTAAGGAAAACCAAGAAGTAGAGATGAAGATAGACTCAGAAAGAAGAGAACTCCTAAGAAGGCACCATACTGCTACCCATATAATAAATCAAGCATGCCGAAGGGTTTTGGGAGAGTTTGTGTACCAGAACGGAGCAGAGAAAGATGTGGACCAAGCACACCTTGATATAACTTACTTTGATAGACTAAACGAAGAACAGGTAAACAAAATAGAAAGGCTTGCAAACGAGGTAGTCTCTGATAACATGAAGATAAAAGCAACTATCATGCCTAGAGAAAAGGCAGAAAGCAAGTATGGCATGTCTATTTACCAAGGCGGCGTGGTTCCGAACGCAAACATACGCATAGTTAAAATAGATGACTATGACGTTGAAGCCTGCGGAGGACTGCATTGCAACAACACCGGGGAAGTCGGACTGATAAAGATAGTAAAAACTGAGAGAATACAGGACGGAGTTGTAAGGATCGTTTTCAAGGCATATAAGCCTGCTTTGGAATATGTAGAAAAGAATGAAAGTATACTCCAAGGCCTTTCAAGGATGTGGGGAGTAAATTCGGATGAACTTAACAAAACTGCGGAAAGGATCTTCAATGACTATAAAAGATATAAAGGGAGATTTGAAGAAAGCGAATTTTCAAGGATAAAAGGGATAATACAGTCAAAAGATGATTGTGAGATAGAGACTAAACTAGAAGAGCTTGGAGTTGTTATAAATTATATCTTCAGCAATTTAACAGATTTAAAGAGCAAGAATATAATAATAAAAGGCGATAGAGTTGGAATAGCTTTTCCGAACAATCAAAAGAACCTGGAAAATATCAAAACTGCTTATCCTTCTGTAAGAACCAAGGGCGAGATAATAATAGGGAGCAGAAATTAACCTATCCTTTCATATGGATTATATAATTTAAAACCGATATAAATTTCAACATGTTACCTAAGCTTTCTTCCTCCATTGAATTTATAACATTCGCATTGAAGTTTACCTGTTTATTCTTCCTATTGTATATGGCCGCCGGATTACTCAGTTTATTTTCTGTTCTTTCATAGAAGAACTTAACCTTTAGATTATCAACTAAATACAATAACATACCGTTTTTGTAAAGTGCTTTTGAATCATTTGAGTAATCCTCTATGCTTACCAATAGATTGTACATTAAGGGATAGACATTATACGGGCCTTCACTTGTATAACCCAAATCTTCTTCATCTAAATGCAACGCGCCATTGCTGCTATGTCTTTGGTGATATCTTTCGGGCAAGATTTTCTCAAGGTCCAATGAAGCTAGAACATCTTCAATTCTCCTTCTTGCAGAATCCAACATGTTAGAGTTGTCTTTGTAAGGCATAACAATATTAATTTATAGAGGTTAACATATATAAATAAATGAATTATTAAAGGTTCTATGGCTGAATTTTATAACGCTTCGGAGAATGAAAACAAGATAAATGAGGATTGGAAGAAAAAGAAGACTTGGGAGAAGGCATTAAAAAGAAATAAGGGAAAGGACAAATTCTACTTTTTGGACGGTCCGCCATTTGTAACTAATGAAGTGCACCAGGGAACTATGTACACGATATTCATAAAGGACGCTATAATAAGGTACAAACTTCTCAAAGGCTTCGATGTGAGGGCCCAGCCTGGCTGGGATACGCAGGGTCTTCCAATAGAGGTGGTCGTAGAGAAAAAACTAGGTATAAAAAACAAAAAAGAAATAAAGGACTTTGGAGAGGAAAAATTCGTAGAAGAGTGCAAAAACCTGGTTGAAAGCTACATTAAACTTAATACTAACATAATACTTGACTACGGCGTACTTTGGTTCTACAATGAGCCTTACAGGACCTACAAAGACCAGTATATAGAGTCAGTATGGTATGGGATAAAGAATGCTTATGACAAAAATTTGCTTTATACTGGATTAAAGTCAACATGGTTCTGCGTAAGGTGCGGTACACCCATGTCTAACTATGAGATAAGAGACAAGTACTATGACAAGGAAGACAAATCAATATACGTTTTGTTTGAACTTCAGGATGGAAGGTTCCTTTTAGTCTGGACAACTACCCCTTGGACTATTCCTTCAAATGCGGCCATTGCCGTAAACAGCACTTTCAAGTACACCGAGGTAGAAACTGAAGGAAAGAAGGTAATTCTAGCAAAGGAAAGGGAAAGTGTGCTTAAAGACCTTGGCAAGGAATACAAGATATTGAGGGAGATAGATGGAAAAGAACTTGTTGGATTAAGATACAAACATCCTTTTGAAGATATCCCCCAGATAAAGAAAAACGCCGATAGGATAGGGATTGTAATAGACGGAAAAGAGGTATCATCCGAAGAAGGAACACCGTTTGTTGAAATAAATGAAGGCACGGGCTTGGTTCATTCTGCCCCTGGTCACGGTGAATCCGACTACAAGATAGGAATGGCAAACAATTTACCGATTCTTTCACCGGTTAATGAAAATGGAAAGTTTACTGAGGAAAGCGGATGGCTAAACGGAGAGGATGTGCTTAACGTAAATGACAAGATAATAGATTACCTAAATAAAAAAGGACTATTGTTCGCAGAAAAAAAGATCATTCACAAATACCCTCATTGTTGGAGGTGTAAAACTCCATTAATAACAAGGGCAAGCCAACAGTGGTTTTTAAGCATAGCAAAGATAAAGGACGAGCTAATAAAAGTATCAAAAGGCATAAAATGGGTCCCACCAATTTCAGAGGACATGTTTGAATCATGGCTTGCAAATGCACAGGACTGGGTTATATCTAGGCAAAGGTACTGGAATACGCCTTTGCCAGTATGGAAATGCAATTCGTGTGAAAACACACTGGTTATAAACAGCAAAAAAGAACTGCTTGAAAAAGCAGGTTTAAAGGAGATAACGGATTTACACAAAAGCAGCGTTGACAAAGTAACAATAAAATGCGAGAAATGCGGCGGAGAAATGAAAAGAGTGCCTGATGTCATGGACGTTTGGATAGACTCAGGCTCAGCTTCATTCGCTGCATTAAATTATCCTGCAACTAAGGAGGAATTCGATAGATATTTCCCCGCAGATTTCATTTCAGAAGGAAACGACCAGATAAGAGGTTGGTTTTATTCCTTGCTTGTTATGGGCTACATAACCACTGGAAAACTGCCATACAAAAACGTTTCTATGCACAGGTTTATAGTCGGAGAAGACGGAAACAAGCTGTCAAAAAGCGAAGGCAATTACAAACCGATATCGGAGCTCATAAAGGAGGGATACAGCAGGGATGCATTGAGGATTACCCTGCTAAAGCACAACTTGGATGATGTAGCTGTCTTTACTTTGAATGACTTAAAGGACGACACAAAAACAATAAACCTGTTTTATAACCTTGGAAATCTTTATGTGTCTGCAAAGGAAATGCTGAAAAATGAAAAAACGCAGGACATTAACTTAAGAGTAGAGGACCGCTGGATAATATCAAAATGGAACCGGGTAAAAAAAGAGGTTCAATCAGACCTTGATAATTTTAGAACTGACTTTGCACTGAATAAGCTGACTGATTTTCTGGTTAATGATCTAAGCAGGACATACATAAAACTTGCAAAAGGAAGAATGTTTGATGACAATGATTACACTGCATTTAAGACATTTGAACACATACTCAAAGAGCTGTCCATATCCACATCGGTATTCCTGCCATTTATCTCAGAGAAAATATTCAAGATGGTAAACAGGATTGGTAGCACAGTAACCTCAGAATTTCCAGCGGTAAACGAAGCACTTATAGATGAGGAGATAGAAAACAGGATGGAAAGAACAATGGAAATCCTGCAGGGTATACTCTCTGCAAGGGAAAAATTAAAGCTTAACCTTAGGAGACCGCTTAAAAAAGTGGCAATACCAACTGTCCATTCCGGTCAAATCCTTGAAGACATAATAACAAGATTGGGCAACATACTGCATATTTCCTATGACCTCAATGCTGATGATTTCGACCCTACTATTGACTTTTCAAAGTTAAAGCAGAGGATGCAGCAAAACGACATAACAATTGCTACCTCAAAATTCCTGGAGCTTACAAAGGAAACGGTAATAAGAAACCTAAGAGAAGGACTTAAACTAAGCTCTGATGGAAAGGATTACAGCATACTTTCTACGGAGATAGACCTAAAGCCAAAAACGAAGGAAGAGGTTCAATTTACAGCAGGCAAAGACATTATACTTATAGACTCAGGGATAACCGATGAAGTTAAGCTTTTGTGGATAAAGAGAGAGATAATAAGAGCGGTACAGAACATAAGAAAAGAGTTGAAGATGAACAGAACAGATTCGATTAAACTTCAAATAACGATAGACAATGAACCAGAAAACAGCATAAAAACTGCTATAATGAAGGAAATATTAGCAAAAACAGGCAGCGAGGAGGGCAAAACCGAAAAACTATTAAAGATACAAGATTTAAATATATCAAATAATAACATCGTTATAGAGGCATATAAATAATGGTAAACACAAAAATATACAAAGTAGAAAATGTAGTAGCGAGTATCTCCCTTAAGGTTCAGATACCTCTGAATAAACTTAAGAAGCTACCCAATACAAAATACAATCCGGAGCAGTTCCCAGGCCTAGTTTTCAGGTTCCCCGACATGCACGTAACATTTCTTGTTTTCGGTAGCGGTAAGCTTGTGTGCACTGGCGGGAGGTCAAAAGAAGACATAAAAACGGCGATGGCAAGGCTTCTCAAAGAACTGAAAAAAGTGGGTGTTACTGTTAAAAGCGAATGGAAAATAGACATACAGAACATAGTTGCGAGCGGAAACCTCAACAGAACATTAGATTTAAACAAGATAGCTTACAATATAGATGAAACAGAATACAATCCGGAGCAGTTCCCAGGCCTAGTTTACAAACTGGTAAATTCAAAGATAACCTTTCTTTTGTTTGGAACCGGAAAGATAGTATGCACTGGAGCTAAAAACGTAGAAGAGATAGATGAAGCAATAAAGGTTCTTATAAACGCAATAAAGAAAGCTGCAAATTGAGGCTATAATGAGAAATAAGAAAACCTTAGATTACATAACAATTTTCTTTAGCTTGCTTGGCCTTGCTGCAATGCTCTATCTTCTTTTGTCATTTACACTGAATTTAATCTCGCAAAACAGCTGCGATATAATAAGTTCTGTGGTAAACTGCTCAAAGGTTGTTACAAGCAATTATTCTACACTTTTTGGTATAGACTGGTACTACTACGGCATAGGTTTCTTTTCACTGATACTTTTGCTTTCCGTTTTAAGGCTATTCAATAAAAAGGAAAAACTAAACAAAAGATTTGCACAAGCCATATTTGCATTGAGCATATTCGGTGCAGGCATTGCCTGTTACTTAATATACGTTGAAATATTCTTGGTTCACCATATATGCATACTATGCACTACCGGACATATAGCTATATTTGGTCTTCTAATAACTTCTATTTTCAGATTTACAAAGTTCAAGAACACTATTTGATGAAAATTTTTCTTTATGTAAAAATAAGATAGCTTACGCTATTATCCAATGAAAAAATATTACCGGTTTTAAATGTGACTGTGTGATTTACGAAGTTTTGGCTGATTAGTAATCGTGCGCTGAAGATCTCGGCTTTCGCCTTGGTCCTTACACGCCGATTCTATCAACGGGGTCTTCTTCCCCAGCCTCAACGATGCCTATTTTTACGGAGGGTTTCGAGCTTAGATGCCTTCAGCTCTTATCCCATAGCGTGTGGCTACGCGGCGTACCCT
>JAJZBD010000001.1 GCA_021799085.1 Nanobdellota archaeon | reverse complement strand
TTACTACACTGCTACGGCAAAAAGCGACAATTTAGCGTGCGTTTCCTATAAAACACCTTCGATAAGGCTGGGAGAAAGCTACACGTTCAGTGCATGGAACTGCACTACCACATTTTCAGAGACAGGTTTACCGTCAGGTCAAGATTGGTATACCCACTATAGCAGTAATTCACCCTCTGTATCTACTGGCTCTCCTATAAGTTATGTACAAGATGATATACCAGATGTTCTAGCTGCTACTTCAGAAGCTTACAGCTCAAATCTTAACTGTAACTCTTATAATGCTCCATCATTGTATGAAGGTTCTTCTTATACCTTCAGTGCATGGAACTGCACTACCACATTTTCAGAGACAGGTTTACCGTCAGGTCAAGATTGGTATACCCACTATAGCAGTAATTCACCCTCTGTATCTACTGGCTCTCCTATAAGTTATGTACAAGATGATATACCAGATGTTCTAGCTGCTACTTCAGAAGCTTACAGCTCAAATCTTAACTGTAACTCTTATAATGCTCCATCATTGTATGAAGGTTCTTCTTATACATTTAATTATTGGAGTTGTATAACTACTTTTTCAGGTCAATTGCCTGTCGGTTATGATTGGGAAGTATCCTGGAATGGCTTAACTAGTCCAAGTACAGCAACACAAAATCAAATTAAGTTTGATCAAGATCTATATACTGTTCCAACGAACTCGTTTTCCTTTAGTAGTTCAACATCTAACGGGTTAAGTTGTAAATCATCTGGAAACGAAGTCGTAGGGGAATCACAATACATAAATAGTCCGTCATGGAACTGTACTACTACATTTAATTGGGGCTTGCCTAATGGCTATACAGTTGGAAATGGTTGGACCATAAACTTCAACGGAGTATCTAAATCCGGTATTGTTACTCCTCTTTCTGTATCTGCGATGGGATCACTTACCTATACTCTTTCTGCGAAGGTAGATTCTACTTTTTATTGTAGCACAAATGGGTATAGTTTTCAGGCGGGTATAGTTAATACAATACCGAAAGCTTACTGGAGTTGTATAACCAATTTTAGTGATCTTTATTGGCCTCCATCAGGTAGTTTAGATTGGAGTATAATAGAGAATAATAGTGCTTCAAACAGCGGCAGTACCACAAAACATCTTTTAATTGCTAGTCAACCAGGATTTATTACATACGACGCAAAAATAACTTCAAGCGGTTATGACTGCTATTATGATTACACTGGAAACAATGATGTGGCAGGTACTCTTTTGTATCCTGGTATAATATGTGTGACAACATTTACAAATGGCACAGCTGTCCCTCCTACTACTTGGAGTGTGACATTTAATTCAACAACAAACTCTACTACTGGTACGAACTTAAAGTTTACTTCGAATCCCCCGGCCGGTTATAGCAGTGCAGTTTACTTTACCATACCTTCTGTTTCTACTCATTCTTCTTGTACTGGACTTGAAACAGGCCCAGGATGGACATACACATATACTCCCTCCCCTTCAAGCGGATATAAACCCACGGGGGTAACTGTTGTGGTTAATTGGTCAATGTCCCTTAGCGGGGGTTGTCACATGCCTCCTACTTGATTATGGAAAAGAAAGCAAGCAAAAAATTTAGGTATAAACCGTTTGTTCTTATAGTTGTTTCTATAATTATACTATTTGCTGTAGGTATAACTTTTCATTATTCCTATAATCAGTATTATAGCAGCAATATCAACTTGAATGATTACCTTAATGCGTGGTCTCAAACAGTAGATTATCCAATTCCAGTATTCGCACAAATGTGTACTACGATGAATGGATATATATACTGTGTAGGGGGTATAAATAACAGCTATGTCTCCGTAAATAACGTCTATTACTCCAAAGTTCTCGCATCTGGGAATATATCCGCTTGGAAATCTACAACAAGATATCCTGTTTCGATTGCAGGAGAAAACTGTATTACATATAATAATTATATTTATTGCATAGGAGGTTATTCAACTCAAAACCCAAATTCAACCAATTATACTCAATCAGTTTATTATGCAACTGCTTTAAGTAATGGTAGTTTATCGAGTTGGAAAGAAACCCAACCATTTCCATTCTCTGCAGAGGGGCAAAGCTGCGCTGTAAACGATAATTATATCTATTGTATAGGTGCTATGAATAACACTAAGTTAGTTTCCAATCAAGTTTATTATTCACGCATAAATAATAATGGTTCACTGTCAATATGGAAAAGTACAAGCAGTTATCCATTTAATGTTAGTTTGTCGATGTGTTTATTCGTTAATAGCAAGCTATATTGCATTGGCGGATATTCATTTAGTGGAATACTCAAGCCATCATATTATACTTACTATTCTGCGCAATATGAAAATGGAAGTCTTGGTAACTGGGTTCAAGCAGCAAATTATCCCTTTAGCGTTATGGGTTTAAGCTGTTTCTCTTATGGTAGTGATATATACTGTTTAGGTGGATCAAATAGTACTAATAATATTACAAATAACGCTTATGTGTATAATACTGCCAACTCAAATACAAATACTTGGGTACAAACGTTTTCATACAATCCAAATATTCTTTTTCCGATGTGTTTATCTGCCAATGCCAGTTCTAATGGCCTTGCGTTCGCATATTGTATAGGAGGAGGCACGGATAAAAACAATGCTTTCTTTGATAATGTTTATTATGCAAAGCTTACAGACACAGGTTTTAGTCCAAATAACATCCCTGCCTCATTATTATTTTTGGATAGTTACCTGTATTTTATCCTTGTAGGATTGGCTATTGTTTTCATATTTATTTATCTGCTTTATAATTTTAAGAATAAACCCTGAATATTTGGTATTTTTATTATAATTTCTTTTTTAGCCCATGAAAAGAATAATTAAATTGTTTTCTCTACTTTGGGAATATGCCACAATTAATTTATAAAGTGTGAGCTGGAAAACCCACGATTTAAATCGTGGGATGAAAGCGAATAAAGAAATGGAAAACCCAAATATAAGAAGTGGCAGAATAACAATATGTTGACAGCATACAAGTTCAGACTATATCCAGATAAGAAGCAAAAGGAGCTGTTTTCAAGAGAATGCTTTCAAGGAAGCAGAAAGGCAGCAAAAACAGGGATATATGAGAAAGCTCAAGCTTTCAATAGGCGCTGGAAGTCA
This sequence comes from Nanobdellota archaeon, assembly GCA_021799085.1. Classification (GTDB taxonomy): domain Archaea; phylum Nanobdellota; class Nanobdellia; order Parvarchaeales; family Parvarchaeaceae; genus Parvarchaeum. The sequence continues at coordinate 172,326 of JAJZBD010000001.1, read as the reverse complement.
TGAATTCATTCATGGTAGAATGTCACGTAGTCTTTGTCTACCAAAAGATTTAAATAATAAACACTTCTTTATAGTATATCAAAATTGATAAAATGATAAAAAGGAGGAGAAAAATATGGCAGAAACTAAACCACACATGAATTTGATTTTCATAGGGCACGTAGACTCGGGTAAGTCTACTACAGTAGGAAGATTGCTTTATGAAACAGGAAGTTTCAGTGAACAGGATAAGGCAAAGATCCAGAAGGACATTGAGACTTTAGGAAAAGTAGACTTTGAGTTTGCTTACTTCTTGGATACTTCCGGTGAAGAAAGGAAGAAAGGAGTAACAATAGACCTTAGTCACGAAAAATTCGTTACAGACAAATATGAATTTACAATAATCGATGCACCGGGACACGTTGACTTCATTAAGAACATGATTACTGGCGCTTCTGAGGCAGATGCTGCCGTTTTGGTCGTCGATGCCAAAGAAGGTGTAATGCAGCAGACTAGGGAACACGTTTACTTGGCAAGAGTATTTGGCATAAAGAACCTTATAATTGCAATGAATAAAATGGATCTTTTGAACTATGATGAGGCAAAGTACAAAGAGGTAAAAGATGCGGTAATAAAAGTGGTTAAAGCATCATATCCAAATGCAGAGAGCCTTAACTACATACCAATATCTTCAAAGAATGGTGAGAATCTTAAGGTTAAAAGCGATAAGATGCCTTGGTACACCGGCCCAACATTATTGGAAGCTTTAAACAACCTGCCTTTACCAGACAGACCTACGCAGCTGCCATTAAGAATACCTATAGAGGACGTTTACTCAATACAAGGAGTAGGAACAGTTCCAGTAGGTAAAGTTGTAAGCGGTATTATGAAGCCAGGAGACAAGATAATCTTTGAGCCTTCACATGTTACAGCAGAGGTAAAGTCGATACAGATGCACTATCAGAACCTTGATCAAGCTGCACCCGGTGACAACATAGGTTTCAATGTCAGGGGCGTTGAAAAAGAACAAGTAAAGAGGGGAGATGTCGTTGGATTGGTGTCAGCTCCACCAACAGTCGCAACTGAATTCACTGCGCAGATAATAGTTCTTAATCACCCAACAGCAATATCTGCGGGCTACAGCCCAGTACTTCATGCACATACTGCACAGGTTCCAGTAAAGTTCAAAAAGATACTTAGGAGACTGGATCCAAAGACAGGACAGACAGCAGAGGAAAATCCTGCAACAATCAAGCAGGGAGATGCTGCAATAGTCGTATTGGAGCCATTAAAGCCTCTTTCAATCGAAAAAGCTGATGTTATACCTCAACTTGCTGGTTTTGCTATCAGGGATATGGGTTTAACAATAGCAGCTGGAAGATGCATAGACCTTGTAGCTAAGACTTAAAGAACTTCTTAATGCTGGTAGTATTCTTTACTATCAGTGTTTATTTTTTAGCTTTTTCTTTTGCGCTAGCTTTTTCCTTCTTTTCGACTTTACATGCAGGGTTTACACAAAATATGTAAGTCCTCTTGCTTTCTTTTGCATGCCATTCTATCATATGTATCCCACATTTTGGACAGGTCTGTGGTGATATGAAGAAGTAACCCGACTGCGGTAAAGGCATACCGAAGTGGCATTTTGGATAATCACTGCAACCTACAAAGCGTTTGTGACTTTTCTTTGATACCACTAGTTTTAACTTTCCGCCGCTTTTAGGGCAGGTCCCAAATATGTACTGCTGCAAAAGAGCTTTGTGCATTAGCTCTTTTATTTCCTTTCTTTTGCTCTGCAGTTTTTTAAGCACTTCCTTAAGCATTTCCCTTGATTCATCGACCACTTCTTCTTTTTTCTTCTGCCCTTCTTCTATCTTTTTCATCTCCTTTTCGATAGTTGCAGTTAACTCTGGACCGGTTATATCATTTGATACCTTTTCCATATTTTCTATAACGGCAAATGCTACCTCGCTGGGTATAAGGGTCCTGCTTGCAGAGATATACCTTCTTTCCATGAGCTTTTTGAGTATTTCTGGTCTCGTGGCCTTTGTACCAAGGTTTAGCTCTTCCATTATCTTCAATATTGCACCCTGTGAATAGTTTCCAGGAGGTGTAGTGAAGTCTTCGCTTTCATTTATCTCCTTTATCTTTAGGCTTTCACCTTCCTTTATCTCTGGAAGTATATTCTCCTCATATTTTGAAAAGATATAGACTGACCGCCATCCGGGCACAAGTATCCTGCTGCCTCTTGCAGTGAATTCATTCCCCTTTATGTCCATCTTTACAGAGATTATCTCTTCTTCGGATTCCTCGGAAAGAGTTGCTAGAAATCTCCTGCTGATTAAATCAAAGATCCTTGCTTCCTGTGGGTTTAATTTCTCAGAAGGCAGCTTTACCGGGTGTATTGGAGGGTGGTCCTTTGCCTCCTTTCCTTTAGACGGATTCAATGGCTTTTTCAGTATTTCTGCAACCGTTTTTGAATATGCATTAGAATTATTCAATTCATTGAGTATCTCCCTTAAATCCAAGGTCGGAGGATAAGCTTCACTATCCGTTCTAGGATAGGAAACATAACCTTTCATGTATAAACCTTGGACTATACGCATGGCATTGGGCACTGAAAAGCCTATTGCAGCTGCGCTTCTCAGAAAAGAGGTAGTGTTAAAAGGCTTTGGAGGGCTTACTCTCTTTCTCTTCTTTTCAACCTTTGTTATTAAAGCTTGCTTTTCATTTTTTATTTTTCTCAGCTTTTCTGCTGTTTTTTCATCAAATATCCTTCCATCTTTGTATTCTGATACAAAAGCAAAATCTTTTCCCTGTACTGTGGCAAGAAATCTCCAGTACTTCTCTGGTTTGAATGCCCTCCTCTCTGCATCCCTGCTTACAATGAGAGCAAGTGTTGGGGTCTGTACTCTGCCTACAGACAGAAAAGAATTCCCGAGTCTTTCGGCTGCAAGCGATATGAATCTTGTTAAAACCGCTCCCAGTATAAGGTCAATCTCTCTCCTAGCGTCAGCACTATCAGAAAGGTCCTTATTCGGCTTTTGCAGGTTTTTGAATGCTTCTGTTAACTCTTTCGCAGTAAGTGATGAGAACACGCTTCGGTATATCTTTGCTTTATTGTTTTCTTCTCTTGCTACATCGATTGCTTCAAAGCCTATGGATTCGCCTTCTGTATCGTAGTCTGTTGCTATTATTATCTTATCTGCTTTTTTGGCGAACTTTTTTATTACAGCGATGTTTTCCTCGGCAGCCGGTGTATAAACAAGCTTTGCATCTATCATCTTCATTAATGTCTCTTCATTCCATTTCTTGAAGGTCTCTGGGTATCTTACATTTTTGATGTGGCCTTTAAGGGGCATTACAACCGTTTCTTCACCGTTTATCTTTGTATACCAGACTTTTACCGGCCCGAATTCCTCTGTTTTTATCTTTGTTTCTGCAAGGTTTTTTGCAATGGTTTCGGCAGCCGTGCTTTTTTCAGCTATTATCAGTTGCATTTTAGAATAATATATATAGTAGTATAAAAGCTTATCTTATAATCGTACCGTTTATCTCCTTGTTTTCAAGGTACCGTTTTATGTCTTCAATGTCGCTTGTAACTACGACCTCTATATTGTTCTTTTTGCATATTTTTGCTGCCAAGGGGTCAAATATAAAGTTCATGCCGGGTACGCGCTTTCCCTTTGTTAGCGTGTAAAGCCTTTCGAAGTTTATCTGTTTAAGCAGTTTCACATCCTTGAATTTCCTTGGATCCTTGTCATAAACCCCCATTTCTTTTGACATGTTGAATATAACTTTGGAATGCGTTGAAACTGCAGCATATGCCGCACAAGTATCGGTTGTCCATCCTGGAAGGTAACCTCCAGTAAGCGTTATTTTTTTGTTCACTTTTATCTTTCTAGGGTCTTTATCAGTGTAATCTGTTTTGAAGGCCTTTGACATTACCCACGCATTTATGTGCGTGCACTTTATTCCAACAGTATGTAATTCCTTTTCACTTAGGTTGAATTCTTTGGAGAAATCTATGTATTCCCTTGCTATCGGGCCACCGCCGGTTATAACTAAAAATTTTTGATTTAATTTTTTTAATTCATTGAAAAGCAAAGAGGTATCCTTCTTCTTGTCAAATAGAAATGAGCCACCAAGTGATATGACTATGGACATATTATTAGAAAGAATGCATAGTTTAAATAACTATTCTGTAGTTTAGTAAAAGTTATTAAATAAGGAGCAACTATTAAATAAATCAAAGCGGAGTAGAGCAGCCAGGAGTGCTCGCTGGGCTCATAACCCAGAGGTCGTGTGGTTCAAATCCCACCTCCGCTATAAAATAATGTAGCGGCATTAAAAATATAATGGAAAAATTTTACGTAACTACACCGATTTACTATGTCAATGACAAGCCCCACATAGGGCATGCATATACTACTATAATTGCAGATATACTGGCAAGATGGCATAGATTAAATAATGAAAAAGTTTTCTTTTTGACTGGAACCGATGAACATGGCGGAAAGATAGAAAAAGCCGCAGCAGAAAAGAATAAAACACCGAAGGAGCTCGTTGATGAAAATTCACAGAGATACAAGGCTGCATGGGAAAAGCTTAACATATCTTATGACAAATTTATAAGAACAACCGACGAATACCATGAATCTGCGGTAAAGGAATTCATAAAAAAAGTATGGGAAAAGGGGGATATATACAAAGGAGAGTACGAGGGATTTTATTGTCTACCAGATGAAAGATATATAACTGAAACAGAGCTTGTAAATGGCAAATGTCCAGATTGCGGCAGAGATGTTCAAAAAATAAAGGAGGAAGCTTACTTCTTCAGATTAAGCAAATACAAAGAGCAGATAGTGAAACTTATAAAGGGCGGCTTGATAATCCCGGAAAAAAATGCAAATGAAATATTAAGCAGGCTTAATGGGGAATTAAAGGATTTGGATATAACAAGAAAGAGCGTCTCATGGGGGATAAAGTTTCCATTTGATGAAAGCCATTCCGTTTATGTTTGGTTTGATGCCTTGCTTAATTATCTAAGTGCATTGAACTGGCCGCATGGCAGCGAATTCAAGGAATTCTGGCCAGCGGATGTTCATTTAGTAGGTAAGGAGATAGTGTGGTTCCATTCAGTAATCTGGCCTGCTATGCTTCTTTCTGCTGATTTACCGGTTCCAAAAAACGTGATGGCGCATGGCTGGTGGACTGTTGAAGGAAGAAAAATGAGCAAATCCTTAGGCAATGTCATAGATCCTATAGAAATGGCGGATAAATACTCGGCGGATGCATTCAGGTACTTCTTACTAAGAGAGAAACCGACATGGGAAGATGGAGACTTTTCAGAATCAGCATTAAAGGAGAGGATAAATGGAGAGCTAATGGCCAACTTAAGCAATTTAGTTGCTAGGATTTTGACTATTGCGGAAAGGTTTGAAGGCAAAATAGAAGGAAATGCAGAGATAGAAGACTTTATAAAAAAGCAGGAAATAATCGAAAAATTTGATAAAAAGGACCTTTATTCTGCTTTAAACCTTGTATTTGAGGGTGTAAGGAAAATAAACAAATACGTAAATGATAATGAGCCTTGGAAATTGCATGGCAAAGAATTGGCTAACGTGCTTTATAATTCATTGGAGGCAATAAGGGTCACTGCGATATTTTTGAAGCCGTTTATGCCTTCAACTGCAGAAAAGATCGAAAAGAAATTAGGAATAAAGGAGCAGTCATTATCTGATGCGGTTTTTAGGGAATTTACTACAAAGGTAGAACGAGGAGAAAATTTATTTAATAAGGTAATCTAAGAAAATGAGGATTCTGGGAAACCCTGCTTAATAAGTATATCCTTTACTTTATCTACATGTTCTCCCTGCAGCTCTATCATACCGTCTTTGAAGGTTCCGCCGCAAGCTATCTTTGTTTTTAATGTCTTTGTAAGGTCCTTCACATTCACAGCCTTTGGATCTAGACCGCTTATGATAGTAACCATCTTTTTGAAAGAAACCTTTTTTGTGTAAATCTTTATTTTCTGCGTTTCCTGCGAAATGGTCCCGCAGATACAAAGGTCTTTTGGAAGACCACAAACTGGACAAACTTCTGTCATTTTTATCTTTTTATTTAACCCCTTATAAAATTTATAGTCTATATATGATTAAATACCTATATAAATCTTTCTTAGTGTAAATTAACTGCCTTTACAATAAAGCCAATTTAAGTCTTATTTAATTTATCTAACGGGAGTTTAAAGCGAATAACTTAATGTAAATTGTAATTACTTGATTCAAATTCTATAAATAACAGAAAAAGTATCTATAAAATATGAAATTTCAAGAAATCAGGGAAAAACTGAACTTACCGGAATGGGCAGAGATAACCCCCAGCCAGTTCTCCGACATATCATTCAGCTGCATAGGATACGCGAAGAGCAAAGGCAAAGACCCAGTGTCGTTTGCTAATGAAATTGCAAATAAAATAGAATCACAGTATGTGAGAAAAGCAGTTGCTTTAAACGGTTACGTTAATATAGATTTGAATTTCGATGAACTTGAAAAGAATGAGAAGATACTAAGTAAAATAGAAATACAAGGCGTTAAAAACCCGTTTTCCGGTAAAACGGTAAGACTTGAACACACTTCTGTGAATCCTAATAAAGCCTTGCATATAGGTCATATGAGAAATTCATATATAGGCGAGTTTATACGTAAAGCCCTGCTTTACAGCTCTGCTAACGTCATAACATCAAATTTTATTGAGGATACTGGTGCGCAGGTCGCAGATATCATTGTTGGTTTTAAATACCTTAATAAAAAGCTGGAAACTTCCGAAAAATTTGATCTTTACTGCTCAAAGATATACAAGGAAGTTAATGAAGACTACGAAAAAGATAGTTCTCTGCTTGAAAAAAGAAAAGAAGTGCTTTTAAAGATAGAAGCAGGGGATAAAGATACTTTGGAATTTCTGGATTCAATAGTAAACAAGGTTTTGCTTGCTCAGCTTTCTACTTTGATAGGGGAAAAGATAAAATACAACCTTCTAGATCTTGAGCGTTATATACTAGGAGAAGGCATAGTAAAAGCATCTTTGGATAAATTGATGGCAGAGGGAATTGCAAAAGTTTCCGAAAGCGAGAAAAATAAAGGATGCATAGTCAGCAACATAGATGGCAATGAAATAACTCTTACAAGATCTGATGGAACTTCCTTGTATATAGCAAAGGACATTGCATATGCGATGATAAAACACAGCATACTTGAAGAAAAGATAAAATACAGGAAATTCTCTTCGAATTTTGATGGAACTGAAATACTGATTTCTAGCAGGGACGGAAATGAAGTTAACCTGCAAAAAATTGACATTTCGTTTACATTGACGGACTCGGCTCAAAACGCAGAGCAGAATGCAGTTAAATTAATAATAGAGAGATTTGCAGGAAAAGGTTCATATAACCATTATGGTTATGAACCGGTTTCAATTTCAAAGGACACTGCAGCTTATCTTGGAATAAATACCGATGAAAAATTCATGAGGATGAGCGGCAGAAAGGGCATAACGGTTGAATTTGATGATTTGGTTGTTAAGATAAAAAGTAGAGTTGTAGAGGAGGCGGAGAAAAGTGGTAGGAAAATTGATGAGGATTCAGCTAAAAAGATAGCTTCAAACGTAATTAGATACTATATACTGAAATTTTCTCCGTCAAAAATGGTAGTATTTGATATAAACGATGCTATCTCCTTAAAGGGAGACAGTGCAGTTTACATAAATTACAGCTATTCAAGGGCATTGAGCATACTTAGCAAGGCAAGCGCAAATCGCTACGATGATGTTTCATTTGATGAAAATGAGGCAAAATTTATAAGGGAAATATTTCTTTGGGAAACTGTTTTGGACAATGCGGTCTCTAATCTTAAACCAAATTTGGTATGCGAATACCTGCATAGAATATCCGATGTTTTCAACGCATTTTATGAGAAAAACAGAATATTGGGGGATAAAAGAGAGAAGGAAAGACTGGTTATCGTGAAAGCGTTTAAAAAAGTTGTTGAGAACCTTTCCTATTTTCTTGGCATTGATTTGGTTGAAAGAATTTGATGCATTGTAGAATTATAAAAAAATAAAAGGCAAATATATATTTATTGCTGTTGAGATAGTATTGGTTGTGGTTAAATATTATGGATGAAAATCAACTTAATACTCTGTTTTCAAATGGAATACTTGTGGATTCATCTATAAAGGATGTAAATATTTCTGATATTGATGGTCTAATAAAAACTCTCAAAGAAAAAAACGTAAACTTTCTTGATATAAACACCTTTCATGATTTATATGATGGAGAGGCTAACACGGATTCAAGCATAGAAATAATAAAAAACTATGAAGGTGAAATATCAGAGTCAAAACCTCCAAACTGGGTAAACTATTTTAATGACAGGTTCAATAGATTAAAGGCAATTTTAATGAGCAAGGATAGGTCTGGACTGCTATCACTGTCAAACATAAAAAACATGCCACAGAGCTCCGACGTAAAATCAATAGTAATGGTTTCTTCCGTTTCTATAAGCCCTGTGAAAAAATATACTATACTGGATATCGAGGACAATACTGGTAGTTACAAAGCGATAATAACAAATTCTAATCAAGAAATACTTGAAGACCAAGTCGTGATGATAACTGGAAGAAAATACAATGACGCCATATTTGTTAAGGACATAATATTTCCGGAAATACAGATGAGGGAAAAATTAAAGCAAGAAATTGATGATTCATTTATTCTTTTTTTATCGGATATACACGTAGGATCAAAACTTTTCGTAAATGATGCTTTTGAAAGGTTCATAAGATGGATAAACGGAGAGATACCTGAGTATTCAAACATCGCCAAGTTAGTCAAATTTATTGTATTAAACGGTGATTTGATAGATGGTATAGGTGTATATCCCGATCAGGAAAAGGAGCTTGCTATAACTGATCTTAAAGGACAATACGATAAACTATACAGTTTTCTTGACAGGATACCAAAAAACATAAAGCTGATCTTATCACAGGGTAATCACGACGCTACACACATTGCTGAGCCGCAGCCGAAGCTTGATAAGAATTTTGCGGAAAGTTTGTATAAATTAAAGAATGCGGTTTTTCTTTCAAATCCATATCAAGTTAATCTTGTCGTTGGTAAGGCAAAAATTAACTTGCTTTCATATCATGGCTTCAGCATAACCTACTACGCAAATAAGATACCAAAATACAGTAAAATGGACGCGGATGATATAGAGAACATAATGAAAATACACCTTAGATCAAGGCATCTTGCACCTTCGCATGGATCAACGCAATTGATGCCTTTACCAAGAGATTACCTTGTTATAGAGGAAACTCCTGATATATATGCCACAGGACACATACATAAAACTTTAGCGTCAATTTACAAGGGAACAGTGCTTATAAATTCATCATGCTGGCAGTACCAAACCTCTTACCAGAAAAAATACGGTATGGATCCGGATGTTGCAAAAATTCCAGTAGTAAACATGCGCGATAAAAGTTTTCAGATACTTGATTTTCTTGGAGATAAGGTCCAAGCATACAAAAAGGGGTTAAGGGAGGTATAAAATGGAAGGAAAAATAATAGTGATAGAGGGGATAGACGGCGCTGGAAAGGCCACGCAGACCAAACTTTTAAAGGAAGCACTTGAAAAAGAGGGCAAGAAAGTTTTAACATACTCTTATCCCGATTATTCATCTGTTTACGGAGAAAGGATAAAAGCGTTTCTGTATAAAAAGATAGACTTGAAAGTGGATGAACTTTTTATGGATTATATAATTGATATGGTAAAGGACAGAAGCAACATAATAGATGCTGTAAAAGAAGGAAATTATGTTATAATAGACAGATTCTTCTTTTCCACTTTGGCGTACCAGTCAGCAGGTGGCTTTTCCTATGAAAATGGAAAACAGATTATAAAGCTCTTGGACATGCCAGTAGTGGATAAGGTTTTTTACATAAACGTTCCAGTCGATATATCCATGCAGAGAAAGGAAAAACAGAAGGGAAAACTGGATGTGGACAAGTTTGAAAGCAATAAAAACTTTCTTTCTACAGTTTCAACATTTTATGATAAATTAAAAAATGAAGGTTTTCATGCAAAAGCCTGGGAGGAGATAGACGGGAGCAAAAGCATAGAAGAGATATCTTATTTAATTAAAAAAAGCTTTGATTAACCATGAAAGGTAAGTTTATAGTGATAGAAGGAATAGACAACGCTGGGAAAGGCACGCAGTCTGTTCTTCTGGCAGAGCATTTAAGATCTAAGGGATTCAAGGTTCTTTTGACAAAGGAACCAACCAATGGAATTTTAGGAGGAATATCCAAGGCCGCATTAAACAAGGAGCTTAATCTTTCAAATAAAGCACTTCAGTTGCTTTTCTGCGCCGACAGAGCACATCATTTAGACACCGAAATAGAGCCTGCGATGCAGGATGGTTTTATTGTTTTATGCGACAGGTATTTCTTCTCAACGCTTGCGTATGGTTTTGCATCAAATATAAATTACAAATGGCTTCGTTCCGTAAATATTAGCTTTAGGAAACCGGATCTTGGCATATACTTGGATTTGGACCCAAAGACCTCTTTATCAAGATCTGTAAAACAGGTTGATGGACTGCAGCTTTTTGATAACATTGAAAAGATCTCAAAAGTCAGACAGGCTTACTTATCTATAGCAAAGGAATTTCATCTCAAAAAAGTGGATGCCAAAGGAACTGTTGAAGAGGTAAGTCAAAGGATAAATAAGATTGTTGATAAGTTCTTTAATATAAAGGTATAATCAATCTTATGCAAATTGGATCAAAAAGTCAGTCTTCCTTGGAGTATCTTATAGTGATGGGGATAGCAATATTTATTCTGGCAGCAGCCATATCCTATGCTTTATATTACCAAGTTGGATATAACTCTGCAGGTACAGCACAAGATCTTCAATTGGCTGCTACAAGCATAGCAAATGCCGTTAATTCTTTGTCTGGTGAAGGAATAGGTTCATCTCAACAGTTTAGTTTTTCTTCTCCGGGCCTAAGTCTTGTATCCTCAATCTGTAATACTTCTATTTCTCTGTCATTTGGCAGTGAAGAAGCATCGCAATCTTTATCGATTTACACCACCGGTGAGCTTCCAATAAGTTCTGGCACTTATGACGGTAAAGTAACACTTGTAAAAGAGAATGGAAAACCAGAGGCGCAAATAGCTATGAATCTGCCGATATCATATATTTCAACTTCTTATATTTATAATCCATCAAGTGTTTTCTACAATGTTTCTTTTCTTGATACGAAGGGTAATTTAGTAGGCGATGTAAATTTTACTCTTATAATTTATAATCACAACAAGATAATAGCCGAGCAGAATGAAAGTACTTTATCAGGTTATTATTCAGGAAGTATAACCCCCAGCAATGGCGGCCAGTTCTCTCCGAGCTCAACCGCTGAGATATATGTTCAGGCATTAAATATAATAAGTCCATCATGTTTTCTTCCCCAGCAACTTCTTATAATCCCAAAGAATGTTTTAAATTTCGTTCCGTTAACTATAAAAAATAGCCAATCTACTGCAACACCATCTCCATTCCAACAGGAAGTAGTTGTTGACTCAGCAAACTATCAGCAGTACGAAGCTTCAAACTTGCAGAACGTAGAGTTCTTCTATCCAAACGGAACAATAATTGACTCATGGCTAGAGTCAGGAAATTCAAATACCGCTACCAGCAGTGTTTACTGGCTTAAATTGAGTGGCATACCTGCAAGTTCATCAATAACAGTTTACATGGGTTTTGCCTCAAAATCAGCGAATTTATTTAATAATACCAACGATGGAGAAGCACCACAGCTTTCCTCAACTTATGGGGAGTATGACGATGGTGCAAATGTATTTTTAAATTATTATTCGGGCGCAAGCGATAGCGGGTGGACTACGGCAGGAACTGCGGGACAGACTACTTCTGCTCCTTCTGGCTCACCATTTGGTACAAATGCTTTGTATGCATTAGATTCCGTAGGAAACTACCTGTACACCGTAGCAAATGGCCAGTCAAATAATATGATAATTGAGTATTATACATACATCAATAGATTAAATGATGTGTTCTTTTTAGAAAGTCCGAGTGGAAGCGGACAATTAGCTAGGCAGGGAGACGGTAGCGGTTGGTATGGGATAGCCTCGACAGCATCATGGACCTCCTGGTCTGCACCACCAGATACCGGTTATTGGAGCGGAGAATGGGTTCTTTCAGGAGTTGTAGTTAATGATGGTTCTGCCACTCAATACCTGTCTACTAACTTAGGTACTTATGGAAGTGAGATTGGGCAAAATCCGTCTAATACCTATACTGTTTCTAATAATGGTAATTACTTGGGTTTAGTAGGGGATGGTGCAGACGGAGGCGACGAATATTGGAACGGACTTATAATAAGAGCATATCCTCCAAACGGCGTAATGCCATCAGTGACATTTGGTCCTGTTCAGCCTCAGATTACTGTGTTTGTTAATGGCGTAAGGGATGGAAATAACGGTATAGCTTACGGCGATGTAACAAATATAACTGCTTTTGGTATACAAGCCAGTCACATAGGTTTGATGATAAACGGTTCTGTAGTCGTTCCATTGGGATCTGCAAGTTTGTCATACCAAAAACCATTGTCAGCAGGTTTATACAATATAACCGTTTTTTCAAATCAATCCAATCTTGCTAATCAGACATACTGGGAAGCAGTAGCAAATGTTCCTAAAAACGTTAAGAATTTCGTTCCCATATCTATAACCAATCTTCAATCATCTCCAACTTCAGACGTTTTCCAGCAGAACCTCTCAATAAATTCCTTTGCTTACAACAGTTTTGAGAACAAAACTCTTAGTAATATTGAGTTTTTCTCGCCAAGTGGAACCGTTATACCTTCGTGGCTAGAATCTGGGGATTTGGCGTATTTTAATGGTGCAACTAGCTATGCTAATATACCAGAAAATTATCCTTTCGGTACAGGCAGTACATTTACAATAAGCGTTTGGTTTAAAACAACCAGTGATGGAGTTGTATTGTGGAATGGTAATTCAGAGCAGGTTTCTTCCGCAGGTTGTTACAGCCCAATAATATATGTAAATAGTTATGGCAATCTTGCTGGAGGAGATTGGATTAATTCCGAGCCATTTAATACGACTTACTTTGTAGCTAATGGGAAATGGAATTCAGTCACAATAGTACAAACGCCTTCAGAGCAAATTTTATACTTAAATGGTACTGAAATTGCAACAAAATCATACTCTAGTAGTGATTTACAGTCATGTTCTCCAGCTTATTGGACGATAGGAGAAGGGTACACCAAAGGTGCTTGGGCAAATACAAATCAAGGTAACTTCTATTTCAATGGATACATAACAAATATTCAGTTTTACAACCAAGCATTTTCGCCTTCAAAAGTAGCTTTGCTTTACGATGAAGGCATCGCTGGCTCACCCCTAAATAGCTCTGGATTAATTGCATGGTACCTATTAGCTGGAAACGGAAATCAGCAAAATGGTCATAATGCTTTGTCAATAAACAATATTCAGTTCAATGGTGTTTCAGCTGCAAGTACTTCAACCGATTATTGGCTAAAATTGGGCAGTATTCAACCGAGGGAGTCTTACATTGCATTCATGGGCTTTGCATTGCCAAACATAAGCTTGTTTAACAACACTAACGATGGGGAAGCATCGCGGCTTTCTCCAGTATACGGGCAATACAACGACGGTCCTAATGTGTTTGATTTTTACGCAAATTTTGAGGGGTCATCTATAGTAGAGCCCTCCTCTTATTCAACTATAAATAGCACAGTAATACCATCTTACACAGCAGGAAGTGCTTCTTCTCCGGGTTATGTAACTACATTATCTGATCAGGGCAGTTCATCTTCCTACTTAGAGTGGACTTCTGGTCCCTCATCTTTATTCAATGGATTAATAATGGAGGCAAGCACATACTACGGGGCACCAGAAAGCTCGAATCCAGCAGATCAACAGATGTTGGGCCTACTAGCAGGTTCGGATCCACAGGAAACGGGTCAAGGATTTATAAGTTGTGGTGGAAGCGGTCAACCTGCCAGTACAGGAGTGGCGTTTTCTTCAGACCCTTTCTGTACAAGCTCCTTCATAGAATACGATGATTCTGCAACGACTTCTTCTTCCAGTAGCATACCCAACAATGATTATATATTCTACAGATTTACTGTCTTGCCAAGTTCACAGACTTTGCAGATAGCTTCATCTGCCTCATCAATATTTCAGTATCCGTATACTGGTACGTTATCAACTATACTTTCAGCTACTTATTCTGTCTCCCCTTCCGGATCCACAGTTTATGTTGGTGATACATCCGGAGGGGCTGCTCATACAGCCAGATACTATTGGATTTTAATAAGAGCTTATCCTCCAAGCGGTATTATGCCAGTTGAAAGCATTGGGCCATTAAACGGTCAGGTAAGCTAATGTATAAATTCTTGCAGTTTTTAACATAGCTATGGCAAGCAAGATTAAAACAGTAGTTACTGTAGGACCGGCATGCGACAGCTATGAAATGCTTAAAAAGATGATTCTCAAAGGAGCGGACATATTCAGATTTAATCTTTCTCATGGAGACAAAGAATACTTTAGAAGAGTAGTTGCAAACGTAAGGAAAGCCGAGCAAGAAACAAAACGAAGTGTTCTAATGTTTTTTGATCTTCCAGGGCCAAAATTAAGGACTGGAAAAGTACACGGAGACAAAATAGAAATAAAAGAAGGAACTGAATACACCTTCGGCAAGAATGGGCAGATACAGGTTTCAGAGGAAATAATAAAGATGATAAACCTAAAAAGCAAGCTTCTTCTATCAGATGGCAAAATAGAGTTCAAGCCGATAAGAAAGGAAATGGGCCTTTTGGTTGCGAAGGCCTTGAATAATGGTGTTCTTCTTAACGAGCAGAGCATAAATTTTAAAGGAATATCCTATCCCGGGAAATATCCAACAAAGAAAGATGAAGACGGAATAAAATTCGGCTTAAGCCTTGGAATAAATACATTTGCTTTGTCTTTTATATCCAGTGCAAAGGACATAGAGAATGCTAGAAAAATAGCCGGGGAAAAAAGCGTTCTGATAGCAAAGATAGAGAGAATAGAAGCAGTGAAACACTTTAATGAGATTGTAAAGGTAGCAGACGTTATAATGGTTGCTAGAGGAGATCTTGGCTTAAACATAGATATTGCGGATTTGCCGGAGGTTCAAAAAAAGCTTTTATCTTTATGCAATGAAAACAGCAAGCCAGTTATAACAGCTACGCAGATGCTTGAATCTATGACAAATAATGTAATGCCTACCAGGGCGGAGGCAGACGATGTTTTTACCGCAATAGATGAAGGAACGGATGCAGTCATGCTTTCGGAAGAAACAGCCATAGGAGTCTACCCTTTAAAGGCGCTGTCTATGTTAAAACGAATAATAGAGAAATACCATTATTCAGGTATTGTAAAAAGATATAAGATAACTGATATACATGATGCCATCTTAAATTCAGCAATAGATTTAGTCATAAACACCAAAATAGACAAGATAATAACTTTTACCCCCTCCGGAAGAAGCGCATTTAGGCTTTCAAGGCATCATCTTCAATTGGATATATCTGCAATTACAACAAACAAAACAACATTTTCTAAGTTGTTCTTCAGCAAAAATGTTAAAGGAATACTCGTAAAAAGCCTGGAAAAAGCGGAAGGTAATCTTTTTAATATAGCTAAAGAACATGGCATAAAGAAGGCAATAGTCATTTCAGGTTTGTCTTTGAGTGAAAACTCAACAGAGAATATAAGGATAATAAGCTTTTAAACGCTATCATTTTTGAACAAAAATCCAGTATAACGGCAAAATTGAAAGAATTTATATGTTAAGTGAAATATAATCTCAAATGTTAACCTATTTAAACGTAAAAAATCTATATCAGTAAATAAAACAATTGCAATTAAATTATGGGACATCAAATAACGAAGAAGAGCACTCCAAGAAGGGGAAGTCTGCAGTATTACCCTATAAAGAAGAGCAAACGGCCTTACAACACAGTCAACAATTTCAGGGACTTAGAGAAAGGCGAAATCGGTGGGTTTGCAGGTTATAAGGCAGGGATGCTGCAACTTGTTTACATTGATTCTGATAAAAACTCGCCGACGTTTAAGATGGAGGTAATGACGAATGCAACCATACTAGAATGCCCTCCATTGTTAGTGTGCGCAGTAAGATTCTACAATAATGGGATAACTGTGGGAGAAAGTTGGGGAACAGGCATAAACAAATACGTTCAGAGAAAGGTAAAATTCAAGGAGAACAATAAAAGCATAGATGATTTTAAAGGAAAAGCAGACGATCTTCGTTTATTGGTGGCTACACAGCCTTGGTCAATAGGCTTGAAGAAAAAACCAGAGGTATTTGAATTGGCAGTAGGCGGTAAATTTGATGATAAATTAGAGACTGCAAGGAACTTTCTAAGCAAGTCAATAGAGGTTTCTTCGGTTATAAAAGACGGCAATTTTGTTGATGTTGGCGCAATAACGAAAGGAAAGGGTTTCCAGGGCTCAGTAAAGCGTTATGGTGTAAAGATATATCCAGTGCATGCCAGTAAGTCGAGAAGGAAAGCTGGTAACTTGGGTGCAGAAACTATGGCAAAGGTCCAGTATACCGTTCCACAGCATGGTAGACTAGGTTTTAATTCAAGAGTAGAGTACAACAAGTTTGTCTTTAAGGTTGTAAAGGATCCACAGGAGGTAAACATTCCCAGCGGATATAAAAACTACGGCAACTTAAAAGGAAGTGCAATAGTGCTCAAGGGTTCCGTTCCTGGAAGTGCAAGCAGGTTGATTATAATGAGAAAAGCAATAAGACCTACGAGAAAGGCCGAGCCAGTAAAAATAACATTGTTAAAGTGATATGGTAAAAGTATTTTCGTCTGATGGTAAGGAGAATGGTGAGATTCAGTTACCAGAAGTATTCAGTACAAAGTTTAACTACTCTACATTTAAAAAAGCGTTTCTTGCAGAGCAGTCCGAGATGTTCCAGCTTAAATACACTGATCCCATGGCCGGTAAAAGAAAGGTGGCAGAGCTTACAAAGAGAAGAAGGTCATTTAAGACAAGCTATGGGAGAGGATTAGACAGGACTCCAAGAAAAACTCTTTCCAGAGTAGGCACTAATTTTAGTTACATGGGAGCAGTTGCTCCAAATACAGTTGGTGGAAGGGAAGCACATCCTCCACAAGCTGAGAAAAAACTTGTAAAAGAGATAAACAAGAAGGAAAGAAAACTTGCCATTAGAATGGGAATAGCTGCATCTGCCGATATGAAACAGGTCTCTATGTTTCATGCTATTAACGGCATAAAGGAACTACCAATAGTTATAGAGGATTCTGCAGTAATGGTAAAAAAGACAAAGGAAGCTAAAAATCTGTTTTCTTCCATTGGTTTGAATGCAGAACTTGAAAGGATAATGAAGAAAAGCATAAGGAGCGGAAAAGGAAAACTAAGGGGGAGAAAGTACAAGAAGAAGCTAGGAATAGTTCTCGTTGTTAAAGAAGGTGAGAAGATATCAAAGGCATTTTCAAACATTAATGTAAAGGTTACAAATCCTTCTTCTCTTTCAATGACCGATGTTTCACAGGCTGGCAAACCCGGCAGGCTGATAATATGGACAAAAGGAGCAGTTGAAAATCTTAGGTAAACATGGAAGAAAATCTAAAATATATAATAAGCGTTTTGAGCGGTGAAAAATCAACAAGATTGATGCAGATGGAGAACAAGCTTTCTTTTATAGTGTCAAAGGATTCAAACAAGATATTAATAAAGAAAGAGGTGGAATCCTTGCTTAAAGCAAAAGTAGAGAGTATAAACATAATAAACAGAATGGATTCCAGAAAGGTAGCAATAGTAAAGCTAAAGCCTGAATTCCAAGCAATGGATATTGCCACGCAGCTCGGTTTAATCTGATTTGTTTCGCTGTCTGAAAACATTTTTAAATTTAAATATTCTAAGATAGCTAATGCTGATAGGGTTTAAATTGAAAGTAATAGGAAAGGATTTGGAAGGAAAAGTGATAGACGAAACGAAAAGCACTTTGCTGCTTGAAACAGAAAGTGGCATAAAAAGAGTTATAAAGGATGGAAACAGATTTATAGTACATATGAATAAAAAAGAAATAAAAGTGAGTGGAAATGATATCAGTATGAGGCCATGGGAATATGCTTTATGAAGATTTGAAAAAACCAGAGAATAGCTGCAATGACATACACTGTCCTTATCACGGGCAATTAAAAGTTCACGGCAGAAGGTTTGAAGGAGTAGTTACTTCAGCAAAAGCCGATAAAACCGTTGCAGTAAGCTGGACAGTTTTCAGAAGGCTCGGAAAATACGACAGATATGTAAAGATAAGGAGCAGGGTGCTTGCCCATAACCCAGAATGCATATCAGCAAAATTAAATGATAAAGTAGTGATATATGAAACAAGACCAATAAGCAGGTGGAAAAGATTTGTAGTTGTGAGGAAATTGCAGTAATATGGGAACAGGAAGGAAGGGAGCTGGTTTAAAGGCCATAAGAGCTAAGATATCTAAATCAATAAATGTAGGAAGCTGGATAATGGTAGCTGACAATTCTGGAGCAAAGATAGTAAAAGTGGTAAACATACGAAATTATCATGGTGTAAAGGATAGACAGCCGAAATGCGGAGTAGGAGATACAATATTTGTCGTTGTAAAGAAAGGTTCACCAGATACGGTACATAAGAAGTTCCCAGCAGTAGTCGTAAGACAAAGAAAAGAATACAGAAGACATGATGGTACAAGAGTTTCATTTGAAGATAATGCATGTGCAATAGTCAAGGACATAGACAAATACGAACCGCAGGGTACGATTATAAGGGGGCCAATAGCAAGGGAAATCTCCATACGTTTCCCAAACATAACTAAAATAGCATCAAAGATTGTATGAAAAATAACTTTAGCAGGCATTGGGTTTCGAGTACCTCTCCAAAGAAGCAGAGGAAATACAGGACAAATGCTCCTTTACACATAAAAAGAAAGATGCTTTCCGCCCACTTATCAAAGGAACTAAGGGCAAAATACAAGACAAGGAATGTACTGTTGAAAAAAGGAGACACTGTGCTTATTGCAAGAGGAAAGTTTAAGGGAAAGGAAGGAAAGATAGACAAAGTTTACACGAAACAGTTAAAAGTAAGTGTTGATTCAGCTAAGAACGTAACGAAAAAAGGAAACAAAGTTCCTTTTAAGATCAGGCCATCGGCTTTAATAATAACAGATCTTAATCTGTCCGATGCAAGGAGGTTAGAAAAGATAGAATCTTATGGCAAGACACGGTGAATCGAAACATTTTAAGAGAAGTGCAGTTACTAATTCTTTAGTTATACCTAGGAAGAAATATAAGTATTATGTCAAGCCGTTGCCTGGAAAACACAGTAACAAAGATGGTGTTTCATTGCTTGGCTTTTTGAGAGATGTAGTTAAAATAGCGGGAAATGCAAGAGAAGCTAGGTACCTTATAAAAGCCGGTTTTGTTTCTGTTGACGGCAAAAAGATAAAGGAAGAAAAGTACGTTGTAGGTTTCTCAGACGTTGTAAACGTGAAAGATGATTATTTCTTGGTATGGCTGAACGAAAGGGGAAAGATAATATCAGTGAAACAAGATGGAAATGTAGACAGTAAAAAGGTAAAGGTAATGTCAAAGCACAAAGGAAAGGGCTCAAAGGACATACTTTTTACGAGCGATGCAAGGAACATCGTGTCTGAAAAGACGGACGTGCAGATAAATGATTCTGTAATACTGGATTTCTCCACTGGTAAAATAAAGGACAAAATACCTTTTGAGCAAGGCAGAGATGTAATAGTTTTTAACGGTAAAAACGCCGGAAGGAAAGGAAAGATAAAGGAAATTGACGGTTATTCGGTTTTGGTTTCAGGAAAAGACGGTGAATTTGTTTCATCGATTAAATCCTGCATGGCATTGTAATATGGAAAATAAAATGAGGGAGATTTTTGTTGAGAAGGTCACGTTGAACATAGGTGTAGGTGAGCCCGGAGAAAGGCTGGAAAAGATAAAGAGCCTGCTTGAGCAGATTTCAGGTTCAAAGGTAGTTAAGACGGAGACCAAAAAAAGGATACCTGAATGGGGGTTAAGGCCTGGCCTCGAAATAGGAGTAAAGACAACTTTAAGGAAACAAGCCGCAGAAGAAGTATTGAAAAGAATGTTTACTGCGATGGAAAATTCAGTAAAGGAATCCAATTTTGATGAAAAAGGCAATTTATCTTTTGGAATAAAAGAATACATACATATACCTGGAGCCAAGTACGATTATACAATCGGGATAGTTGGTCTTTCAGTCAATGTAACTTTGTCAAGAAGAGGATTCGGTATAACTAAAAAAAGGAACAAATCAAACATAGGCAAGTCGCATCTAATCAAAAAAGAAGAGGCAATGGAATTCATAAAGAATAAATACAATGTGAAGGTTATTTAAAGAATCATGGAAACCCAATTCGAAAAAATATTGAAGGTGCATTCAACCAATCCTGCAAAGAGAGCTAGATTTATCAAATTCAACAAGCATAAGATGCAACCGCATGACAGACGTGCACATCTATGCATAAGATGCAACAGGGCAGAGGGCCACATAAAGATACATGGTCTTAATTACTGCAGACAGTGCTTCAGAGAGGTCGCTCCGGATCTCGGATTCAAAAAATACGGAAAGGAGGCATAATTATGGTAGATTCACTTTCGACTATATTCAATACTATAAACGTTGCAAGAAAAGTTGGTAAGAAATCTTGTGTGGTAAGCCCAAACAGCAAGCTTTTAATCAACCTTTTGGAGCTTATAAAAAAGGCGGGATACATTGACAATTATGAGATAATAAACGATGTGAGGGGCGGATTTGTAAAAATAGATATAAACGAGCATTTAAATGAGTGCAAAGCCATCAGGCCTAGAATACCAATAAAAGCGGGAGATATTGTAAAATATGAAAAGAGATATTTGCCTGCCTTGGGTTTCGGTTTAATACTTTTGTCTACAAATAAAGGAGTGATTACAAATGAAGAGGCAAAACAACTAATGATAGGAGGTAGTCTTTTAGCTTATGTCTACTAAATTTAAAGTTGATCTTTCAGGCTCAAATGTGGAGCTTAATGGGAACAACATAATTGTTAAAGGAAAGGAAGGGGAACTGCACACTGAAATAGTACACCCTTTTCTGAAAGTCGAAAAGAAGGATAATGTCCTTTTCATTGAAGCGGAAAAGGACAATAAGTTTCAGAAGTCAATTGCAGGTACATTGGCAGCAAATGTTAGAAATATGATAAAAGGCGTAAGCGAAAAATACACAGCAGAACTGGAGCTTGTTTACATGCATTTCCCAGCTTCTTTAAAGCTCAATGGAAACAAAATATTAGTAGAGAATTTTGTAGGAGAAAGAAAGCCCAGAGAAATAGAGATACCAGAGGGATTAAAGGCAGAAGTAAAAGGCAATAAAATAGTCATATCTGGAATAGACAAATACAAAGTAGGACAGTTAGCCGGTACAATAGAGTCTAAAATACAGATCAAAAACAAAGATAGGAGGGTCTTTAAGGACGGGATATTTATAACTAAAAAACCTTGATTATGGAATTCACAAAACACGATGCTAAAAAGCTTAAAAGAGTTGGAAGCTCTTGGAGAAAGCCGACTGGCAAGAAAAACAAGACAAAGGTAGGCAAGAAAGGACATAAGAAAATGCCTTCAAAAGGTTTCATGTCCCCCGCTTCAAAGAGAGGGAAGATAGCCGGCAAAATACCTGTAAGGGTATTCAACCTAAAAGACGTTGAAAAACTAAATGATGCAAACATCGCTGTAATCGGAAAAGCAGTTGGGGCATTAAAGAGAAAATTAATATATGAGAAATGCAAGGAAAAGAAGATAATGGTGATAAATTATGCAGGGGAAACTGAAGACGCAAAGAAGAATAGCCAGTGATGTTTTAGACGTTGGAGAAAGCAGAGTTTGGCTAGATCCATCAAAGTTTAAGGACATAAAGGAAGCAATAACTAGGGCAGACATAGAAAGCCTTATATCAAAAGGAGTAATAAAGAAAAAGGAGCTTAAAGGTCAATCCAGAGCAAGGGCAAGGGTTCTTCATGAAAAGAAGAGAAGAGGACACAGAAAGGGAATAGGTAGCAGGAAGGGAGAAAAGTCTGCAAGGATGGCCTTCGAATGGATAGACAAGGTTAGGGCGCTTAGAAACGAGCTTTTCAAGCAAAGGAAGCAGGGGAAGATAGACCAGAAAGAATTCAGGCAGCTTTACAGAAAGATAAAAGGAAATTCATTCCACAGTGTTAACCACATGAGGAATTACATTGAGGGGATGAAGAAGGCTTAACATGAAAAACACGAAAAGGACGAATTATAGAAAAAGGCTTGAGTTGCTCAAATCTGGCATACCAAGAGTAGTAGTAAGAAAGACAGATAAGGCTGTCATAGCACACATTGTACAGTACGGCGAAGAGGGAGACAAAACAATAGCGATGGTAAGAGGAAACGATTTAAAGAAGTTCGGTTGGAACTTCAGCGGTAAAAATTCATCAGCTTCATATTTAATAGGTTATTTACTGGGTAAAAGATCAAATGTAAAGGAAGCAATTCTAGATAAAGGGAACAGGACTTTAAAGGAAAATAGCTTCATATATTATGTAATGAAAGGCTTGCATGATTTTGGCGTAGATGTTCATTCAGATGACATAAAAATCGATGAAAAACGTTTATACGGAGAACATATTTCAAGCTATTACGGTAATAGAAACGGAAACCAGTTTTCCGCTGTCGGAGATAAAATTAAAAATATAAAGGAAGAGTTTAATAAAACACTGGAGAATATAAAGAATGGAAAATGAAGAAGCTGTGAATGAAACGGTTGTTGAGAGCAGAGAAGCAGCTACAAGCCAAGAATACGCTGGAAACACATACGAATTCAAAACAGAGCTTGGAAAAGCCGTTAAGAGCGGCGAGATAAAGGACATAGATGAAGTACTTGAAAAGCACCTTAAGATTCTTGAGCCGCAGATAGTTGATTTTCTTATACCCAATCTTCAAGTAGATTTCCTTTATGTTGGTCAGTCAAAGGGTAAGCTTGGAGGGGGAAAGAGAAGGATAATAAGAAATACACAGAAAGTAACAGCAAAGGCGAAGAGGCAGCATTTTTCCGCAATGGCTGTAGTGGGCGATGGGAATGGCCATATAGGCATAGGGAAAGGCAGAGGCCTGGAATCAGTAATTGCAAAGGAAAAGGCACTTAAGAATGCTAAGTTGAATATAATCAGCATACTTAGGGGATGCGGCAGCTGGGAGTGCGCATGCCATGGCAGCCATTCAATTCCGTTCAAGGTTTCTGGAAAATGCGGCTCTGTAGTTGTAACGCTTTTGCCTGCTCCAAAGGGAATAAGCTTTTGTGTTATGGATGACATAAAAACCATAATGAGGCTTGCGGGAATAAAGGACGTGTGGTCTAAAGTAAACGGCCAGACAAATACAAGAATAAATATCGGATATGCAACTTTCGAGGCATTAAAATCACTTAATTATTATAGATTTTTCAATAAAGAAAAGGAAAACCTGGGAATAAAGGGATAAAATGGAAAAACTAGCAGTCATAAAGATAAGAACGGATATAGGGAAAAACAAGGCCATAAAGGAGGGATTAAGGGTCTTTGGGCTAAAAAAGCTTTACTCATGCGTTATACTTGACAATTCTCCTAGAAATAAGGGAATACTCAACATAATAGACAGCGTCGTAACTTATGGTGAAATAGACTCAAAGACACTATCTAAATTATTATTGAAGAGGGGAAGAGTAAGCAACAAAAAGAAGATAGAAGCAAAGGAACCGGACATAAACTCATTTTCAGAGTCTTTCCTAAAAGGGGAGAAAAAGATAACGGATTTAGGCGTTAAAAATCTATTTAATCTGCATCCGCCCATAAAAGGCTTTGAAAGAAAGGGCAAAAAAGCCCCCTTCTCCCTAAAAGGTGCATTTGGTTATAGGGGAGATAAAATAAATGAACTTTTAGACAGGATGATATGAAAAGAAAGCATTTGAGAGGAAGCTCCACGGCCGGAAGAGGGTCCGGTAAGAGAACTAGGCATGCTGGAAACAGAGGAGGAGTAGGTAAGGCTGGAGGAGGGAAGAGAGGACAGCAGAAAATGATTTCTTTTCGTGCAAATACTCATACTTATAGTTATTCAAGCGTGAAAAAAGTGCCTTTGAACCTAAAAGATGTAGGCAGCTTAATAGAATCGCTTAAAAATAAAGGAAAAGTAAAGATGGACAATGACAGGTATGAAATAAACCTTAAGGATCTGGGCTATTCTAAAGTATGCGGTAAATTTAGGAATGAAAAATTTAAGTTGGCTGTGTATGGAAAGGCCTCCGCAAAGGCTAAGGATGATATATTAGCCAACGGCGGCGAGATCTATGAATGAGAAATTGAAGAAATTCATTTCAAACTTACCAGCTGTAACAGTTCCAGAAAAAAAGCTAGATTTGAAGACAAAGATGGAGTGGACCTTCGTTATAGTGGTTCTCTTTATAGTAATGTCCTTTGTTCCTTTATTTGGTATAAGTAAGTCATACAGTCTTAATTTCGAGATACTTCAAGTGCTTATAGCTTCACACTTTGGTTCATTGCTTTCCCTGGGGATAGGTCCAATAGTGAGCGCCAGCATTATAATACAGATGCTTCAAGGAACAAAGATAATAAACATAGATACTGCAACAAAGGAAGGCAGAGTTACTTTTCAGGGAATACAGAAACTTGCAGCATTTGCCTTCATAGCAATAGAAAACGGTGTTTATGTATTCAGCGGGGCACTTACTCCTGCTGGTCCAGGGATGTTCTTCCCAGTAGTGATGTTTCTCCAGCTTTTTGTAGCCGGCGTTATACTTCTTTTCATGGATGAGGTTGTGAGCAAGTGGGGCATAGGCTCAGGTATAAGCCTTTTCATACTTGCAGGCATATCATTGCAGCTAATAAACACAGCATTTAATCCGTTTATAACCCCTATAGGTGCGATACCCTCAATAATAGAGGCATTCATTGCAGGGATACCCTTAAATGCAGTGTTTCCTATAATAACGGTTATATCCACAGTTGCTTTGTTTGCAGTTGCTATCTGGCTTCAGTCAATAAAGGTGGAGCTTCCTCTTTCTTTTGGAAGGTTGAGGGGTTATTCTATAAGGTGGCCGGTTTCTTTGTTTTATACAAGCATAATACCCATTGTGTTGATAGTTTCAATGGTGGCAGGTGTGCAGTTTTTCGGCCTTACCCTATCACATGCCGGAATAAACATACTGGGGACATTTACTACCGAATCTACAGCATTTGGTACACAGGAGGTTGCAACCGGCGGTTTGGCTGCTTACCTTTCACCCCCAACCATACAGCAGCTTTACACAAGTGCAGTGACTACTGGGATAACTGCATTGGAAATAGAATCCATGATCATTTACACGGTTATACTTGTGGTAGGAGCTGCTGCTTTTTCCTATGTATGGATGTACCTTGGCGGACAGGATCCAAGGTCTGTGGTAAAACAGCTTATGGAATCCGGTTTATCTATGCCAGGATTTAGAAGAGATGAAAGAGTACTTGTAGACATATTCAAAAGGTACATAATTCCGCTGGCCATACTGGGTGGGGCACTTACTGGTTTAGTTGCGGCCCTTGCGGCTTTTCTAAACACATTGACTGAAGGCATAGGAATACTTCTTATCGTAATGATAATATATCAGTTCTACTTCTCATTGCAGCAGGACAACGGAGATGAATTCAAGCCTATAAAAGACAAGCTCGTTGGCAATACAATGGAGTGAAGATAAGTTTATTTACTATAAGAAAATAGATTAAAGAATATGAATATAGACGTTATTGCCGTAATATTGATATCGATAGCAGTAGGAGCTTCTGGTCAAATAGCATATCTTTTCATAGTGGATCATGAGATGGTTAGAACAAGCAAGGCAAAAATAAAAGAGCTGCAGAAAAAGATGAAGGGGATGAAGCCTGATCACCCCGAGTTCAAACCTACTTACAGTGAGTTGATGGCTGAAAATTCAAAGATAATGAAGCAGTCAATGAAACCGACGTTCATAACTTTTGTTCCATTTTTAATAGTTTTCCTTTTAATGTCTTCATACTTTAGTTATGTCCCAGTAGCTCTCGGCTCACCAATCGCTGCAACATTCTCCGGAAACATAAACGGAACACTTTTCTCTGCGAACAATTGTATAACATTCAACGGCCACAACAACATTTCAATATTCTCAAATGACACCTCGCTTAAAATGACTGCAAATGTAACAAAAAGCGGAACGTGTACTCTTTTCCTGTCAACAAGCGGTAAGGTATATAATAATTCCTTTTCATTAGTGGGCAAATCAAAGGTTCAGACAATAAACCTTAATTCGTCAAAGGTGGAGTTTATACCGGATACATTTATAATTACAAAGCTTCCATTCAGTCTGCCTTTAATCGGAAACGAGCTCAACTGGTATTGGGCCTATCTTATAATAACCTTTGTAACATCAATAACCCTGAATAGGATACTTATTCATTTTAAGCTAATAGCTTAGATTAAAGTAGTCTGTGTTTTAAGCATAGTTATAAGTTTGCTCCTTCTTTCTAGGTTTGCGGGGAACAGAATCTTGGATTTAGCAATCATTAAAGCAGTTTGCATGTCTTGAGCGGAAATGCTTTCACCTTCTAAGGCCTTTCTCGCGCCTTCTCTTACAACCCAAACACCTAGAGGAACAAAGTACTCTGGCAATATCTCTCTTATAACGAGTACGGAATACTGCTCTTTCAATTGCAGAAGCTTCTCAAGAACCGCAAGCCTTATGGCATAGTATGCTCCTGCAGTGTTCTTTACATATTCCTTTCTTCCATTATAAAATTCATAGTCTCCGCTGCCCATTAAAACGTTGTTTGCATCCCTATTCCAGGTTTCAAGAAGCTCAAATGACCATGGGCCTTTTAGGAACAGAAATGTAAATCGGTTTCCAAGGAACTGCCCTGTTTGTATCTTGTAATCCTCACCCTTTTTGAATTCTTTAATCTTTTCGATTTCCTCTTTTCCAATGGAATCATCAACTGCCGTTATGGACCATTTTGTTGGAACAAGTTTTCTTTTTACGCCCATCGCACCTACACTTAGTATCTTGCTTATCTTGTTTTCATCTATTCTTGAATTGTAAAGAAATTTTATTCCCTCCTGCGCTTTCATGTCCTTGTCATAGTAGATTTTTTCTATTCTCTGGTCTATCTTGAAATTGTCGTTTATTTTGAATTTCTCCAGCTTGGTTTTTATTCCGTGCTGATAAAAGTCCTTGTTGTCTATCTTTGGTAAATTTACACTGGATACCTTTAAATCTACGCTGAGCTCATTGGAGGATATCACTGCCAGTCTTATCCTTTCTAATTCCTCTAAATCGATATTGTTTACATTGAAGTTTTTAGATGCGTTTATAAGTTTTGTTCTAAGTGAAAAAACATCCTCTACCTTAAAGTTGTTAGCAGCCCATAATTTTGGTGCATCGTATATCTGTGCTTTATTATCTTCCGTGAAAATTACCCCCACAGATACATTCGGATAGTTGTATTCTCCGACAAGTGCAGACGGTGGTGTAAATCCGTTTATATCGCCTTTCTTGACGTATTCCACTATCTGTTTAATTTCGTTTTTGTGTTTTACTATCTCGTAATAAACGGATTTTACATTAGTTACTTTCATGTCTGTCCAATGACTCCTTCTTTATTTTTCTTCTGTAATAGGCAACAGTTTCATCCTTTGAATATTTCTGCGGGGCGTTTATTTCAGTCTCCTTGCCGCATTCCGGGCAGGTCTTCTTAAGAGTATACATACTGCAATTATTGCAGAACCTTATCCTTTCCATTTTTACTGCCTTATTTCTGTATATTTGAACTCAACATTTGATGACTTGCTTTTTTTGCTGATAATTTCAAGGAGTTTTTTATTTTCATTCAAGGTCTTTTTCGTGTCACCAAGATCTATTGTCATCATGTAAACAGGCGCTTTTATGTATTTTATTGAAACTCCCTTTGTTTTTGCGCATTCATTTAGTATCTGTTTTATCTTTTCCACCCCATTCTCTTCATAGGTTTTTAGCTCAAGCTGGTTTTTTATGATTACCTTCTTTTTGGTTTTTTCAACGAAATCAAGAAGTTCGGCAGTTATCTCCTTGTTTAACTTTAGGTCATCCAGCTCATCTTTTCCGTTTTTTGAAAGCACTTCATAGAAATTGAATATGGATCCATATTTTTTTATAATCTGTTCTTTCAGTTTATTAGTGTCCTTTTTGTAGAATTTCTCAATCAATTTTATGAGCCTGTTCTCTATGGACCACTCCCTCAATGCTTCTCTCTTTTCGCTATCTGTTACTCTTTTTATGGATAATTCCGGAGATTGGCCCAAGGTAATTACCTTGCAGACCAATACGTCTCCTTCCTTAGCAACATCCTTTACGTCTCTTACCCACCTTTTACTTAGTTCTGAAATGTGTATAAACCCCTCTTTTTCCTCGTTTCCTATGCTTACAATTATACCGTGTTGTAGTAGTTTTCTGACCTTGCAAATGTATATATCTCCTTCCTTTATTTCCATGTTTACAAGCTAGATGTTTCTATTTATATAAATAAATATACTGCTATTCTTTATAGTATCTATGAAAAAAACCAAAGAACAACAAACAGTTTTTGTAGGCAGCAAGGTCATAGTAAGTGACCAGGCTTTAGCTTCGACTCTTTCTAATAAAGGCAGTTTTGGGGCATTTGTGAATGGAAAGCTCGAATTATCGATAGAAGAGGCAGTCTATTTGAATGAAAGAAAAGAACTTAAAATATACGACAAAAAAGGAAAGGAATTAAGGTTCCACGAATTACTGGAAATGGCAAAAAAGAAGCAAAAAAGGTTCTGGATAAGGTACTTGGTTTTCACTGACCTTAGAAACATGGGCTATCTGCCAAAGACAGCATTTAAATATGGTGGCGATTTTAGAGTTTATAACAAAGGCTCCATTCCAGGCAAAGAACATGCGGAATGGATACTTTACTGCTCTGACGAGCATGAGAGCCTTACGCTGCTGAATTTTTCGGCAATGAATAGGGTAGCTCATAGCGTAAGAAAAAGACTCCTCATGGGTGTAGTTGATGACGAAGGTTCAGTTACATATTATGAGGTTAATTGGGTGAGGATGTGATATGGCAAATCTTTTAAGGAAAAAATTGGCTTTGAAAAGAAAAAGCGTAAGAAAAAGCAGGAAAGATGAAAATAAATTTGAAGCTAGGCTTTACAAATACATAAATCAAAAGGCTTAAGAAATTTCCACCTTTATTCTTGATATTAGGTTCAAGCCTTCTATCTCCTTTGATTTTATAACCAGAAAAAGGAGCGTAGATCCTTTCTTTGCCTTTTCGTTGCTCCCTATCTTGAATTTTATTTCCTTTGTTTCCTCGCTGTCTATTATCCTTTCTTCAGAGAATTCATTGAAATAAGAATCCTGTATCTTATCATATATTATGGGCAGGAAATTATCTCTATCCTCAAGCTTTATTTCGAAAACCAACGGTACGTCAAAATTGTTCGTTATTTTTACTGACAATACAAAATTTTCATCTTCTTTTAAGTGTATGTCCTTTGCGTTTATTTCTACCGCAAGTTTTGATGAAAGCTCGTCATTTATTCTTTCTATTATGTCCTTTATTCTTCTCGAATAGTCGCTTTTTGTTAGAAGTCCATTCAATGCATGTATCAAGTTACCTGTTCTCTCATTTTTCATGAGAAGGTAATTATACACTCTTTCCTTGTCTTCTGGTTCAAGGTATTTGGAAAGCGTTTCACTTATAGCTCTTTTTATGCTTTTACTATCGTTTATTGTCAGGTCCATAAGTTTTTCTGTAGCTAAACATATTTAATCCTTTTGTGCATCACTGTCTCGAGGGCCGTTTAAGAAATGCAGCCACCCCTCCTAGGTTGAAAAGCTGCTGCCCATCGCTGGAATCCTTTGATATTAGCTCAACATCAACATTCTTTCCTTTGCCAAGGTAATAGAACTCATTTCTTTTGCTTTCCTCCAATCCTGTAGAAATCAAAAGAATATCTACATTATCGCTTTCAAGCTCCTTTCTCACCGCTTCTTCTCCGTATGTTGAAAGGTTGTCGTTTCTGGCTATGCTGCTTAGTAGTTTCTGTACATACTCTTTTTCTATAGTTATCCGCTCATTTGCAAGTATATCCTTGCTTTTTTCAACTAATTCCCTCAGTCCGCTTTCATCCGTGTAACTTATGCTTCTTACTCCCTTTATCAGGTTTTTAAGGTTTGTTATAAGATAGCCGCTTTCAATGAAATTATCCTTTGCGGGTCCCGGTCCGCCGATTATTATCCCTTTAAGTTCCTTGTTAAAGAATAGGTCTTTTGCTGTATCAGCTATCTCCTTGTAGAAGTCTCTTATCAATCCCTCTCTTTCCCTAGAGAAACGCATTGCCGACTGGCCGCCTTTTGAGAATTTTCCAGGAACCAGCGATTTAATGTGCTTCAGAACGTCTATTCTTGATCCTTCGAGTATTCCAAAAGTTGCTTCTCTTAAGTCCAGGACTATCAAGCCGTATGCGTTTTCCTGGTGATACATCTGCTTTAAAGGCTCCGTTATAAACCTTTGGTCGCAGCGGTAAAGCCTTATGTCTGATTTAACTGGAGGAACTATCTCCCATACCTTTATGTCCGGTTCGCCTTCCCTTTCTGAGGTATTGCCGCAGAATATGACCAATCCGTTTTCAGGAGTGCTTCGTATGAGCTTAAGCTCATTCATTATCTTTTCCAATGCGTCTATGACGTTTTTCCTGTTATTTCTGTCCTTTATGTTTGTTGCAGTGCTTTTTTCATCCGCTAATTGTGAACGTATTAAATCTAAGTTGAAACCTCCCGGTACATAAACAGTCACCAGTTCTGTATGTCTTCCCTTTATGCTTTCTAGGTAGTTTATAAGGTTGAGTATTTCAAATTCATCCATAAAAATCAGCAAACGTTAAAGTTTCCTTCTATTATCTTGTTTGTGATTTCATTTATACTTGAC
The DNA here is from genome assembly GCA_021799085.1 of Nanobdellota archaeon. Classification (GTDB taxonomy): domain Archaea; phylum Nanobdellota; class Nanobdellia; order Parvarchaeales; family Parvarchaeaceae; genus Parvarchaeum. The sequence continues at coordinate 141,123 of JAJZBD010000001.1, read as the reverse complement.
AGTTCTTCGTTTATAAAATTGATTATGTCCTTTTTCTGGTCTTTGTCAATTTTCTCTTCCAAAATTAATGAAAACGCCAAAGGCTTGCTCAAATCACTGCCTATCCTTCCAACCATCTTTATCTGGCTTTTCAATCCGAATCTATCATATATCTTCTTTGCTAAATCAAAGGAAAAAAGACTATATATCTTTCCTATATGATTTACAGGATTTTTACCGGCTGCAGCTTCTAATGTCATCGTTCTGTTTGGAGTTATCAGTCCGTTTACACGATTGCCTCTGCCAACAGCGCCGTCATCTCCGCTTTCTGCGCTTAACCCAGTTACTGTAAGATAGCAGCCATTTATTCCTCTCCCTTTTTTGTCCATCCCGTTTACTGCAAGTTCTATCTTACGTTTTTGTTTTATATTGTTTTCATTTTCAAGTTTTTCGTTCAGCTGTTTAATGTATGACAATGCTTCTTCTGCAACTTCATCTTTCTTCTTGAAATAATCCTGCTCAGATGAAATAAAACGGTCTATCATTGCCATAGCTATTGTTATTTTCAACCTGTTTTTTAGCCTTACTCCCATTATCTTTATGTCTTCGCCGGAAAACTGGAATTTTGATTTAAACTCAGTAGAATTCAAATAGTTCTCTGTTTTCAATACCAAGCTTTCAAGGACGCTGTATGGGTAATATCCGACTGCAAATGAAGTATCATTTGAGCCGGGTTTGCCGTTCCTTTGAAAGGCATCCGTAAGATTAACTGAACCATTGTTTGTTTCAAATAGGTATCTTAATTTCTCTGGATCCAAAAATCTTATGTTGTGTTTTATCCAGTCCTTTGCAGATCTTTCTGCGATTTCCTTTAATGGAACCGGTTCATTGTTTACAACGCCAGTAGCTCTTCCAGAAAAAAGGATTGTTATCGGCTTTATTATCTTTCCTCCATTGAATGCAGGTCTGGTTTCACCACCTATAACCTCTAATTTGTCAACGTTATGGTGCAGTATCTTTCCAAAGTGCTCAATGTAGTACTTGGAAAGGTTTACTGAGAATTTCTCTGCTATTGAATCAGCTAAGTAATCCGGATGCCCTAATCCTTTCCTCTCAACGATTTCTATCCCTTGCTTTTCTATGTTTTTTGTAGTATTTTTTTCTATCGCTATGAAATTCATTTCAATATTAATTTTTTAATCGATTTAAGCTTTTTATAGTACAATATCTTATTTGGTTTTTATATGAAAAATCCGTTTATCAGCGTTATAGTTACTGCTTACAATAGAAAAGAATTCTTAAAGGAAGCATTGGCATCTGCTGTAAATCAGGATCTTAATAGAGATTTCTATGAGATAATATGCATAAAGAATTTTAAAGACGCTAATATTGATTCTTACATAAAAGAGAATAATATAATCAATATTGTTGAAGATAACAGAAAAATCGGGGAATATATATATCAGTTAATAGGGCGTCCGGAAAAATAATTGTATTTTTAGATGATGATGACATTTTTAGCAGAGATAAATTACAAAGAGTATATGGGGTGTTTAATGGCAATGAAACTGGCTTTTATCATAATAACTCTCTGAAAGGCATCAATTTGAAGCAAAACCAGTTTATTGGCTTGGGCAATAAAAATGATTTTAAGGTTATAGAGTATCCCTACAAGCATAGCCTTTCATATATTAAGCGTGCCACATTTAATATGAGCAGCATTGCATTAAGAAAAGATATTTTGCTCGGATATAACAAAGAGTTAATTGGTTTAATTACAAGCCCAGATTCATTTATGGCCTTAATCTCTATAATATCCAAGGTTAGCTTATTTATTGACAATAATCAGCTTACCTTTTATAGGATACATGAGAATAACACATCGTTATCTAAAAATGCTAAGAAATCAATCTCATTTAATGAAAATTTAGAGATCCCTGCCCTGTTTGCTCAGTTGAGATTGGTGTATAGATCTGGCTCAAAGGCTGGTACGGCTTTAATTAAAAATCTTCTTTTTTTGTCCTAAGCGGTGTTTTTATACTTAAAAAAGATAGAAAAAACATGCTTTCTGCATTTAAATATTTTTCACTTTTTCAAGTAAATAAAAGATATTTAAAACGCTGTATTTACATATTTCTTTTTTTGTTGGGTTCCAATTTCCCTTATAAGCGTTTGACTGTGAATTATTACAAAAAATAAAATGTGGTCTGGGGGAGATTTGGACTCCCGACCTTTCGATTATCAGTCGAACGCTCCACCGGGCTAAGCTACCAGACCTTAAACTATAATTTACCAATTTATTATTTATATGTTTAAGACAGCTTTGTAAACGATAGTTTTATGATTTTGCCTATTACTTCAATGTTTTTCTTGTATCCTTTGAATCTGTAGCTTTCAGCTTCTTTTATAGAAAGGCTGTGTTTTCCAATTGACATTTTTTGAATGCCGTTTAATCTGTCGTAGCAGAATTCGTATATTATGAAAATGCCTTTTTTATTTAGTTTTTTTAATATGTACTTTATACTTTTCTTCTTCTCTTTCCAGTGATGGAAAGAGATTGTTGTAGCTATTAAATCAAACTTTTCACTAAAAGAGATGTGACGGCTGCTCCCAAGTCCGTATTTTACGTTTTTTATTTTGTTTCTGATGAATTTTCTTTCAGCTATGCTTTTCATTGCAGCAGACGGATCAACGCAGTATATCTCTGCTTTTTTAATTTTACTCAAAAGAAGGGCAAGGTCCCCAGGGCCTGCTCCGACGTCAAGTATTCTTCTTGGCCTATATTTTTTTATGTCATCTGCTATAAAAGAATAGAAACTCTTCATCGCTTTTGAAGAACCCAAAGAGTAAATCCTAGAAGAAATAAAACCGAATTTCTCTTCTCCTTTTTCGTAGTAATCCATATCAAATTTAAGTTATTTTCTAATTATTTATGATAAAAATTAATTATATAAAAAACTGCATCTATAATAATAGATGCATACTACCTGGTATATATAATCTTATTCTCTAAAAAAGAAAGTACGAAACACGTTATAAATATAAAGAGAAGTATAGTACTCAATAATATTAGTTTATCTCCCCCATTATTTATTTTTTTATATTATTGAGGTCGTTGTATAATTCAATTGCAGGCAGCCTGCAATAAATAATAAATCAAGTAAATTCACCATAGATTTGTTCACGAAGACTTATAAAAATATAATTATAAACTCAAATTATATTTTTCCTTTATTAGTAAGCTATTAATGATAGTCATTAAAGTTAGCAGCTCTTCGCAATAAAAATATTCATCGAAAAATATATGAATACTTAATGTCTAACGTTTTAAATAGTCTCGATTACGTATTCCAACTTAGTTTTCTTATTTATTTCAGTTAAATCAATATATTTTTTAAATTTTATTAGATCTTTATTATATTTTTCGTTCCTTACTGTTATCTTGTATTCCGTATTTGGATGACGTGTTATATCTTTTCGATCTAATTTATAGATATGGCCCACTATTCCGAATATTGTTTTGCAAGATTTTTTGATGACGTTGACAGAGTTACTCTTTTATACTTAATATCAACATCGCCATCGGATGCTATTAATCCTCTTATAACTCCTCGAATAAAGTTATCAGAATAATTTTTGATACTGCCCTTTACTTTTACTGTAAGCGCTTTTTTATTTTGCCACTCGATATATTCCTTTATTTTATCATAAATTGCCTTTCTCTGCATTTTTAAAATTATTTCGGCTTTTCCGGGATATCTCCAGATATTTATTTTGCAACCATCCCCAAAAAGCATCTTAATCAATTTAGAAATATGTTTAGCATAGTCTTCTTCTTTCGTTCCAAAATAAAATCGTATGTTATAAGAGTAGTTGATTGGATTAAAGAAGAAATTTCCATCACCGACAAAGGCTCCAATTACCTCACCTAATTCAGATTGCATAGCGGGATTAAATTTACTTTCGGGATAAATTCTACCGTAATTTTTACGGATGTGATAATACAATGTGCTTTTGCCAATACCAAAATCTTTAGATAGCTTTTTTAGGCTGGTTCCATCTTTATACAAAGTTATTATTCTATTTTTAATATTAGCAGTAACCTTAAGCATAAGAAAGTTAGATGGTTTAAATTAATAAACCTATGGACCGGCCGAGATTTGAACTCGGAGCCTCATCCGTGCAAGGGATGCGTCATGCCAATTAGACCACCGGCCCATAAATGATATCTAATAATCAAAGGTTAATAAATGCTTTTATTTATTATTCTACAATAAGCTTAAATCTGTTTTACACCTTTATAAATTATGGATAAAGCGGATAAAAGTGTTATCGACAAATTAGTATATTCAGCAAAAAAAACAAAAGGAGTTGTAGCCGTTTTGCTTTTCGGGTCATATGCTAAGAAAAAACAAACTCCTCTTAGTGATATAGACATATGTATTGTAGATTATAAAATATCTAAAGAGGATAAGATTAACTTATATACAAAATCAAATGAAAAAGTGCAGGTTTCATTTTTTTCGGATTTGCCAATAGCCGTTAGATTTAGGGTATTGAAGGAAGGCAAGATTTTATTCTTGTCCGACAAGAATCTTTTTTATTCAATAAGGGCAGATACATTTACAGAGTTTATGGACTACAGGCATGTTTTAGATTTTTACTATAAAAATACTTACAATACAAAATATGAAATTTGATAAAGTAAAGGTTGGAAAGGTTATATCAGATATAGAAAAGTATTCTATTGATTTAGAAGGAATTAAACTCAAAGGGCAGAAATCCATTGGTAAAATGGAATTTTATAGCGCTTCAATGCTTATATTCTCGATAGTAAATTCATACATAGACTTAGGAAATGAGATCATAAGCTCGAATTCCTTAGGTTATCCTTCAACATACTCTGAGATGTTTGATCTGTTGCAGCAGAAAAATATAATAACTGAAAGAGAGTCTAAGGCGTTTAAAAGGCTCGTAAATATAAGGAATGGGATAGCTCACAGATATTTCAATATAACACAAACAGATATAATAAATGCAATTTCGGATTTAAAAAAAGTAAAAAAGTTAATTTCAATCTTTAAACAATCTTAGGTTGGCAGTAAAGATTTATAATTAAGCAAAGCTATAATCTTATCTGGTATGAAGCTAATTAAAGACAAGTTTACTTTCGATGACGTTTTACTTGTTCCAAAGGTTTCTTCTGTAAACTCAAGGTGGCAGGTTGACACCACAACTTACATTTCTGATAGGATAAAAATAAGCATCCCATTGATAAGCTCAAATATGGACACGGTTACAGAGCATGCAATGGCAATAGCCATGGCCAAGGTGGGGGGAGTAGGCATAATACACCGTTTTAATTCAATAGAAAATGAAGTGCTTGAGATAACTAGGGTAAAAAGGGAACAGAACATAGTGATAGAGAAGCCTTACGTTGTAAGCAAGGATTTCACAATAGGGAAGATAAGAGAGATGGTAAACGAAAAGAAGGTTACAAGCTTCCCGGTTGTGGAAAACGGAAAACTTATAGGGATAATAACAAGAAGAGACTTTGAATTCGAGGAGGACATGAACAAGAGGGTAAGCGAGCTTATGACAAAAGACGTTATAACATCCCATAAAGGAATTTCATTAGAGGACGCAAAGAAATTGATGTACAAAAACAAGATAGAAAAACTGCCTTTAGTAGACAAGGAAGGCAACTTGACTGGAATGATAACTTCAAAGGATGTAAAACTGTTGGATGGCTATTCAAAGGCATCAAAGGACAAGAATGGCAGATTAATTGTTGGCGGGTCCATAGGAATAGGAAGCGATTATCTGGAAAGGGCTAAGGCTTTGGTTGAAGCGGATGTAGACTTCATAGTGGTTGACGTTGCAAACGGCTACTTAGAAAAAACTGCGAAAGTTGTAAGGGAAGTTAAGAAATTGGGAGTAAGCATAGTCGCAGGAAATGTTGCCACAAAAGAAGGGGTTTTAAACCTCAAAAAAGCGGGGGCCGACTGCGTGAAGGTTGGCATAGGCCCTGGGGGCGCATGTTTAACAAGGCCAGTTGCAGGGGTCGGTTATCCACAGCTAAGTGCTATACTTGAATGTGCGAGAAACGGCGTTAATATAATAGCAGACGGCGGAATCAGCAAATCGGCAGATTTCGCAAAGGCAATTGCTGCAGGCGCAGATGCGGCAATGATTGGTGGCTTGTTTGCAGGAACAGATGAAAGCCCCGGGGTAGTAATAACAAAAGAGAATACAAATTACAAATTTTACAGAGGTATGGCCTCAATAAACGCCTTTTCAGACAAGGCATTAAAAACAGAGGAAGCAGCAGACCTCGAAGGTTATACTCCGGAAGGAACCGAGACCCTAATACCTTACAAAGGCAGCGTTCTTAAGATAGTAAATAATCTAATGGGAGGTTTAAGGTCATCAATGACTTACCTTAATTCTAAAGACTTGATGGAATTCAGGAAAAACGCGGAATTTGTGCTTTTAACTGATTCAAGTAAACGTGAAAGCAAATACAAATGATTTAAATAGCATATAACTATTATTATAATATGCAGAGAAAAACAAAAAGGAAGGTTAAGGTCAGCAGAAGCAAAGCTGTAAAAAAGACCATTAAAAAGAAAGAGAAAGTGCATTCATTTTTTGAGTTATACCTGCACGGTCTTGCAGGAGTAATAGGTTTAGGGGTGCTGGTTATCCCACTTTTCGTTGCATTAGTTTACGGAGGGGCATTCTCAATATATCTTGTCATTGGCGCAGGTTTTCTTGCTCTTCTAATTGCAATGCTGATATATGATATAAGCATAACTCATAATCATGACCCTTATAATTTTCTTAAAAATACCGTTACAAAGGAGTATTCCTTTATATTCGCATTTCTTCTCCTAGTTTCATTTATAATAACAATCACCGCGGCCGGAATAGCTTCCGTTGGCGAGCTTTCCCTTTTCTTTGGATTAAGCCCCTTTACTTCAATAGCCGTAGTGGACATAGTCTTTATTATAATGTGGGTATTAATGTTCTACAATAAAGCAAGAAGAACTTTAAATTTCGCAGGCGCATTGAAAATATTCTTTATTATACTGCTTATAATACTTGGGGTGATAGCCTTCTTCTCAAGCAAGACAGCCGCTCCTGCCGGAGTACAAATTTCTTATGTTCTGCCAGTTTCCGCGCCAATATTCCTATTCGGTCTGCTTATACTGCTATGGATGTATGGAGGGTTTGAGGGCGCATCAATTGTTTACAAGGGAGAGAAGAGAACAGATGTTGCAAAGGCTCTGCTGGCTATAATAATAACCGCCATAATACTTTTCGGCTTGGTGCAGACTTTTGTATACGCGTCGGAAAACTCAGCTGCAGTTGGTAATCTAATTTATCCAATATTGTCAAGTGTTCCTACTGCTAATATATTCACTGCAAATATACTGTCGGCCCCATTTGGTATGGGCGTTGAATACGTTGTAGTAGCATTGTCTATATTAGTGATGTTATTAACAGCATTTGCCTTAATCAATGCCTCCAATAGAACATTAGATGACATTTCAAAAGATGGTCTGATGCCTTCCTTCCTTCAAAGGGATGAAAATCTTAAGCTTCTTATAACCGCGGCGGTTCCAATTGTTTTAATAACCATCTTTTCTCCAGTAATTGTTAATTCTGGTGTTTTTAGCTATCTTTCACTGATAATAATAAGTGCACTTGCGTTTGCAGCAGCATTCGTTTTCTTTGCGTTTGGTTATGGTTACGTTTACTCAAAGAAGAGAAATTACTCAAGGGCATTGTTTGGTTTCTTTGTTTTTGCGATTCTTCTGGCTTTGATTGCCTTTTCTCCTATTCCATTCTTAATAGGATTGATAATAATTCTAATAGTGGCGTTTATAGGCTATGCTTTGATAAAATAAAGCTTTTATATTAGATAGGTTCAAATAAAGTCAATATATAGTAATATGGTAAATGTAAGGTTAAAGCAGGCATTTGCATTGTTCATAGCGATAGCTTTCGTTTCTTCTATTTTCTTTTTCTTCCCGCATGTATCTAGTACGGCTCCCATAAGTTATTACATTGTGGTTCCCTCTAGTGTATTGACTTCAAATTCCTCCTATGTTGGTAATCCCATATCAGTTCAGCAAGGGGTACATGATAATATAATAGCCTTTTCATCGGCAGTACCTGTTTCAACCCTTTCTGCAGACAATATATCAAATATGCTTCAATTTACGGAAAGTATGCTAACTCAGCAAAATATCTCATATAATGTATCTAATGGAAATATACAGTGCCTGTTCTCTAAGCAGTTTGTACAGCCCTTGTGTGCAAATGCAAGCGAAGGCACTTCTTGGTTTCTCATTCAAGAAGGTTCAAACACCCCTTTACTGCCATCAAATGTAAAGCTTTCATCTATAAATTCAAATTCTACATTCATACTCGTATTTTTCACATCTGGGAATTCTTCAAATAGTTCAACTACGATTCCGAGGATAAATCTTAATTAATCGGCGCAATGATGAAATGAACACCTGCTGAGCTTTGCAATGAAGATTAGGGTAGCTTCTGAGCGCTTTTATCCAATAAATAAACATTTATTCAGGTAAATTTTTATTTAGATATGGCTAAAAAAGTTTTAGGAGTAAAGATAAACGATCAATTGCATGAGATAAATCTAGGGTATGTTAAGGCTTTTCTTATAGAATCTAAAGATGGTTTGATATTGGTAGATACTGGTTTGCCAAATAGTGAGAAGAAAATAATTGCATACATAAACAGTATAGGCAAATCTGTCAGCGATATAAAATACATTCTGTTGACCCATTCGCACATGGATCATTTTGGAAGTGCTTATGCATTGCAGAAGATGAGTAATGCGCATGTGGGGATAAGTGAACAGGGCATACCGTATGTTGATGGCACTAAAGGTCTTTTAATGCCGGTATCAAATTCAAAATCCTTCAAAAACAAATTTTTCGTGCATTTACTGCCAATAATGGCTAAATTTATGAAACCAAAGTACGTAAAACCAGATATAAAATTAAAAGAAGGAGTCTTTCCGAAAGATATGGGTATAAATGCAAAAATAATTGAAACACCCGGGCACACAAAAGATTCCATATCTATATACCTTATAGATTCAAAAACGGCAATAGTCGGGGATTTGCTTCAGGGAACTGACAAAAGACTGGAAACTCCCCCCTTTTTTGAGGATTACATCTCTCTTATAAATAGCGTGAATAAAATAAAGGAATTAAAACCAGATTTAATCTGCGTTTCTCACGGAAAGGACCACAATGTAGACGACATTTTTGTATGACTAAGACCAAAACTCTTTAGTTTCTATGTAGTTTTTCTCCGCTTCAATTATCTTGTCTATAAGCTCATCTTCATTTTTGCTGTACGAAGATAGAATCCTGCTAGCTGTCTTTGCGCCTATTCCATAAGCTGAACTTACGATGCATGCTTTCTTATCATATCCTAAGTACAATGCACCGTTCTGTTTAACACTTTCAAAAAGAAGCCGCTCTTCTCTACTTAATTTCTTGTTTTTAAGGGCCTTCTTTAATACCTTCTCATAAATATCTTTCTGCCTTATTTTGTAGAATCCTATGTATCTTGCCTTGCATTTTGGGCATTTTATCCCCTCTGTGTCTTTTACAAGCATGCTTCCTATCTTGTATCCGCAGTTCATACACTGCATGAATATTTCCGTGTTCTCTATTCTTTCGAGAACCAGCTGCCTTAACACCTTTTTTGCTTCTTCCGGTTTAATTATGGACCCACCATAACTGCTTTCTAAGCCTTCGTAAGTAAGCGGCGAGGCTTCTCCCTTATTTACAAAAACCTCTATTTCCCCCTTCTTTATCCTGTTAAGCACATCCTCAGCAGACTTTACGTCTATTTTGCTTGAAAAAATCTCTTTGAAGGTTTCTTCCTCAAGTACGCTATTATCATAAAGTTCTACAAGGCTCCTTAACCGTATCTTTGTAAAATCCGCATACTTGTTTATAACACCGAACCTTTTTGCTATGTTAAGGAATCTATATTCATATAAAGAAGTTCTTTTTATGCTTTCTTTTATCTTTTCTTCGATGTCTTTTAAGTTTACAATTATATCTTTTATTTTTTCTGCGGGAATTAACGTTTTTATCATTATCCTGTAAGGATCAATTTTGCTTACAACGCTTTCACCGATTATCTCCGTTATCTTAGATGTAATCGCCTTTGCAAGGGCTTCATTTGTCATGCTCCCAAAAGTTGAATGGATTATAGCGTAGTCCTCAACCTTCTCTATAACTACTCTTTTAGAGTTTGGAATTAAAAAATTTTCCTTCTGTTCCTTTAAAACTGAAAACTTGTCTGAGTATTTTTCTCTTAGGTCGGCGGCTTCCTCAGCAACGAACCTATAGACTGGCATTAGCTCACCTTCCCATGCAGGAATAGCCCCTATATTGCTTGTTGTTCTTATAACCTCAATCTTCTGGCCCTCTACTTTTATTATTTTCCAATTCTCTCCGCGCATTATAAAATTGTTCCCGGCTTTTCCGTTTTCAGCTACGAATTCTTCATCCAATATCCCTATCTTTTTGTTCAGCTGGCTGTCTATTACAATATAGCTCTTTCTGTCCGGTATAGATGATATGTTGTTTATGTAAAAAAGCAGGCCTTTTCTAGTTCTTATAAGCCCTTCTCCATAGTATCTTATCATGTAATGTTTTATAAGAAAATCAATTACCTCTTCAAACTTCTCTTTTTTCAGTTCTTTGTATGCATAACTTTTTTTTATTATCTGGAATATATCATCTTTTTTCTGTATTCCGTCTATTATCAATCCAACTATCTGGTGTGCAAGTATATCAAGACTGCCCTTTGGTAGTGAAATAACTTCCAGCTTTCCTTTTAATCTGCAATTGTCTATAGCCTTGCTTTCCAAGTAATCGTCTATATTTATTGTAACAAGCTTTCCCTTTGCTATGCCCATTTGATTATGGTTAGATCTTCCCACTCTTTGTATGAGCTTTACCACCTGTCTTGGAGACATATACTGTATTACTAAATCAACATTTCCTATGTCTATTCCAAGTTCTAAAGAGCTGGTAGCTATCATCAAATCTATTTTGCCCACTTTAAATGCATTTTCTATCTCTGTTCTAACTTCTTTTGACAGTGAGCTGTGATGCACTTCCATCTTTTTATCTTTCAGAAATTTGCTTAACCTTGAACCCAAGAGTTCAGCCGTTTCCCGGGTATTTGTAAATATTATTGTCGATTTCGAGTTTTTTATTTCATCGCTTATGTATCTCAGCGAATTTGCAACAAGTTTGCTTACATTCTCCTTTGAAGCTACCTCTTCATCTTCATTGTTAAAGCTAGGATAAGCAACTTCAATGTCATATTTTTTGTCACCGGAAAATTCAACACTTTCCTCGGCCGAAAGATATTCCTGCGTTTCCTTAAAATCGGCTATTGTTGCGCTTATCCCCACAACTTGAAAGTTTGAAATCCTGCGAAGTCTTTCAAGGCCAACTGAAAACTGTGTTCCCCTTTTGGATTCCATCAGGCTTTGTACCTCATCTACAATCACATACCTTAAGTTTTTCAGTTTTTCCACCAGTTTTTTGCTTAGTAGTATTGATTGAACCGTTTCCGGAGTGGTTATTAGGCAATGTGGCGGCATTCTTGCCTGGTTTGCCCTTTCATATGCAGTCGTGTCTCCGTGCCTTATGTCAACTTCTATCCCCATTTTGTTGCTTATTGTTATTATGTTTTTGAATATGTCCCTGTTAAGCGACTTTAATGGAGTTATATAAAGAAGCTGTATGCCCTCGGAATCTGAGTCTAACTTGTCAAGCAACGGCAAAAATGCTGCAAGGGTTTTTCCATAGCCAGTGGGCGCCCTGAATATGATGTTTTTGCCCTCCTTTATCTTGGGGATAACTATCTTTTGTATTTCTGTTAGATCTGTAAATCCAACTTCCTTTAGTGCCTTCTCTAATTTTGCTGATATATTTTCCATTCTAATGTTTTATTATGCGATAATTTTATGCCATTATATAATTTATTAATACCTTTCAAATGATATATTGCTATGGATAAGTTTAAAAAAGTATTTGAGAGGGCATATTCGTCGTTTGTGCCTTCTGAAAAAGAGAAAACTAAGCTTGATAAAAGCGCTGCAGAATTAATGAACATATTAAATAAAAATGCTATAAGCAGTGGAGTAAATGTTGAGTTCAGGTTTAGCGGTTCTTATGCCAAAGGGACTTGGATAAAGAATGAAAGCGACATAGATATATTTGCGATTTTTAATTCAGAAGAAGAAATGAAGACTCTGTCTTTTTTAGTTCCAAAGAATTTTATCCCTACCTTTGGTACAAGAAAATACTTTAAGGGCTTGTTTAATGGAATAAAGATAGAAGTTGTTCCTGTTCTTCGCTTTTCTGACGTAAATTCAGTAGAAAATTCTATAGATTTGTCCGTTCTTCACGCAAATTATATAAACTCTTCTTTATCCAGTTCGCAGAAAAAAGATGTTATAATATTAAAGGCATTTTGTAAGGCCAATAACTGTTACGGTTCAGAGACATACATGCATGGTTTTTCAGGTTATTCATTAGAAGTAATGATAAAGGAGTTTGGAGGTTTTACTGGTTTAATGAAAGCAGTAAATTCATGGAAACTCCCAGTTGTTATTGGAAAAGTTTCGGATAAAAGCAGTTTTCCAATTTTTCTCATGGATCCAACTAACCCAAAGAGGAACATATGTGCTTCAGTAAATGAAGAGAACCTGTCAAAGTTTGTTCTTTCTATAAAACGTTTTTACCTTTCTCCCTCATTTGATTTTTTTGTGAAGAAAAGCATCAGAGAAAAAGTGCTAAAAGAGGTTAAAGCACGTCATACTAAGTTATTCGTTTTTACCACTAAAATAATTGAGCCAAGAGATGTTTTCCTTTCAAAGTATGTAAAGAATCTAGACAAGCTCATAAAAGAGCTTAAGGCAGAGGACATAGAAATATACTCCGTTGATGTTGACTACACCGAGAGAGGTGCAGACTTGTTCCTTCAAATAAAAAACGTGCCTAAAACGAAAACAAAGGCAGTTTGTGGCCCGGAAGTCTTTTCTGATACTGAGATACTTAAAAATTTTATTAAGGCACACAATGGCGTTTTTATCACTGGAAAACACATTTGTTATGATAAACAATACAATGTTAAGGATTTCAATAAATTTATATTGCTTAAAATAAAAGAATATATGTCTCCCAAATCAATATTTATTAATTGATGCCCGAGTAGCTCAACGGCAGAGCACTTGGCTGTTAACCAAGGCGTTGCAGGTTCGAATCCTGCCCCGGGCGCTTTTGTGATTAATTCACTCTTAAGTAAAATATAAATACTAGTTTATTTCACAGATAGTATATGGGATTATTTGATTTGATAGGATTTGCAGCAGACAAGGCATACAGCAAATATAAGGAATCTAAATTAGAAAATGCAATGGATGCTATCTTAGATTCATTGTATTCAACAGCAATAAACATAGAAATCTTACCATATATTGAAGGTGAGGATAAGCATAAGATAAAGGGTAAGGTATACCGGTTAAGCAAAGATGAGGTTCTTAAATCAAGTGCAACTTATTTTTTGACAACTTCTGATTGGCTTTTAAAGTCTGGCATTTCTATAAATGACGATAAAACCTATGAAGCTGCTTTGCATGAAAAGGGCGGTTATCTTTATCAAAATCTTGTCAAGAGATTTCCAGATCTCTTTAAGAATTACAAAGCAAAATACGATTCAAGCCCGGCTCTAACTGCTTTGTTTCTGTATATACCTGAAGAGAAGGTTCTGCTGGCAATGCCTAGATTCATAAAAGATGAGAAAACCGGTAAAAATCTGTTGGCGAAAAAGGCAACTACTGAAGAATTCAATAAAATTGAAAAGATAAAAACCGAGAATCCAGAAAGATACGAAAAGATTCTTTCAAATTTCTATTATAGAGCAAAAATGTTTTCATACAAACTTGCAGAAGAATTAAATAGTTACAATAAAACGGATTTAGAGAATGCATTCAAGCAATTTCAGGAAAAACACGGTTCTGAAAGCGAAATAGAGTACACTTTATAAATATTGTGAACTTAATTAATATCTAAAAAGGATAAATATCAACATAAATTATAATTATTTATGTTGACTAAGAAGGCACAGATAGTTATAGGTATTGGTGTTATTATTTTATCCGCAGCCTTTCTTTTAGTTGGAGTTTATTTTGCCAACTTGCAGGGTCTTTTCTTTCAAAACGGTGCAAGGTCTTTACAATTATTTGCTGATAATATTGGTTTTTCAATAAATTCTTTGTACAGTGCGCCTTCTTCCATGTCAATTACTTTAGCTGGAAATAATTCACTGTGTACCTGGGATCCATCAATAGCAGCTTATACTTGTGCAGGCGGGTCTAAAGTGTATAATGTGTCTTATGCCAACGGCCCCACGCTGGATTCAGGCAAAAATGTATTTAGCGTTGCTCTTTGTTTTATGATAGGCTATGGATTTGGGGGAGTAGGTGGCTCAGAAGATGCAGCAAAAGAAGGCACTGACGAAGCCACTCAATTAACAGCACGGGAAACATCTAATGAATTAGAAACTATTGGAGAAAAATCGGCAGAAACATCTGAGAATGCTGTGGAGGAGGAAACTAGCCAAGTTGCGCAGGAATCTGGGCAGGGATCTAAAAGTAGTTTATTGACTAGAATTAAAAAGGCAATAAAAAACAGAATAGTAACTGACATAAAACATCCATTTATTCAGGATTTGCCGGAGGATTCCCTTCTATCCAGCGGTCTTTCAACTATTAGAGATGCTTTGCCTAGCATGAAAATATTTATCCCAACAGTTGTGGCATCTCTTTCTGTAGCTTTAGTATCCGTTCCTTTAATAGAAGCTTGGTTTGGTACTACCAGCAGCAACCTGAACACCTTTGTTACTAAAGGAATTTACGTAAATGGGCAGCAGATTGGAGCTTTGACCGGCCCATCTGTATCAATAAGCCAGCAGATAGCTTCTGCGTATCTTACAGAAGCGCCCATGCCATTTAAGTACGCTGCGGCAGACTACGTTTTACAGCAATATTCTCAGTTATTATCCAGCGAACAAACATTGAATTCGTTGCCTTCTGGCGTGGGAAAGGATACTTTAATTCTTTTTGCTTCAAAGCAAGTTGCTGTAAAGCAGAATGTTTTATCAGAATTATCTGCTAATGCAAATACCGTTACTTCCAATAATCCTTATGGGACTCCGATTTCAGGAGTTTCTGCCCCAGGTACTTTAAGTTCTTCAAGTTCATTAGTGGGATCTGTCGGGTTGTCGCAAAGTGGAAGCGACCCATTGCTTTCAATCCCATTCTTCCTTGCACAGAATGCTTTTCTTACTTATGCCAGAACTGCCAGCTGTTTAAGTTTGCCATCACAACCCTTAAATGTCAATAGCTACAATTCCGTTGGAAAGGGTTTATCTTCAATATCCGCTGAACTTGGTGCAGCCACTACGCTTGTAAACTTATACACAAAAGTTAACAGCATTCTTCCTTTAGGTACATACTTTATTGGATACGGCGGAGAAGTGTACCTTGACGGCCAGTCAAGCGGAAGGCCGACACAGGTTACTAGTCCTTTGATAACGGATATGAATGACATGTGTGAACTCGCACAGACAGCATCTCAGCCAGGGCAAAATTTAAAGACAGTTATACAGCCAAGCGGCAATGGCTCTATATCATTTTCAATATCCCAGGGGCTTTACAATACGCTTTGTTCGCAAAATAATGCATTGTTCCCTAATACTTTGCAGACTGAGCTTAATAACCTTTTCAATTCAAAGTCAAATATAAAAAATATTTCGATTTTATTGCCGCCTGGAGAATCATTAGCTATCTCTAACCAGGGGAGCAATGTAAATTTGTGTATATATAGAATGCTTATTGATTCCTTTGGTTCTCCAGTTATCGATACAAACAATTTCAATAACCCTTCTTTTAATGTTACTGAATATGGCGCGCCAATATCATGTGTTAACATGACAAATTTAAGTGATGGGAAAGTAAATATCGGCTTGACCCAAAATGAGCTATCAGAATTGAAAAACATGAACAGTAATACAGATTTCTACATAAATAATGGTTCGTTATTTGGTTTCTCTGTTCCAGTAATGGATTTTCCAAATCAGTTAACTGCAACAAATCTTTTAGGTCAGAATAGTTTCCTTTCTGCAGGCAATTTCATAGGTGGTGGTAGTCCAATATTGAAAAAAGACTTTGGTGTAGATTTCCCAGTTGCTTCTTTAATTGCATCCTTTATCGGGAAAAGCATCCCTAAACTTCAAATTGGCATATCAACTTCTCTTGATAATTTTTTGGTTGATCCAATGATAGCTATCGCAGCACATGATACAAATCTTTCATACTATGAAACAGACTATTCAAATGTAACATTGGAATTTACAAAAACACAGCAAGGCACCACGACAGATTATAATATAGAAAATGTTTATAATAATTTAGTTTTCGGAGTGTATCCGAACAATCCAAATTCATTCGGAGGTACTTACTTTTCGGGGAGCTGAGTAAACATGGCATTAGTTGAGATGATGGCTTTTTTGAATGCAGGCATACTGATAGTTGCATTCGCTCTTCTCCTAGTTGTTTTGTCTTTCAGCGTTTCTCAAATAAACAGTACAAGCGTATTTGCAAATTCAGAATCCGTTGCTGCAGGTATAGGCACAAGGTTAATAACTTCTCCTAATTGTTTTGCCTATAAGAACACAATCTCTTATTATAATTCAAGTTTAGATGCTACCGGCGGACCATTATATTCATCTTCATACACTGAACCGGGGGTAGTAAACATAAATAAATTCATCGAGAATTATTTCCTTTCTTGCATGCAGTATATATATTTTGGAGGTGCGACAAACATACCTGCTTTACAGTCAGATCTTGCAGCTGCAACCGGTGTTTCATTGACATTATATGATACGCAGGATCCAAATGAGCTTGGACCAACTGGTTCTTTGTATCTTTCAAATTACAATCAATTTAATTTTGGAGAAAGTTTTCAGCAGACAGAAGCGTTAATTCAAAAATACGCACAGAACGCGGAATATGCTGCAATGGGCGTAAGCTTAGTAGCCAGTTTGATAATTATGATTGCCACAGGTGGGGCCATTCAATTTAATATAATTCTAGCAGTTGGTCAACATTCTACTACAGAAATAGCTCCTCAATATGCCTTGGCATCTATTTTTTATGCTGAAAATACCTATTCTGAAAGTTTTCCAGTAGAAATACAATTTACTAATGCACAAGGACAGCCGACTTTCCAAAACAGCGGCGTATTAAAGGTTCAGGTTACATATGGTATTCCACCTTACAGTTAGACTTGGTAAGAAAGGCCAGCTTACAATGCTTGATTTAGTGTTAGCACCTCTGGTAGCGGTGGTTCTAGCTGTTTTGGCATCGGCTTTGCTTCACGGCGCTACTGCAAACCTATTGACAGCCGTAAGTCAGCAGCCAGTCTCATTTTCATGCAATTTTGCTTTGGATACCATATATAGTACATATTATGTCCATAATGCGTTTACTTTGTCCCAGCTGGCTTTGTCTAACCCAAGTCAGTATTCTCTTGCAAATTCAAATAAAGAGCAGTCCTTGTCGACAAATTGCAGCGGTGCCTGCAATTCCAATTACAATTACATTCAAACATATCTTTATAATTCTTCTTCTCTCTACAGTGATTTTATAGGTTATTTTTCCGGTTTTTCTCTAAGTAACTTTCAGGTATTGACAGGACAAGAAACAGCTACATTGAAAGCGCTTGGAATGCAGGTCTTTTTGAATCAGATACCTGCGGGTGTTACAGGTAAATCAGAATGTAGCATGCAGGTTTATAATCCTGCAGATCCTTCAAAGCCTTATACTATTTACGGGGTGATAAGCTAAATGCTAAATACTAAGGGGCAGGCAAATATGATTGTGGTGCTGGGCATGGTCGCAGCCACAATATATATAGTTCTCAATGCTTTTGGTTACATAGGAAATGTAGGTTTAAGTTCAAAAATAGAGATAACTGCCCAAAACAGCATTTATCAAACGCTTGCATTAAAAAACTATCTTATACAAGAGGCAAATTACAATTTCCAGAAAGCAGAACTTTTTGATGGGCTTACTTTGCAGCCAAGCAGTGTTGACTGTGGCTACATTAACACCTCTCAGTCATTGCCATTTGTGCCGGTTCCCAAGGTTTATTACTGGAGGAATCTAGCAGGCCAAATCTGCCTTCCGAATAACAATATGATAGAATACGGCCTTGAAACACTTTTAAATAAGAATTCATTCGAAGTGGTAAATTCATCCAATATAGATATACAGTCTAATTTGGTGCTTAATTTATCGGAACGCAGTAATACAGTATTTTTTGGTAATTTTTCTGCGCCTTTTCTAAGCAACAAATATAAATTTCAGTATAATACCTCATCAGCTACTTTCTCAGTATGTGAATGGTCTTCAAGCGGTTGCGCTTATATCAGCAGTAACGTTCCTTTGGGGATTAACTTTAATCTGTCTGGCATGGAATTTACTTCTATGCCTTTACAAGATGTTGTTTCAGGAGTAATAGACCAGTCAGTTTCAGTGAGTGCCTTTTTCAAGGGATCCGGCCTTTCTCCTTCAAGCCAATATACATTGGTTACATTTCCAAATGGCAATGTTGCTATTATCTATACGGATACCATATCCGGAGTTACTTCCTTTTATCTTACGCCTATGCCAAATGAAAATTTATACTCATTGAGCAGTGTTATTTCGTATGATAATGCAAACGGCATACCTAGTCAAATAAAGCTGGTTAATGCTTCAAAAAGCGGATTTATTTTTGACGGCACAAATTATACTTTTTCGGTAACTTCTGATACTAATGGGATATTCACAATTAAACCTGCAAATTATGTTATGTTTGGTATACAACCTCAATTCGTTTATTACAAATACATCTTAAACAGCATACAAAATTCTGGCACACAGAATCTTTTATTTCCGAACAACCAGAATCTTTACGTTTCGTATTCATTGTTCCCTTTGTACTCTCCACAAGTTTGCGTAAATTATAACGAGGGCCAATACGATCTACAAAACTGCCTCACACTTTCTGATTCTATAACAGGTGATAATTACCTAAGTCAACTAATGCAACTGGGCATCGCATTTGTAAATCAAAGCTTCCCAATAGGAAACCAGAAAATAGAAGGTTTTGCCCAGTATGAAATAGACAATTATATATCAAATGCGATAAACGCTGTAAACCTTAAAACAGTGTCAGTAAATGGCAGGCCAAAGTATGACTGGTACTCTGCACTGATTTTACAGCTTGGCTCTCCACAAGGAACTAGCTATCTTTTAAACAAATTAAATAGAGTAAAAGAACCCTATTATGGCACATACATATACAACTGTGAGCAAAATAGCTCGGATTTAACTTATTGTAGGAATTTATTGTCTTCTACATTATCTCAAGATGTTATCGCTTTGCTACAGGAACAGATGCCGCAGGAATTAAGTTTTCTCTCTGGTACCAATTTCAATATAAATGTTTTGAATCTTTCCATAAATGCAAGCGAAATAGATTCCTGCGTAAATGCAAGTAATTACACTGTTAAATCGAATTATTCCTATTCGGTAAAAAGCTTGCCTGTAAATGGGAATTTTTCTGAAGAAGTACTTGGGATACCAATATCATTGGATTTCGGCTACCAAAACAATCTGACTTTAAAACCGACTGAAGCATGCGGCATACAAAGATCTCCTTATGCTACAGGTTATCCAGGATTTACAGAGGCGCTCATAACAAATAATTTTACGTATATTAACTGTGCTCCCGTTATATCACAATTATTCTTAAATCACACCTGCATTGCCAGTTTGCAGACATCGAATTCTACGATGGAAGGCTATCTGAATTCTACAAGTTCAGCTCCGAATGGAGAGTATTGTCGTAAACTTTCAAATGGGCAGTATTTCTGCCCTTATTATAAAGTCTCCAGCTTCTCTTACAAAAATTGGATAACAAGTAGCAATACCTGTCCAGATTACTTTGTGTTAAACAGCAAAAACTTCACGACATCACAGAACAGTAATTACAGGCTTGTTTCGGTTTATGGGGGAGGGGCAGACTCTGCGAATTTATCCTTCTATAACAAGACGTTTGCGTTATATAATGGATCTTTGAACCTTCCTCTGAATTTCAGTTTTAATGTTGGTTTCAATTCAACAGGACCGTATGCAGGAGTTAGTGCATTCTTTTCTTCTAGTCATTATCTTTCTGGCAGTGTCATCTCCGCTTCTTTCAATTCAGAACAGAACCCAAACGGGTTGTATAATTACTCCATAGCGACTGATTCCGCCAGCCTGCTTGGCGGTTCAAATGACTACATCTCACCAGGTACACAAAATGAACTTAGCTTCAATCGTTATTGCGTAGGCAGCAATGGCTGCAATCTTACTGCATATCTTGATTCAAATCTCCAGAGCAGTTTTGATAGTAACTCCGCCGCTATTACATCAACCGTTAATTTGCTTGGGATATCAACTACTTCCAAGCCCTCCTCTGACTTAATAAGTTATGCCTTTGTGAGTAATTATGTTCCTCTTTACAAACCAGTTGAAGGTGAATTAGCCTATGCTCCTGCTTCTGAGCTTAACCCCTCCTTAAACACTTCCTTTGGTCTTACCACTGATAATAATACTTACTTTAATGAACTGCTTCTGAATTCCTCTCACTTTACCAGTAGTTTCCAGCTTGCAATTAATCTCAATAGCAATTTCAATTTCGGTTATTTCGTTCCAGGTTATATAAAAATATTTGGAGTTTATTCAAGTAATGAAGTTTTACAGCTTTATTGGTGGAATCAAACTGCCTTGGTGAATGGCGGTTTGTTATGGATTAATCTTACAAAAAATATGCCAAACGAATTGTATATAGTTTATGGGCAAGGCGCTTCTTATACAGGGAAATTTTCTGATAACGGCTCTTTAGTTTTTCCATTCTTCTATTCTGTAAATTCAAATAGCAAGCCATTCACTTTCCTTTATCCGAATAAAGAGCAGCATAACTTCAACGCATATTACTCTGAAGCTGGCTTAAACCTTTCAAATACAGAACCAGTCCCTTCATATATTTATAACGCTACTTTAAGTTCTTATTATGAGGAATTTGCATGTATAAATGTAAACCCATTTAAGTTGACCCTTCTTAACGGAACATACTCTGCATATCCGCCAAACTTTAATATAAATGAATTATATAATGATTTTAGTACAGAATACCCCGGTTTAACTATCATCGGAAAGCAAACTTACACAAATTGGCCGTAATTATGGATAAACGAAAAAGAGCTGCTGAATTTTTAATGGTATGCTTTATAATTGTACTCTCTCTTTTAATTGCTTATAGAGGGGTAAATCTCTTATCAAATAATAATTTGGTCGTTAACACTAACTCTAGTTTGCAGGCAATAACTACAACAAGCACTCCGAATCCACTATCAAACTCAGCGTCTAATTACGCAAATTCAGATCCTTCAAGTTTAATAACAAGCAATGAATATGTATCTTCCTCATCACCAATCACTAATTTCTGGTTTAATGAAAAATTTTACCCTGGAAATATCCAGTTTTCTTCAACCGGTTATTCATGCAGTGCAGTAAATGAGATAACTTCTCCTCATTTATGCTGGGATATCTTCACTTTATTTTCATGCGGTGGTGGTCCAACGACTTCTAATTTTACTAATCTGGTCGGGTACCTTGGTTTTCCACAGGGCGACAGTCAATTTCCAAACAGCGGTGGTGTAAACTATTCAAATCTTTATTCTGCAACAAGCAATGCTACTTCACAGAACGTTTATCAATTGCCTTCGTCGGAATTTCCTTATCAAAACTTTATAAATTGGAGCGATTCAACAATACATGCTTATTATGGTTTATATCCCACTTATCTATACGCTATAAACAACTCTTTTACAGGTTATACGAATCTGCCAGGCAGTGTACCAAAAAGCACATTGATAATACCCGCCGTTTCATGTGGTTCTACCTTCATAAACAATTATGTCAATTATCCTGGTTTTGTGGGTACGTTATACAATATATCAACCTTAAGTGGTTTTACTCCATCTGTTTTCATAGCTTCTCCAAATCAAAATGGCTACGGTGCAGATTATGCCTTTGGTCATATACTTAGTTTGGGAGGTGATCCTTGGATAGGCTCATTCAATTCGCTTCTAGCATACCAGATTCAGTCAATAAGTCCCGCCTTTAACTATACAATGCCGTCTGTAGATTATGCTCAATTCCCTAAGGGGAACAAAGGAGATATACAGTACTTAAATGTATCTACAAACTTTTTGACACCTCTGTCTGCCAATTATTACGGGGGCAGTTCTCAAGGGATTGAAATTTACGTTTCAAACAAAGGTATCTCCTCTTTACTGAACACTTCTACCTCCCAAACAACGTGTGCTGAAGAAGGCCCACACGGGGCATGTTTAAGATATACACAGGATCTTATAACCTCCACAACTGCAGATACTTTCACATCTCCAGATCTAGAAGGAGCTTACTACCCTAACTATGGTAATGGTATCTACCTTAAGTTTAGAACTGATGGGATATTTCCAATCTGTGCGTGGAATTCTAGTATTGACAATACATTAAGCAGCTGCACATTTGAAAACCCTGCAACTATAAACAATGTCTCCTATGAAAGGCTGTGGCTGTCAAATAACCTAAGAAATAACCAGTTATTCGATACCCCGTTCACTCCTGGTTACTCAAGCTCTTCCTATCAGAATAACTTTACATTGACCGCTTTGGATAGTTTTTGCTTTTATGGAGAAAGCTTTGATACTAGTAATGGTGTTTACACTTCACCAAGCTACACTAGGATAATACCCCCTACAGTACTAGAAAATTACACCAGCGCAATTGGTACATGTAATGCATTTTTTAACAATACAAACTGCTTTAGTAGCACTGCAAGCCAGTATTTAAATTTCCAGGACGGAATATTTGCCAATAACATAAAATGTACTTCAACAGGAATACATGCTCAGAATGTTACGGATGCTTGGATTAATTCAATATATGTAGCAAATGATGCTGGATATTACTGTGGTTTGTTCAAAGGACAAAAAGATCCTTCTAATCCTACAGCTAATTCAACAATTTTCCTTCAGAATATAAGTACAAATTGTCCTGAATTTAATGCAAATTCTTCTTCGGTTAATTTAGTCATAACTGTTAAGAATGTAGGAAACACAAAAATAACTGATCCATACCTTGTTGCCTTGTATGGAAACAATAATCTAAGCACTATATTTTATAATTCTCAAAACAGCCAAAGGGTAACTTATGAGTTGTATCAGGGCTTCCTTTCTTCTATGGCTGCCACAACAGGAATAATACAGGTAAACTACAATAATAATTTTAATACCGACATGTATGTATTTGATAAAGGTCATCCTTTGAATCCAATACCAATAGAATCTCTTTTTTCATCAGGTTACGAAAATGGTCCTTTCAACAATTCTTTGTTGGGTATGTGGATATACGACCAAGGAGCTGGTATTCCAAACAACGTTATAAGGACATCCAATACGCTGCTGGTACATTCAGATTCTGGCAGTTCAAATGTCCCAGTAATTCAGCCAAATGGTACGGCAACATTTACTTTACAAGTTCCGATGTCTCTTTTTGAGGCCTTATTATCTGGAAAATACAATCTAAGTGTTTTCTTTGGCAACACTTTCAATGTTACTTGGGACGGCTCAAGCTCTCCTAGCAATTCATTGGCAAGTAACATACCTACACAAGTAAATCCTTTAGTTTCATCTTCTACTGAGAATGTCTCTGAGACTCATAACAATGAGATAATAACCAATGGAAGTGGGGCAGTATCTCCAATCTGGCAGTATATAGTAAGCTATAATTTTGACCTTTCAAATTCTCCAATTAAGGGAGTAGGGATATACACTGACAATCTGTCGATTGACGTGAATTCCGTTAATTCTACTTCAAATGTATTAAATGTAACAGTGAATCCATCCGTTTCTGTTACAAACGGTAGTGGTAATTACAAATTAGGCCTTAACCAGCTTAAGGGTTCTTCAATATCCTGTTTTGCTTCACCAGATAACGTGCAGGATTTTGGAGTTTTCTGGTCCAAACAGATAGTTTCTCCTTCCAATTTGAATTATGCTTTGTCAAATAGCTTGTATTACGGGAATGCAAAACAGGCTAGCAATGTGTTAATAACAAGCTGGACTGGTATTCTATTCATGCCTTATTCCGATCAGGTAGCATTAAATTACAATAATCTTCCGCATTATTCTCCGGCTCTTTCATCATTTCAGTTAGAAAAACCTACTCTTAATCAGACATCTGGTATTTTCAACTATGAAGCATTTACATATTTCGGAAGCGGAAGCGAAAGTAGTGTATTTAACAGCGTTTCAGACCTTTACAGCTCTCTTAATTCAACAGTGTCCTCTTTCCCAGTCCCTCTTCCAAATAGCTCTCTCCCATTTAACATATTTTCAAATTCTATAGTCAGCGACCCATCGATATTAAGGATAGTAGGAACCGATACTCTAGTAAATTATTCAACTTTTTCTAACAAGTCATTTACATTTTCTCTGGTTAGTAAGGGTTCTCTTCAATGTTCTGTTAGCGAATCCACATCTGTTAACGCCACATTTGAATCTGGTTCTTCACTTTCATCTTGTTTAGACAATGCCGTTATAAATAATTCATACATAAATATCTCTTCTAAGTATGGGCCATTCTTCGTTGATATGTACAATAATTCTAATTTAAACATGTCGAATGAGACTTCTGATGGAACTGTTCTTATGGCGGGCAACGAGACTTTGTCAAAGCCATCCACCAATGGGTTGTTTATGGTAAAATTGCCGATAAACACGACAGTTAAAAATGGGATTGCTTTGGTTTTCTCAGTTATCCCGTTGAGCAGGCAGCTTTACAATTCAATACTGTATCTTTATAATATAAATGGGACTCCATTTAATTGCAATGTAGTAAATGACTATAATCATACCGGTAATTTAGGGGTTGTTCCTATGGGGAATGGAGAGTATTTCCTGCCAAATGGCACAATGATGTGCAATTTAAGCAGCGATTTTACATATCTGAGGGCAGTGTTTATTAATCGGTCAAACAATGCCTATTTGGGAAGCGGCGACATTCAATCAGGGTTGTCAATACAAAATATAAGTGGAAACAGCGGAAAAGGACTTTTAAACATTAGTTTAAATGGGGTTCCAGTAAATGCACAGGACTTTAGTATAATCCCTCACTTAACAAACGGCAACAATTGTAACACAATAACCAACAAGACTATCTATAATGGAATATTCCAATATAATCCTGGCTGTAATCTATCAGAGGCATTAATAACCTTTGATTACAATAATAATGGAAGTTTAATTCCCGAAGCCGCATTTATCTCACCTGCAAATTACAATACAAACTCTAAGAAGTTTTTATTCATGAATCCATCTGCTATATCAGATTCTCCAATTGCAGAGTATAATCTTACAATCCCAAACACTGGGATCGGTAACGAGCCTATTCAGTTCATTCTTTCGAATAATTTTGGAGGGTGTAATAATATAAGAGTTATAACCCAGAGTCCGTATCCTTATGCCGAGGTTCCGTATCAAGTAATCTCATCTAATTCACAGTCCTGTTATTATGCATTTGTGGGGAACAGCTTAGGTAAGTATTCTGTGTTTGAAAGTAATTCTCCCTCAATTCCTTACAGTTCAAATTGGGTAAACTACAACAGCACGCAATATACTGTTCATTTGTCTACAAATCTATTCAATGCAAACCTTATAAGCAACTGTCAATCTGGGTTTGGGCCATGCATAGATTCATTTACGGTTGGCGGTAAAACATTAGGCAACTTATTATTCAACAATGTCTCCACCTCCTCTGCTACAATTTATCAAACTATATCCGGGCCAGTTGAGGATTGCTTTGCCGTAAGCTACTCATCTTCACAAACTGTCGAATTTCCTGAAACTGGATTTGGAAACATAAATTACGCTAATAACAAGATATACCAGACTGCAACTCCTTCCCAATCAATAACAAGCACCTACTGCTTTTATAGCAATTCTCCGATAATCACAGATTCAATATTTGCTCAGGGTTCTCCAATAAATTTCAAAGTACAGAATGAATTGATTTCAAATTTCTCATATCTTGAGGATAGTAACCGTAATGTGTTTTATGTTCCTCCAGCAATAAAGGTAGGTTACAACTCGTACAGCAATGTAAACGTCAGCACATTAAATCCAGTATATTACAATGTGACAACTCTTGATAACATCTTGACTAAATGCATAAATTATACTTATATATCATCTAATCTTATTGGCTTAAGTGATAATAAAATAAGTGCAATAAACATCTCCTTCTCCTCTAATACATATAACGTACACCCAGAAGAGCTTTACTGTATTTATGGCGGTACGCCTTCATTTACTAACCAATCCTCACCTAGCTCAGTTAATAATATGAACTCTACTTCATCGGTCGGGTTTGCTTATCAACCAGGTAATTACACAAATGGAAAGGGCACCTTGTATGAATCTTGCTTAGTTCCGTCAAATCTCACTATTTCAAACTCACCACTCTTTTATTTGGATGGAAAACAAGAATCATACAATCCTTCGAATTCTGCAGAGAATTATACCATAAATCATTCTGCAACAAATTCTGGATTGGAGATGCTTTACAGCCCCTCCGGCGGGGTTTTCATAGGCAGTTGCTCAATTAACAGAACTATATTAAGTTACAGCGCATGTACAAAGCCAGTGCCAGTAATACCTTCGAATGGCTCTTATGACAGCATTGAAGCAATCCCTACAGGTAAAAATGGAAACCTTTCATTCGGAGGCGGTTGCTTTGTAGGTACTTCCAATAATGGTATATCATATAGCTGTGCTCCAACCGATGGGGCAATTAACTATTATCTTGCTTCTAAATCTGCTTCTGCACTCAGCGTTTCTGTCTCAAAAATAATATTAAATTCAACAGAAGCGCCCACCTCAACATTTTCACCTTCTTTTGATTGCAGAGTAAACGCCTCAAACACTTCAAAATTCCAGTTATCCTCATGCAGCTACCCTAGCAATCAAAATTCAGGGCTGTGCTCAGCAAACGTTTCTTACAACAAAATAAATTCCACCGCATATAATATAACCGCAAGGTGTTCAGCCGTTTCCAGTAGCTCATTTAAAGTATCTACTTCTATAACGACTATCAGTGATCTTAATCTAAATGGATCCCAATCTGAAAAAACTGGATTGATATCAGATTACATCTGTGGAAATGAGACAAATGTTATAGAGAATAACGTACTAAATGGTTGGAGTTGGGAACCTTACTCTACGGCAGGAACTGTGAACCCGGTTTCTACAACAAACCCTGCTGGCATCGCAGAAGTGGGGGGATGTGAAGCAGGCAGGGACACATTTGTAACTGCAAATCCTACAATAAAATTAGAAAATGAAAGTAAAGACAGTTTCCAGGAATTTTACTCCTGCCAGAGCGGTTATACCGGCACTATAACAGCTTGCAGTCAAAAAACATCTTTGTCGCAAGTAGCTCTCTCAATCAGCTCCAACAATAACTGTGCTTACACAAATACTACTTTGATAAACACAACAATTAAAACAACTACAGTAAATGGAAATGGAACAGGAGGACAGGCAACCAGCTGCAATCCATTTAACAAAGCAGGATACCTGCAGCCTACTGTACAGGATAATTGTATTGCTTACCATAACCCGGTAATAAATTCAACAACCTCTTCATATGCACTTCAATATATTGGTTCAAGCAGTTTAGGTATAGGAATAGGCGTAATCGGAAATGAATATCCCTTAAATATCTCAATTCCAAATAACAAACAGCAAAATTCAGTAAAGGACGCTTATCTTACTGGATTATCGGAATCTCAGATAGAAGGAGCTAATAACATACTTACTGACATATTGCCAACTTCCTTGTTAGAATCCAATTTACCGAGCAAAGCACTATCAATTTCTGCGACTTATTCCTATGACATGCTCAATATCTTAATGTTACAGAACCCTTCATTAGGAGTAAGTGGGATACCGGGCTTTATTAATGGTAGTATCTTGGATTATGCTTTGAGTCTGTTTACTGGAGGAACATCTGGCAATTGCGCCCCACCTTATAACGTGATCGGGGACGGTATTTTTAGGTTAGGAGAAGGAATGCTTTGCTCCGGCAAAACTCTTCCTGCAAGTTACAAAGAGGGAGTTTTCCTATCATTAGGAAGTCTAAATGAAGGTTTGCATTCGCTGCAATTCTACAGCATAGGCAACTCTACAAACGAAGCACAGCCTTCCGTTTCTGTATTTGACAGTGTTGGAGATGCAGTTAATCTGAACAGTGCTTGTTCAAATGGCAATAGCAGAGTTTTCACTTCAACTTACAGCGGCGGGAAATGGAGCTTTAATATAACCTCTGACCAGCAATGCGATCCGATAAATAATCAGCTATATGGTTACATAGTAAATTGTCTTTATCAGACTCCGGGTAATAAGACTTACACAATAAGCTCCCAGTATTACCTTGCATATAACCTTCCTACAATCTGGAATGTAAGTTACTCTTTGCTAATAGCACCAAAAAGCTATCAGGTTGTTCCTACTCCCGTTTATCAAATAAACTATTCCACAGGTTCAGTATTAACATTGAATAAGCCAGTAAAGACTATATTCATAGAAAACGGGTTGCCAGTAAATTATAAATGGAGTGTAAATTATAACGGGGTAGTAAGAAACTCATCCTCAAATGAGATATACTTCTATTCAGTTGGTACACATTCATTTACTGTTCCAACGCTTTCAAATTATTCATCAACAACAGATTGCTACACAACTTATACTCCCTCGCCTAGCAATGGACAGGCTACTGCAGGAATAACAACATCTATAAAATTCACAGGAAATACCACCTGCTTTACCTACTTCAAACAAACTGGTCTACCTAGAGGAATACCTTGGAATGTTACTTATGATGGGATAACTGAAAGTTCTCATGTTGTAGATAAATTTAATTTCCCTCACCTACAGTCTTCAAATATAGAGTTCATAACAACCAATCCAGGAGGATTTGGCGGGAATTTCTCCTACACAGTTTCAAAAATAAAAACAGCTTCTGCAACATGTACAAGCGTATTCGAACCAAATCCATCTTCAGGCTATCTTATTGCGGGAACGAACCAGTCAATAACATTTACAAATACTTCTAAATGTGTGCATACCTTTGCTGAAAGTGGCCTTCCTTCTGGGATGAAATGGTCCTTGACTTATGATGGGATAACCAACTCTTCAACTTCGAATAAAATCTCCTTTTTAGTTCCGTCTGGCACATATAATTTCAATACAAGCAGTATATCCTCTGCCATATACAATATAAATGAGCAGGATGTTGGAAGTTGTACATATTCTCCAAATCCATCTTCAGGTTCAGTTAGCGCAGGATCTTCACAGACAAATATAGTATTCACTAAGAGCTGCATACAGACATTTACATTTGTAAGTGGAGGTACCAGCGAAGCCAGCGAACTTAAAATTACACTCAGAAATCTTACTAAAGGAGAAACAATCTTAGTGGCAGATACAATAAATACGGAAAATGCACGTATAAGCGATTCATTCGGCGATTCATTTTCTGTTGTTCAGTCCAATACTTCTACAAGCCCAGAGTATTACGCATGGAGCACAACTGCATCGCAGTCTGGAAACGACACTATAACACTTACGTATGCAGGCACAGCTTACTCCTATGCAACAGCAGTAGGTCTAGAAGGTTATTCTCTTAGTACTTTGAAGAGTTACTCCAGTACCTCAGGCTGTTCAGTGAATTCATTTTCTCCTTCCACAGGAGAATTTGTATTTGGAATATGCCATTCAGAGGGTGCAACTTCCGTTTCAAACACGACTGGCTTTTTGAGTATGCCACCATCAGAGCCGTTCGCAAGTTCAGAATACTCGCTTTCCTGGCCGGGAGGTTCTACAACGGTTCCATTTAATGTTAAGGATGGTACTAGTACCGTGGAAGAGGTATTAACAATTTCAAATTACGTTCCCCCGCCACCAACGTATCATTTCTATTTAGATGAGTCCGGCCTGCCATATAAGATATTATCTTCAAAAGGTTGGTCAGGCATATTGGCAGGCAGCCACTTTAAGTCTTATTCTGGTTCTGTTTCAGAAAGCTCGCATTCAACACCAGTTTCATTTGCCGTAGAAGATGTGGTTACCAACTATTACTGTAGTGGTAATCATTATTATGAAGATGGCTATTCCCCTTCTCCTTCTAGTGGTAAAATTTCGGCAGGACAAACTGAAACTATCCACTTCTCATATTTTTCAGGCAAGGAAACTAATTACGCTTGTGATAGTTAGATAATAAATGTAATTAAAGCAGCCGTCCATGTAAGCGTAACAGCAGCTCCTCCTTGTACTAGTTAGATAATAAAGGCAATTTAAAAGGTTTTATTTTTAGATTTTGTATATTGTTTATGATTAAAAGGACATTATACTTGTATATTGGCGTTGTATTGATAATTGCAGCATTAGTTCTTTATTTTGGGTTCTTTAGATTAAGCGTTCAAAAGCAAGTTTCAACAGTTCCTTCCAAACCTTCAACTACTCAACTATATCCAATTAACTACAGCATAAGCAATGACAGTTATGTAAGCAAGGACATAAATTTCACATTTACAAGCTTTTTCTCACCTTGGAATCAAAGCAGTGAATTTTTAGGGAATGCATATAACAATCTAATATTTATACCTACTATAACCAATCAATCCAATCCTTTCGAGCTTTCTAGGCCAGTATATGTGCAGTTTTTTGTAAATTCAACCAATCTCAGTTTATCGCAGACTAGGAGTCAGTTAATCTCAAATATTATGCAGTCAAATAGCAAAGTAAATTACACATTAAAAAATATTACAATAGGCGGGTTTAATGGTAATGAGATAGAAATATTGAATAGCAGTTTTATCAATACGACATATTTTGCATTTACAGTTAACAATAATATTTTATACTCATTTGTTCTTTTTTCGTCAAATTATACGTTAACTGGTCCAGCCGTGGATGCTTTTTCAGAAATGCTTAAAACAGTTTCCATACATCCTGTAAACTGATATTGAAATTGAATAAATTTATATATCTAGTAAGGTTTTCTAGGTTATGAATAAGGATATAGAAGAAGTAAACCTGGATTTTAATGGATTGAATATTATAGTTGGGCAGTCACATTTCATTAAAACAGTAGAGGACGTTTATGAAGCTTTAATAACCTCTTTTCCTGGAATAAAGTTCGGATTGGCATTTAATGAGGCATCCGGTGACAGGTTAATAAGAAGCGATGGCAATGATGAGGAGCTTATAAAGAAAAGCATTGAATTCGCTGAAAAGATAGGCGCCGGGCATTCTTTTGTGGTTTTGTTGAAAAATGCATATCCAATAAACGTTTTGAATAGGATTAAACAGGTAATGGAAGTTGTAAATATTTATGCAGCCACTGCAAATCCTTTAAAAGTTTTGATATATGATGATGGCAATGAAGGTAGAGCAATAGTAGGCGTTATAGACGGCAAAAAGCCTTTAGGTATAGAAAAAGAGAAAGACAAAAAGAAAAGACGTGATCTTTTGAGAGATATTGGCTATAAGAGGTAAAATTATTATATTATCTGTGTATGATAAATTTTGAAATATCAAAATAGTCGGGGTAGTACAGCGGTAGTACGCCGCCCTCATGAGGCGGAGGTCATGGGTTCAAATCCCATCCCCGACAAACTTTGATAAATCTAAATTGACATATTTATCGGTATACCATCTGTTCCATATCCGCTGTAATCAAGGGCATCTCCATAAAGTGGCCACCATCCCATAAGATCATTATAATTTACAGGTCTGCCATATATCCCTTCATCATAAATTTGCATAATCTGAGAGGAATTTAAGGAAACATTATAAAATTGCATATTGGCTAAAGTTCCATTGAATATCCTATAGCCAAATTCCGGAGTATTGCCACTATAGACTACTCCCCTAGCGCCTATGTCCAGTGGCGCTATAGAAGTATATAAAGTACCTGAGACTCTCTGTGAAATGTTAAACTTTCCATCCAAGTATATACTTTCATTTTCCCTTGAGGCATTATATGTAAAAACATATAAAAACCATTTATTATAAAGATAGCTTGGCTTAACAGCATTTCCACCCGGCGTCCATACCTCTTCATCATTAGTAGAATTGACTATGAATGATCTTATAGCGAAATCACCTGAAACAGAACAAGAAGTTCCTAAATCAACGAAGTAACTTTCATTATCGTAGCCTGCGCCATTCTTTGCTACCAATCCAAAATCATTACAGCCTTGGTTTGAAAGGTCTAGTGTTTTATCTTTAAACCAGATGGCAATTGTAAAACCTTTCTTTTTGTTAAATAACTGAGAGTTGTTGTCTAAAAGAATGAAACCACCGTGGTAATCGCCATATAAGCTGTTTGGTGGCTCTCTAACAAAGTTTATAAAATTTGCACTAGAAACTTGTCCAGTTATGGTGCCGGTAGCATTGGAATAGGCAGTACCTGCTGGGCTTGAATAGTAATACTGTAATTTTGCTGAGATAGAAAAAGTTTTACTGGTGTTACAGCTGATGCCAGGTATTATTATTTTTACGGAGCTGTCCGGTTTTAATTTTATACTGTGAACAGCAGGAGTTACATTATACAATTTACTGTACTGAGCGTTAACACCCGAGGCAGAAACTATGTAAAATCCATCCAAATCGACATACAATGCGTTATTTGGAAAAGCGCCAGATTCTACTGAGGCAATTAGACCAAAATTATTACAAACTGCGGAGGAAATAATAAATGGTGCAAAACCGCTGCTTGTGGTTGTTACACTACTTGAAGGGTTAAAAATACCCATAGAGTATAGGATTACAGCTACGATGACTATGATCAGTATTGCCCAACCATAAGTCATCATGTACTCTAATGCGGATTGTGATTTATGCGTTAGGCCCATACAATAACTATAGGAATAAAAGATAAATACTTTATATATTGGGATTTAGGTTTACTAAAGAAATATAAAAAATTTTAGGAAAATCTATTTGAGTAATTTTGTACCCCCTCTCCAAGAATCAATGGTTTTATAATATAACGAATAATAAATTAAAACAATTTAATTCCACATTTTTATTCTTTGAATTGCATTAATTTACATGGAATATGCGTTCTTTTGGGGATTGGTAACAGGCTTAATAATAATTTCCATTGCTTCTTTCTTTGTACTCAAATACCTTCTTAAGAAGAAAATAGAGCAGTGGGAGAAGTATGAGATGCAGAAAGCGCTCGAAAAGACGGTTAATATGCAAAGGCCAATATTGAAAGGAAAGATAAGCGAGCAACTTTACCCCGTTTTATATGAAAAAGAAGGAAATCTGTCAGATCTAAGATTTCTGGGTAATCCAATAGACTATATAAAATTCGAGGGCCTTTCAAATTTAAGCGAAACTGGAAAAGTAAAGATAAAATTCATAGAAATAAAGACAGGTAACGCAAAATTAAATGGAAATGAAGAAGCCGTTAAAAAGGCAGTTGAAGACAAGGAAGTGTATTGGGAAGAAATAACTATTTGATAATGGTTATTAATAAGTAAAATCTGGCATTTATAAGCGTTTAAATTTTATGATCTACTTAGTATAATATGGATATTAAAAGGTTTTTTGAGCCCGAGAGCATAGCAGTGATCGGCGCATCAAGGGACCCCAATAAAGTAGGCAGTGCCGTTCTGAAAAATTTGATAATAACATTTCGTGGGAAAATCTTCCCAATAAATCCATTTGTTGATGAATTGCAAGGACTGAAGGCTTACAAATCAGTAGTGAACGTAAAGGAAAAGATAGACATAGCAGTTATTGCAATTCCTGCAGAGATGGTTTTAGGGATCTTAAAAGAGTGCGAAAAAGCAAAGATACCCTTGGCGGTAATACTCAGTGCTGGTTTCAATGAAATAGGCGGTGAAGGCACAAAAAGAGAGGAAGACATAAAGAAATTCCTCTCAAAGGCAAAGATAAGGATAATCGGTCCAAACTGTTTAGGAATAATAAACACAGATCCTAACTTCAATGCTACATTTCTGGATCCAAACTCAAAGGTAATAAAGGGCCATGCTGGGTTCATATCGCAAAGCGGGGCATTATTAAGTGCAGTAGTGGATGACGCATCTACAAACAACATTGGTTTCAGTAAGATAATAAGCATAGGCAACGCAACTGACATAAGTGAGGCAGA
This sequence comes from Nanobdellota archaeon, assembly GCA_021799085.1. Taxonomy (GTDB): domain Archaea; phylum Nanobdellota; class Nanobdellia; order Parvarchaeales; family Parvarchaeaceae; genus Parvarchaeum. The sequence continues at coordinate 106,652 of JAJZBD010000001.1, read as the reverse complement.
TATAATAGAGAGCTTCAAAACTGATGAAAAGACAAAGGTTCTTGCTCTTTACCTCGAAGGATTAAACAATGGAAAAGAATTCCTAAAGGCCGGCCAGTCATTCTCGCAAGAAAAACCATTATTGATATTAAAAGGAGGAAAGTTCAAGTCTACAAGTACAGCAGTTTCTTCTCATACAGGCTCTATGGCCGGAGACTATAAAGCATATGAGCTCGCTTTCAATAGGATAGGTGCCATCTCCGTAGAAAATATAGATGATTTATTCAATTTTATGAGAGACGCTCCAAACATAAAGGTAAATTCAGACGAAGTTATAATAGCAACGAATGCAGGCGGGGCAGGAGTAGTCACAACAGATCATATCTCTAGCAGTGGATTGAAGCTTGCAAAGTTCAATGACAAGCTTTTGAATGAGCTAGCTAAGGCTCTTCCGAAAGAGGCAAACATACATAATCCTGTTGACATGGTTGGTGATGCAACCCCTGAAAGGTATAGAGATACTTTGGAGATACTGGTACAGATGAACAAGCCAATAATAATACTATTTTCTCCACAAGAAATGTCTCAGCCACTAGAAACAGCAAAACAGATATATGAAACACACCTGAGGCATCCGCTTGTGCCATTTTTATCTGTTTTCTTAGGCGGGGCAAGAGTTGAAAAAGCTAGAAGGTTCCTTCTCGAGAGGAACATGCCTATCTATGAGTATCCAAATGAGGCAGTGTTCATGATAAAAGGGCTGTTTACGTATTATTCACATAGGGCGCAGACCTTTAAGATGATAAGCAAGGAAAAAGGAAAATACAGAGACCTTAAACTAAAGACTGATGTTTTTGGAATGGATGCAAAGAAGATCTTTGATTCAATCGGGATAAAAAGCGCAGAGGGAGTAAAGTTTACTTCCTATAAAGATCTGGAGAAAAACGTGGGAAAAATAGGCTATCCATGCGTTTTAAAGATAGAATCCAATTTTCTAGCGCACAAAAACAAAGTAGGTGCTGTTATAGTGGGCATAAAAGACAAGAAGGGACTTGAGGATTCATTCATGAAACTTTCAAAGATAGTTAAGGAGCAGAAGATAAATAAAGCGGCATTTGGCATTTATGAGGATGTAAGCAAGTTCGGAGAGGACAAAATGGAGATATTGGTAGGTGCTCACAGGGATCCACAGTTCGGTCCAATGATTGCAGTAGGCTTAGGTGGAATATTCGCTAATGAACTCAATGAAACCACCTTCCTTTTATCACCGATTTCAGATCAAGATATAGACGAATTAAAAGCTTCAAAGATAGGCAGGGTAATAAGTGAATTTGCAAGTGAAAACGTTTTCAACGAATTAATAGGGTATCTCTTTAAATTGGATAAATTTATGACTGCAAACAGCAGTGTAAAAGATATAGACTTAAATCCGATAATACTGTTAAAAGACAAATTATTTGCAACGGACTTTAAGATATTCGTTTAAAAAGCTTTTCATCGTTTAAAACTATTTAAGCTAAAAAACACTAACTTAAATTATGGCTTTAAAATTAAAAAGCGTAGGTTCGACTTACGGTTTAAAGGTATACACTGACAACGGAACTTATTTTGGTGAGATAGAGGAAGCAATACTCCAGGACAATAGGATAGTAAGCTGGAGAATAAGGGCCAGTTCATCCTCTAACTTGTCGAAAATGATAAAAGGAGCAAAGGGTGCAATAATACAGCACAGTCTAGTAAGAGCAATAGGAGACATATTCATAATATCAAACATAGTGACTTCGCAGTCTGAGCCTGAAACTTCAGAGGCAGAATAAGCTTTTAAATTAGGAAAAGCTTAACTTTAAGTTTTAGTAAAAAGTAATATTGTTTATGGATAATAACTTCAGCATCTCTTTTAAGACTACGGATGACATAAAGATACCTCCAAAGATAGTAGATCAGGTGATTGGGCAAGAGGCAGCTGTCGAAATAATAAAGAAGGCAGCGATACAACGAAGAAATGTTCTTTTAGTCGGAGCGCCAGGTACAGGTAAAAGTATGTTGGGGCAGGCTTTATCACAGCTATTGCCAGCTGAAAAACTGGTAGACATACTTGCATTTCCTAATCCAAAGGACGAAAACGAGCCTACTATAAAGACTGTTCCTGCTGGTGAGGGTAAACGAATAGTCAATCAGGCAAAAGCCAGAAACATGTCTGCATTGGGCGGCGGCAACAATATGATAGTCTTTCTAGGTTTCATAGTTGCTTTCTTTATAGCTACATATATAGTCAGTATTTTAGTTTCCAATCAAAGAAATCCAATACTTGCAGCGGCAAATCAAATCTCCGGTACATTGTTCATAATAACAATGCTTATAGGTTTTCTATTTGTTCTTTTGATGTATAGACTGGGTAGAACATCTTTAAAGGCCAATGTGCCTGCACCCAAGCTCCTTCTAGATAATTCAAGTGCAAAGTACGCACCTTTCATAGACGCAACAGGTGCAAAGGAAGGCGCATTGCTTGGAGACGTTCAGCACGATCCCTTTCAATCTGGAGGTTTAGGTACACCTGCACACGAAAGAGTAGTTCTTGGAGACATACACAAAGCTAACGGCGGAGTTCTTTTCATAGATGAAATAGCAAATCTTTCACCTGAAACACAGATACAACTGCTTACTGCAATGCAGGAAAAGAAATTAAGCATTACTGGAAGAAGTGAAAGAAGTGCAGGAGCCATGGTGAAAACTAACCCAGTTCCATGCGATTTCATACTCGTTGGAGCAGGTAATCCAAATACACTAAGCGAGATGAGTCCAGCTTTACGTTCCAGAATAAGAGGTTATGGTTACGAGATTTACATGAATGAGACAATGCCTGATACTATCGAAAATAGAGATAAAATAGCAAGGTTCGTTGCACAGGAGATTAGCAAGGACACTAAAATACCTCCTTTTTCAAGGGATGCAGTGGTTGAAATACTAAACGAAGCCAGAAGAAAATCAAACAGAAAGGAATCTTTGACTCTAAAGCTAAGAGAATTGGGTGGAATAATAAGGGTAGCAGGAGATATCGCCGTAGAAAACAAGCATTCAATTGTAAATAGAGATGACGTATTAAAAGCAAAGAACTACGCAGGTTCATTCGAGCAGCAGATAGCTGCAAGATACATAAAGGAAAAGAAGGACTATGATGTTATACAAGTAAGCGGCTCTAGGGTAGGCAGGGTAAATGGCTTGGCTGTAATAGAGAATTCGGATTCAGGTTTAATGCTGCCAATCGAGGCAATAGTTACCAAAAGCATGAGAAAAGGATCCGGAGAAATAATAGCTACAGGAAAACTAGGAGAGATAGCGCAGGAAGCAGTAAAGAATGTATCTGCAATCGTTAAGCTGTATGCAAACAAGCCTTTAACGGATTATGATATTCATATACAGTTTTTACAGGCTTATTCAGGCGTTGAAGGAGACAGTGCAAGTGTAAGCGTTGCAGTTAGTATATTGTCTGCACTTACGAATATTCCCATAAAGCAGTCTGTGGCAATGACGGGTTCATTGTCAATATGGGGCGAGGTTCTTCCTGTTGGGGGCGTGTCAGCAAAGGTCGAAGCAGCCATAAATGCAGGAATCAAAGAGGTTATAATCCCTGCTTCCAATGTAGACGATTTGGTTTTGTCCGATCCTAAGGTTGTAAAAATAACGCCTGCAGATTCAATAACAGACGTAATAGAACATGCGATGATTGACAACGCTCAGAAGAAAAAGCTACTTAATACAATAAAGAAATCCCTAAAAATAAAGCATGACAAAAAGTAAGGTTTTCTCGCATGTCTTTGATGAGGAAACACTAAGAAATGTAAATAAATTACAAGGAGATGGTTACATAAGCAATCTTCTCGGGCCAATAGGAACCGGTAAAGAATCCTATGTTTTCTATAGCAAGGATTTCCACGATAGGTTAGTTGCAGTCAAGATACACAGACATAATATAAACGCATTCAAAAGTATCCCTTCTTATATACGTTTGAGGGGTAGGAAAAGCGGCGGTTTCATAAAACAGATAAATGACTGGGCAAAATTCGAATACAATTTTCTTTCAAAGGCCTATAACCTTGGTATAAATACCCCTGAGCCTATTCGCTGCTATGAAAATATAATAGTTATGCAGTTTTTAGGCACAGAAGACAATCCTTCTAAAACTGCTGTAAAGGATAAGGATTTTGATGTAGAAAAATGGTATAATTTGATAACAAGTTTTATAACTATTATGGCAAAAAATGGAATGGTACATGGAGACTTAAGCCCATACAATATATTAGACTACAAGGGGGAACCATTTATCATAGACTTCTCGCAGGCATTAAAATTTTCTTCCTCAACCATGAATTTTTTAATTAGGGACATAAATAACATAAATAACTGGTTTTTGTCGTTGAAGTACCAAAAAATAAAAGAAGTAAATGATATAATTGAGGAGATAGGCTGGAAAGATGAAAACGAAAGAAGATAATGTTTACTTTTTATTGACAAAAATACCGAATGGGAAAGTTACTACCTACGGCAGTATAGCCGAAAAACTTGGGATATCTGCAAGAGAAGTCGGCAGGATACTAAGCAGGAATAAACACCCAGAGAAATTCCCCTGCTATAAGGTCGTAAGGTCAGATGGAAGTTTAGGAGGTTATACTATAAGAAACAGAAACGATTCCAGTACTTTAAAGGTTAAAAGGAAAAAATTAATAAAAGACCGAGTTAAATTTAATGAAGACAAAGTAGACAAATCATGCATATTTTATATCTAATTAAAATTGCTTACATTCTCTCTAAATTTGTAATTTTTCTTAATGTAATTATTAAAACGAAAAGTAATCTATTCTAAAGATAAAATATTTATATTCTCCTTTTTATATAAGGTAATATGCCCTTTAAAGCAATATCAAGAAATCTGAGTAATAATAATCCGTTCTCAATAAAATCAAAAAGATCCCAGTCAGCTCTAGAATACATGATGACCTATGGCTGGGCAATCCTAATTATAGTCATAGTCGCAGTTATCCTGTATTCAATGGGTATTTTCAATCCTAGTTCTAGTGTTACTTTTACAAGTACTGGATTTTCACCTTTCAAAATTTCTTCTTCTTTATGTACTCCTTTAGGGATAGATTTCTCAATAATAGCTGGGCCTATTCCAAATGGAGCATCCTCATTAAATATAAACAAGTTATTTATAACCTCGGCAACGGGAACTAATACTAGTTCAGTAGAGTATTCGCTTCCGTACACAATAAGTTTGACCTCTGGCAAATCAGCAACTATACTAGTTCCTTCTATTTCTTGTACTTCAGCAGGTACCAAATACTCCTTATCAACAAACCTTGAATACAGTTATTCAACTACTGCTGGTAATGTAATTACAAATACTACGGGTACAATAGCAGGGACAGCATCAAGTCCAATACCCATAACCTTTTCTGCGTTTGGATTACCTTCTGGTTCAACTTTTACTGTAAATTACGAAGGAGTAAATAAAACTGGTGTTGCTTCTTCTAATATTTCCTTTGAATCGATGCAAAGCAATGCGTTTAGATTATACCCAGTTGTATACGCCGGCGTAACATATTATCCTATCTATTCATCGGGTTCAAATCTGCCAGTAAACTATAATTTAGAAGTAGATTTTATATCAAACTCAACGCCATTTTATATTGCAGATCAAGGAGCAGAAAATGCTACTATTTTTTATCCTTATAATTTTTCATTAGGAAGGAACATAACTTTAACTAGCAGTGATTATGGAAGCAGTGGAATTTCTTTGACTCCAAATGGAGAATACGCTTATGTTGTAGAAGACAACGGGGCTAATAAGACTGCAGTTATATCTGCATCAACTAATAAAATAGTTAAAAATATAAGTATGCCAACACCATGCGCTATAACAATTACTCCTAATGGAGAGTATGTCTATGTATCCAGCTGTAGAAATACAAATACCGTGGAAGTGATATCCACCTCTACTAACGAAATAATTAAAACAATACCGGTTGGAGATAACCCAATAGGCATTTCTGTTACTCCTAATGGTAATTATGTTTATGTAGCTGATCAAGGAAGCAATAAAACATCAGTTATATCAACAAGTACAAATACAATAATAAAAAATATAAGTGGATTTTATTATCCAACTGGAATAGCAATTGCTTCTAATGGCTTAGTTTATGTCTCAAATTCTGGAAATGGAAGTGTAAGCATAATCAACAGTTTAAATAACAAATTAATTGGTAATATAGCTACCCCCTATAGTTCATCGCCTAGAGGGCTTGCTATAACTCGTAATGGCAAGTATCTATATGTAACAAATGGCAATACCAAAGGAGTATCGGTTGTTTCTCTATCAACAAACTCAGTTGTTGCTACTATTCCCATACCTTATACTAAACAATTAGCATTTAGTCCAAATGGGGAATATATGTATTCTACTACTCCTTATGCTTATCCTTATCAAATGGAAGTTATATACATTATAAATAACAGTTATAAAAATATTACTGTAGGTAAAGGTTATTACAACATCTGCCCTATTAATAATGCTCCGACTGGAAATGGGGCGGAATGCTAAATAATCGCTGGGTGCAGGATTCGAACCTACGAAGGGAAAATCCCAACTGGCTCTCAAGGCCAGCGCTTTAACCGCTCAGCCAACCCAGCATTGATTTAACTATAAATTCATTGTTAAATATAAGTATTTTACTTTAAATTATAGCTATCATGGTAATAAAAGTAACTGATTTTTCACTGGATAGAACTCTTAATTCCGGACAGTTGTTTACTTTTTTTAAGGAAGATAACAGATGGTATTCATTTGTTGATAAACCCTTGGAGATAAGGCAAGAGGGTAATGAATTGATTTACTACGGTTTAGATGAAAGTAATGTAAAAGAGCTTCTAGGACTTAATGACCCCATAAATGAGATAAAGGCGGAAGTGGATAAAGATGACTTCATAGACAAAGCTATAAGATACTCTGGTTCTTTGCGTGTGGTAAAGAGCGGTATATGGCCGGCAACTTTGGGCTTTATTCTTTCAATCCAGTCCAATATTAATCTAATTTTAAGAAGAATAAAGGCAATGTCTAATTATTATGGAGCAGAAGGGGAAATAAATGGCAAGATACTAAAAAGTTTTCCGTCCTTTGAAAAAATATATGAAAAAGGATACGATGAACTAAAACAATTCAATCTGGGATTCAGAACTAAATTCGTATTTTCGGCAGCAGAGTACTTCTATAAGAATGAGGTAGATGAAAGTTTTACAGAAGAGGAAATCAGGAAAAATTTAATCAGTATAAATGGCATAGGAGAGAAGGTGCTGGATTGCATACTTCTTTACGGTATGCACAACCTTTCTGCCTTTCCTATGGATGTGTGGATTTTGCGTACATTGTCGTTTTATTACAGCAACATACTTGGGAAGGCAAAGAGCTATAAAGATAAAAGAAAGGCAATGATCGATTATTTTGGAAGATATGGCGGATACGCCCAATTGTTTATATATGACTATTCAAGACTGAATACAATACGCTCTAAAATTTGACTGTTTTTAGCTCCTTTAAGCTATCTTTTATTATTTTCTCCATTTCTATATTGCTTTCTAATCTTTTAATTGTTTCCGGATTTGATTTGGTAGCGGGATTGTTTGATACTATTGAGCAGCAGTCCTTGTACTCCTCTATTGAAATGTCGTAAAATCCATATCTTATCGATTTCTCTATTATCTCCCCCTTGTTATAACCTATAAACGGCCTGAAAACCGGCGATTGAATGCCAAAGCTTATAGCATTTATATTCTCTATTGTTTGAGATGCAACTTGAGAAAGCGCATCCCCCGTTATTATCGCTAGATACCCTTTTTCCTTGCTTATTTCCTCCGCTAATCTCAGCAAGAACCTTTTGAAAAGTACAAGTTCATACCGTTTATCTATTTTTAATGCGGCAATGCTAAAATAATGGAATGGCACAAGGTAAAGTGTCAAACCTGATTCTATTCCGCTTAATTTCTCTGCTATTGTTTTTATTTTGCTTTGAAGGGCAAAATCTGGAGAGTTCAACGCATAAACGTGCAACAGATCAACTTTTGCCCCCCTTTTCATCATTTCCAATGGCGCTATAGCTGAATCTATGCCTCCCGAGAACAATGACAGCAGTCTTCCGGAACTGCCTACAGGCAAACCCCCAATGCCTTTTTCTATGTTATAATTTACTATAAATGAATCACTCATTATCTCTATTCTTATTTTTTTGCCGTTCTTGTCAAACCTTAATTTTAAACTTTTTGCAAGTTCTTCCTTTAATTTTAAAGATGTTTTCTCATATCTTTTGTCAACTCTTTTAACATCAATGTTTACGTTCTTTTTTTCTCCTACTATTTTATCTATTAATTCAAGCAATTCTTTTTCATCTCTGTCAATTCTATAAGCTTCACTGATCCATGCTACCCCTGGCGTTAATTTCAACTTTTTTATGTCATCTAAGCTGTAATCCTCCAAAACAAGTCTACTTTCAATTGCCTTGATTTGTTTATTTATCTTTTCCTTTATGTTTTTTATGAGAAGAGCTTGAAAATAACCTCTTTGCTTTCCTTTCAATGCTATTTCATCATAGTGAACAGATAGTATTTTTTTCATACATCTAAGACTATCTTGCATCTAATTAATCCTTTTTCATTTTTTACTGCTAAATCATGCAGAGTAGCTGCTTTTACATCTGCTAAGAAATTGCTTTTCAGTCTTTCCAGCCCTTCTCCAGTGGCATTACATTTTAGGTTTAATTTTTTGTCTATTTCCACTTCGGCATCAGTAATAAGTATATTTTTGTAATCTTTATAAAATATTATCTTGTTTATGAAGTCTACTACAAGGTAATCAAGATTTTCTGAATGTAGCTTAAAGCTTATTTTCCTGTTCCCCTTTCTTTTAACATTTAAAACCATCACATTTGACACAGCTATTGCTATGTTTTTAAAGAGCTCATTCAGTGTTTTACCGTATGCTATAAATGCTATGTCGGCAGTGGCTTCATTTTTAAGCAGTTTGTACCTTTCCATTATCCTTTTATGTTTCCTATTGGTCTTAAACTGAGAACTTTCAGGCTTATACCGGCTTTATCCATTGAATCCACAACCTCGTTTATGTCTTTGTAAGCCGATCCACCTTCTTCCGTTAAGCCAGTAATGCTGTTTGCTTTTACGTATATTTCCTTTGCCTTCATGCTTTCCAGTAGTTTCCCAGGGTTTATAGCGCTTCTTGCTGCCACTCTGCTCATTGTCCTGCCACTTCCGTGTAGAGTAGTACCAAAGCTTTCTTCTTCCGCCTTTTTTGTTCCAATGCAGAGATAAGAGCCTGTTTCCATGCTTCCACCTACTATTACCGGCTGGCCTGTTCTTTTTAGTACCCCTTTCAGTTCCTTGTTTCCCGGTCCAAAGCTTCTTGTTGCCCCCTTTCTGTGTATTACCACATTCATTTTTTTGTTTTCAACCGTATACTCTTCTATCTTTGCAGTGTTGTGTGAAACATCATAAACAACATCTAAACCAAGGTCTTTTTCGCTTCTTTTAAATATGCTCTTGAATGCTTCCCTTATCTGGTAATTTATTATCTGCCTATTAACAAAAGCGAAGTTTATCCCGCAGGACATTGCTTTGAAGTAATCCTGCCCCTCCTCAGAATTAAAGGGGGCATAAGCCAACTGCCTGTCCTTTAGATTTATTCCGTTTTTAGATGAGTACTCTAGGAACTTTTTGATGTAATCGCTCGCTATCTGGTGGCCGAAACCCCTTGAACCAGTATGGAACATTATAACTACCTGCTCTTTCATTACATCTAAATCCAGAGAATTAGCTATCTCTTTGTTAAAGTCCTTGTTTATTACTTGGATTTCAAGATAGTGGTTTCCCGATCCAAGCGTTCCCAGCTGTTGTTTTCCCCTTTTAAATGCATCTTCACTTACCTTTGAAAAATCTGCAGATTCTACTCTCCCCCGCTCCTCAATTCTTTCCTTGTCTTTTTTTGTAGCATACCCTTTTCTTATAGCCCAGTCTACTCCCTCTTCTGCTATCTCCTTTAAATCAGATTTGGTTAAAGTCTTTAAGTCTGTAAGCATCTGCGGTGAATTGGAGCCTACCCCTGCGGGCACCATTTTGAATAACATATCAACCAATTCCTTTATCTTAGGTTTAACTTCCTTTAAAGTTAGGTTTGTTTTTATCAGGCGCATGCCGCAATTTATGTCGAAGCCTATGGCTCCTGGTGAGATTATCCCTTCTTTTAAATCAAAGGCCCCTGCCCAGCCGACTGGCACGCCATAACCTATATGGGCATCGCTAAATAGGTAGGAATATTTTAGTATTCCAGGCAAGGAAGCAGCATTTGCCGCCTGTTTAAACACTTCATCTTCCATCCTTCTCAGGAGGTTTTGATTTGCGTATGCTTTTATGGGAACGTTCCCCACTTTTTTTGATTCCCAAGTATTCTTATCGACTTCTTTTAATGAATTTCTTATCTCTTGCGCTTCCATTTATCTTAATGACTTTTATTGGATAAATATTAGCCATTGCTCATGTTGTTGTATCCTTTTATTACGTGCATATTGTCATTTTCCTTTTTCATCCGGTTTATCTTTTCCAATAACTCTGTTTTATCCATTTTTTTGCTGCATAAAATTATTGTGTTTCCTGAACCTAAAGGGTTGTTAACAAGGTATACCTTAAAGTGTTTCTTAAGTTTGCCTATATAGTTTTGGAAGAAAACTATAGCCTTGAAGCTCATTGCATAGTTTACTGCTAGCACTCCATCTGCTGTAAGTACATCGTTTATGTATGAAATGGTCTTTTCATCAAGAAAGCCATCCGGTATTTTATCTCCGTCATAGGCATCTAAAAACACCAATTCGTATTTTTTCTTGCTTTTTTTTAGGAACTCTATCCCATCTTCTACAAATAGATTTATCTTCTTTATGTCTTCAGGTATAAATTCCCTTGCTAGCTTAACCATCTTTTCATCTATCTCAACTACATCCATGCTTGTTTTTCTACCATATAGCTTATTTATCTGGTAAACAATTGTTCCACCGCCCAAACCTATCATAAGTATGTTTGGTTTATCGTAGAGTAAAGGTAAAGGAGTAAAGTAGTCCCAGTAGGAACCTGTAAATATCCCTTTTTCAGCCCTTCTTGAATAGGTTATCCCGTTGAATTTAACGCTTATGCCCTCAGGGCCCTCCGTCAATGTCAAAACCTTATTATCATCTTTTTCTGTTTTTATTATCTTTTCCCCTCTGATCTTTTCGATCATCTTATTTATTATGTTCATATTTCTTAAGCCCAGGCCACCAGTTGTACTTTTGCAGCAAAAACATTATAGATGGAACTATGAACAAAACTGATAGAACGGAATCGATTAAAATGCCTATTGCAACTATAAATCCTACTTCTTCTATTATCGGAACGCCGCTTGCTAAAAGGGACAAGAAAACCATTGAAAAGATTATACCTATGCTGGCCACTATCGGTCCGCTTTTTATAAGGCCCATTTTTATGGCTTCAAAGTTATTTTTGCCTTCCTTTACATATTCTCTTATCCTCATCACTAGAAATATGTCATAGTCTACGCCTACCCCCATTATGCTTGTTATGAGGAATATCTGTGCAATGGATACAAATGGCAAAGAAAATATATAATGAAATATCAACAGAGTAACTCCGTTAGCAGCTATTACATTTGCTATTATAAGAAGGACTAAACGCAACGGAGTATAGATTGAGAAAAGAATGACAAATAATACCATAAAAACCATAGCTCCCAAGGAAAATATAAGCAATGGAACATCACCGTTCATAGTTTTAACTGCGCTGCCTAGAAATACCTGCAGACCATTAATGCTGTAGTTTGCATTGCTTGCTTCTAAGTAATTGTTTATCTTATTGTAATCATTCAATGCAGGGGTGCTGAATCCAAGTGGTTTTAAGTACGTTAATATGTGCATTGAATTGTTTCCTTTCGTTAATTGGGTATAGCTTACTCCGCTCATTGATTTTATTGAATTGTAAATCTCCGTTCCATTTATGTTTTGTGTGTTGTTTATATTTATTATAATAGGGTCTATAGGGTCAAATTTAAAGTTGTTTGTAGCCACGTAAAAAGCGGTTTTTGATCCTGAATTTGGAAGCAACCCTAAAAAATTCAATCCAGGTTGATATATTACAAAGAAATACGCGGCGATTGCAATTATCACAATAAAAATGGATATAATAAAGTATCTGTTTTTGTAGTTAAAGTGCGCTAACCTAGTAAATGAACTCTCGAAGGAAAAACCTGGTTTGAAATTTGGATAGAAAACCCTCTTTCCTAAAGAGATAAGAATTGATGGCATGAACGTTAGGGCGGATAAAAGAACAATAAACACTCCTACAGAATCTAGAATTCCTGTTGATCCAAGAAATGCTAGGTTAAATCCGGATAGTATGCTGTATGCTAATACTACTGTAGTGCCGCTTACGAGTATCGCTGCACCTGCTCCACCAATGCTGATTTTCACGCTTTTTCTGTGGTCTTTTCTTAACTCCTGTTTAAATCTGTAGAGCATGTATACTAAGTAATCTGTCGATATGCCAAGCATAAGTATTGCTGCAAGGGCAGGGTCGAAAAAAGATACAGTACTGTTTAGAATTACGTGATATATCAAATAAAACACTGAAAATGCGATTGTAAGGTCAATTCCGTAAACCATAAGCGGCACGAACGCTGCTATTGGTGAACGAAATATTAGTCCGGTCACTATTATAACCATTAGAATCCCTATAGCAATTGCAAGAAAGGTACCGAAGTTAGTTTCACTCTCTATATTGCTGCTTAATCCTCTAGAACCAGTTACATAGGCTGTAACTCCATAGTTTTTTGAAATTCTACCAATATATGAATTTACAAAAGAATAGTTAGAATTGTTTACTGTTGTTAGCATCGTAGTGTGGTTGTAATTTATAAGTGTTACAGTTTCATTTGTATTTGGTATTATGGGATAATTAGTGAAGTTATAATTATTTATTATATACAATGGAGAAGAATTGTAATATCCTTTTATTATCCCTATTATGAAATCATATGATGAATTGCGTTCTGTTATCTCCGAACTGTTAAGCTTGTTTTTTATTGTCTCTGCAATGTTTGCTATTATAGTATTGTTAAGGCTTTTAGGCACTGTTTTAGGGGTAAGGTTATATTTCATATACGCAGAATCTAGTGCAAATTCCGCATTTTTCTGTATATTATAATAGGTTGAATTCAAAAGATTATACTCTACTGAATACAAAGAGGTAATGTTCCTGTATGCGAAGTTGTCTGAGATATTTTCAAAGAATTCTTTTGTACTGTTTGAGTAGGAGTTATTGCTTACGCTTACAATCAATTGAAGGTTACTGCCACTGCTTGCATTGCTGTTAGAGGAGTTTCCAGTTACATTGTAAGATACTATACTAAAAAGGTGCACTGCTATTGGTATAGAAATAAGAAAAACAGCTATCCATATAATTATTATTTTTTTATGGTGTTTATCTATAATATCGCTGAATTTATTTAGGTTAATTTCCATTAATGATCCTTACGATCAATCAAGCTTTTTTAAGGTTACTTGTCCATCCTGGCCAGGCCTGTTTGTTACAATTGCCTTTCCCTGATCCGTCTCTATTACTGCTCCTTTTGTGATTATATTACGCCTTGCATATGATCTATTTGCCTTGTTTTCCAAAACCCTTACTATCTTGACCTTTGATGTTTTTTTGCTTTTTGGATCAAAAAGGTTCCCTTCATCTGTTTTTAGTGGTATTATCTTTGTATTTCCGCCGACTGTTCTGGAGGTTTTTATCTTTCTTTCACCCACCTGTAAAGGAACTGAAAGGTTCTTTGACTCGCTCCTTCTCTTATCTCTTCTCTTTCCCTTGAACCCTCCTCCTTTTTTCTTAAGAGTCGGCGCTGTGCTTTTAGACATATTGTTATCTTATAAAATACGTTATATTTAAATCTTTTTAATTTACTTATCAATAGACATTAATATCTCTACGTTTACTTTGTTTGACAGTAATTTCTTAAATTCCTGCGCATCTTTCTCAGTTCCGATACCAGAGCCGTAATGCATAGGTATAGCCATTTTTGGATTTATCTCTAAAGCCGCTTCCGCAGCCTCCTTAGGCGTCATAACGTATATTCCACTCACTGGCAAAAGTGCAATGTCTGTTTTAAAGTTTCCCATTTCAGGTATGTTGTCAGTGTCACCTGCAATGTAAATTCTAGTATTATCTACAATAAATATGTAGCCAACATTGCCTTTCTCTTTTGGGTGGAATGCAATGCCCTTTTCATTAAACTTGTTTATATTGTATGAAGGCACTGTTTTTATTGTTATATCCTTTACTATTTTTACTTCATTTGGAGAAACAAATACTTTGTCATTTTTAAATTCTTTTAGTAAACTTTGGCAGTCTTTAGGTGCAACTATTGTCGTTTTGTCATTTATTAGTTTCTTTATGCTTTCTTTCTCTAGGTGATCATAATGGTCGTGTGTTACAAGTATCAAATCAGCATCATTATAACTGTTTTCGACTTTATAAGGATCGGTGTACACAACTTTATTTTTTCCCTTTACTCTAAAACACGCATGGTGTAGCCATTCTATGTTTATATCTTGAAATATCATATCAATTTATTAAGTTTTCAAGATAAATATTTTGTTTTCACAAAACAATAAATTTTTATACTGTAATAATTTAATCATTACATGATATTAAGCGATAAGGACATAAGAGAGTACCTGGATAAGAAATTGTTTTCCATAGAACCTCTTTCAAATGATACAATAAGAGAGAATGGTATAGATCTTAGAGTAGGGGATGAGCTATTGCGGTTTATCTATAATAAAGAACCCGTTGATATAAACGACAAATCTGCGCTTGAAAAGGTTTATACTAAAGAAAAGATAGATAAGGACTTTGTTATCTTTCCGCAGGAAAGAGTTTTGATAAAGATAGATGAAAAGATAAAGATGCCAAATAATCTAGTAGGTATGTGCAATATACGCTCTACATTTGCTAGATTGGGGCTTGCAATTCCTCCAACAATAGTAGATGCAGGTTATGAAGGTAATCTTACAATAATGATGATAGGTGGCAATGTCCCAGTAAGAATATCAAAAGGAACTAGGTTTTTACATCTGATATTAAGCACTACTTTAAGCGAAGTGCAAAAGCCGTATTCCGGAAACTATCATCAAAGTTCCAGTGTTACTGGCGCCAAGATATAAATGGGGTGAAAATGTAATTAGTATATGAAAAGAAGCTCAAAAAATTGGAAAAAGTACCATAAGGACAGGTGGAAAACCAGAAAGAAGAAGATGTTGGACAGAAAACGAAAGAGAAGGCTTCTGCGCGAAAAGAGTGCTTAGTTATAAATAATCAGTCGCACTTATCTATTGAAAGCAGAGGTAGCGAAGTTTGGCCCAACGTGCAGGACTTAAGGTCCTTATCTGTCTTTGTATTTGCAAAGAATAAGATATCCTGTGGCTTAGCGCCCTCGAGGGTTCAAATCCCTCCCTCTGCAATTATATGAAAATATACGAATACAAGAATGGAAAAACAACAAAGGAAACCTTTAAAGAGTACCAGCATAATAAAAATATTAATTACTGGATTTTGAAAGACTTGCGCATTTTATTTACGGTTATCTCCCTAGTTTTTATACTCCTCTCAATAACGATAGCATTCTCGGTAATATCCGTTGTATTTTACAATGGGTCTATTTTTTTATCAATGCTTATAACTGCTATTGCAGTAATTTCTTCAGTTTATTTAATTATATTTTTCTGGTATAAATACAAGAAGGATTTATTGAAATCAAAGTCCAGCTAATTTTTTAACTGTTTTTAGCTCATTTACTCTTATACTTGCATAGCCTCTTATCGGAAAGTGCATAACATAAATTATTGAATTATATATTTTACTCTGTACTCCAAATCTGAATCTATTATCTCCTTTGAACTTGCTAAATGTGACTTTTCCAATAAAACACACCACTTTTGGTTTTTTATTTTTTATTATTTCGGCAAGTCTTTTTACTCCTTTTATTTCTTCACCTTTCTTAAGTTGTGATACGTCTTTTGTCGGTTTATCTATTATATTTATAAAATTTATCCCATATTTTTTTGAAATGGTGGTGTAAAGTTTTTTAAGTTTTTCATCATTCTTTAAGAATTCCCTTGTTTCTTTTATTATTCCCGCTTCGGAAAGCAAGTACCAGAACATTTTGTTGTTAGAAAAAGGTACTCCTCTGCTATAAGAACCGAAATGCGGATTTATGCCTACAAATAATATGGCAGCATTTTTTGAAATGTAATATTTTATCATGTTTATTTATACTTCTGTGGGTTTTAATTTTTATGATAGTTATAGAAAGAGTGTACAGAAACAAAGAAAAAGGTTTTAAGATACTTGTAGACAGAGTCTGGCCAAGAGGACTTACAAAGGAAGAGGTGGCTGCAGATATCTGGGAGAAAGAAATTGCCCCAAGTGATGCTTTAAGAAAATGGTTTTCACACGATGAAAGCAAATGGAATGAATTCAGGAAAGTATATCAAAAGGAGCTTGCTTCTGTAGATAACATTGAAAGACTCAAATACATAAAATCTCTGGAAAGAAAGCACGGTAAAATAATACTTTTGTTTGGGGCAAAGGATGAACTGCATAACCAAGCAGTTGTATTGAAGGAAGTTCTTGATAAAATTAAGTAATGTTTATAAATGATTATTGTATTTACAGTAAAATGGGAATTGATCCTGACTTTAAGAAGAACAGGCAAAAAGTAGGAACACATAATGGCCACGATGTTTATGGCCCAGTTGAGCCACCAAATAAATTGGGTATACACGGTTCAGTTGTCGCTATAGATTGGGACATATGCAATGCCGACGGTTCTTGCATACCTGCGTGTCCGGTTTCATTGATAGAATGGAACGATACACCCGGTAATCCTCTGTCAAATAGAAAGGCAGACCCAGCAAGAGAGGGGGACTGCATATTCTGCATGGCATGTCAAAATGTGTGCCCTGTGCAAGCAATAAAAGTCACTGCACCTTAATTTTAAACATTTAAATTCTTAGTTTTGTTTAATATTATAATGGTAGACGAAGGTGATGTTTTTGTCGGCGTTTCTTATTCGACTAAATTGCAGTACGAGGAGCTTAAAAAGGTAATCGATAGGGCATCCGATTCTTTCAATAGGTTCAAAATTGATAATGATAAATACGAAAGTTTGCTTTCAAATCTTTCATCCGATTTAAAAAGTATACATGAATCCTTTGAAAAAATATTCAATGATTTAAATAAATCCAGTGTTGAAAACCAAAGCTAATGTAATGGCCAGCGTTTCAATAAACTTATTTAAACTTAACTCTTATATATTTTGAATACTGGAATATATTAAGTTTCAGATAATTTTGCAGGGGTAGCGAAGCCTGGCCAAACGCGGCAGACTCAAGAAAAGTGCGCGTTTGAGCTATCTGCTCTCTTTGTGAGTTCAAGGGTTCAAATCCCTTCCCCTGCATTTATTTTATAAAGTATTTAAGCGCCGTAAAGCATACTTTATTTGGTTTTTATGCAAGAAGTTAAAAGAAATGATAGCGGTTTCCTACGTTTTTATTATTTGGACGGAATGGCTGCAGTTTTTTATAGGGTTTTTCCAACTACGGAGATGCTGGCATTAGAAGACCTTTCTTTATCAAGTCGCTTGAGTACTAGCAGGGGAGAAAGCCTGCTTGAAAAGCTAGTTTCAAAGTCTGCCTCGATCACAAACAAATATTCTAAGATATCTGATGAAAAGATTGATTTATCGGATCCTGTGGCCGTTAATGGGTTTTTTAGCAAAGTAGATTCATCACTAGAGAATTCCACAAGAAGAAGTTTGTATAATATTCAATCTGTGCTTGGGCATAGAAACATAGGTGAGCAATCTAATTTTATGGTGTCAATGGTTGTACCAGAGATAACTGCATTGACTATACAGGATGAGGTATTCATTTCATCTCAGGAAAGGTCCACACGCTATGTTAAGTTTGATGAGACGCACATCTCAGAGGATACTGATAAAGAAGCATCTGTAATATTATCAAAAGGCTACAATGAATTATCCGGTTTATATAACTCTCTATTTGATAGATTAATGGAATTGTACAAACAGAATTTTATAAAAACAAATGGTAATTTACCCAGTGATGAAGAGATAAAAACGATAATAACACCAACTATACGTGATTCAGTAAGAAGTTTTTTACCTTTGGGAGCAAAGACTTCTCTTGTCATGCTTTTAAGTGCTAGGACGGCAGAGAACATAGGTAGAAAATTGCTTTCAAGCGGAAACATATATAATAAGCAAGCTGGCAAACTCTTTTATTCTGTAGTTTCAGATAATGTGCCTTCGCTATCCACGCATATAACCCCAGATGAATTTAACAAAGAAGTGTACAAAGAGAGGGTTAGTTTTGATTATTCCGATCTTTTAAATGATATGCGCATATCCTCATTGGAGTCTGTCATTGTAAATATAACGGAAGGCTCTCAAAACGAGAAGCAGCTTTTAAATTCAATCTACGAGCAACTGCCTTACAAAGATAAATGTAAGTCAAAAGAGATAGTAAGTGAATATCTTAAAAATTTATCAAATAGTAGAAAAGGTAAGTTTGACGATCTGAATGATAGTCTTCTAAGGTCATCGTTTCTTCAAATAGACATAACATGTTCATTGGGCACTGCAAGAGACTTGTGGAGACACAGACTTTCAAATAGAAACTTAGTAATACATTTAAATGATTATATAATACCTAGTGCTGTATACAAAAATAATGAAGCTTTAAGTCTTTCAAAAGAAGTTTTAAGTGAAATAAATAGCTATTCTAATAAATTATATGAAAAAGGGTTTAATTCTGAGCTTGAACTTTTAGCCCCTCTTGCAACTAGAGCAAACTTAAAAATGTCTATGAGCCTAGCAGAAGCCATTTTTATAGCTGAGAATAGAAGTACGGATGAAGCACATCCAGAGTACAAAAAAATTGCATTTGGTTTATACGACGAACTAAGGTACAGGTACCCTAATGTAATGAAAGATTTAAAGGTTTTCTTGGGAAATTCAGGCAGGATGACCAGCAATATAGATTACTCTAGGGTTCCTAAGGCAAATATAGATTCTGTTAATGATACTTTGTTTTAATATACAGAGGATATGCCTGATTCTTTTTTCAGTTTTATTACATTGTCGGCAATGTTTTTCATATTGTCTTCGTGAGTTACTATTATTATCTGCTTTAAGTCCGTTATCTTGGTGATTGCGTTTGTAAGCGCATTTATGTCCTCTTTATCCAATCCAGAAGTTGGTTCATCCATTATTATAATCTCATTTTTTCCAATACCGCCGAGGATTGAAGCAAGAGATGACAATGCCAGCCTGTATGCTATTGCTACAGAAGTTTTTTCTCCGCCAGATAAAGATCTGGCATCCATTTTTTCATTTCCTGCAGTAATAATAACATTATAGTTGTTATCTATATCAATGTCATAATCAACTTCATTTCTAAGCTCTTCAAAGCGTGTTTTGAAAAGGGACCTAAAATCATTTATAAAACGCAGTCTCACATATTCTCTTATTCCGCGGATGTCCTCTCTTAAATTTGACATGGTTTTTAGAAAATTCTCCTTTTCATTAAGTAGCTTTGAAAGTTCTTCCTTCTTTTTTAACTTTCTTTCAAGCTCATCCCTTTCATTTTTATCCGTCATGAGCTGTGATTTTCTGAGCTCCGTTTCCTTTCTTATCTCTGTAATCCTATAATTCATTTTGTTTACTTCTTCAGAAATAAGCTCGAATTCGTTTTCAATTTCACTTAATCTTTTGTCGTCGAATTTTATTTCCAATAAGTTTTCTTTTAGTTCTGTTATTTCCTGCTGGTAATTGTTTATTGCTTTGTTTATTTCATCTATTCTGTTGTTATAACTGTCGATTTCCAACATTTTTTTCTCCTGTTCTTGAATAACTTTCATTTCTTCTCTTGCGTTTTTAAGCTCAAGCGAAATATCGTCCAATTTTTGTTTTTCTTTTTGGTAAGTTTCTTTTATGTCCAAATATTCCTTTTCTTTTTCTTCTTTTTGGTTTTCTTTTAGTTTTGATTCAAGTTTTAATAGGTTATTTTTAGTCGTTTCTATTCTTATCTTATTTAATCCTAGGTTTTTTTCAAGGTCATTTTTGGAATATTTTATGTTGCTTGAAATGTCTTTTATTCTCTCTATCTCTTTTTTGTACCTGCTTATTTTACTTGAGTATTCTTTTTCCAAGTGAGCTTGATCACTTATTTTGTTTCCGCACATAATGCAAATCCCCTGCTCAATTGATTGTAAAAGCTCCTTTTCCAGGTCTTTTATTAAATTGTTTAATTCGTAGACTCTGCCAGTAAGTTCTTCCTTATTTTCTATTTCGCTTATATTTTTAATTTGCTTGTTAAGTTCCTCCTGTTCCTGATCTAATTTATTTAGTGTTTTATTCTCGTTTTCTATCTCCTTTTTAAGTTCGCCAATTTCATTTTGTGCTTTTTTGTACGAATATTCTATTTGGAAGAACTTCTCATATATTTTTTTAACGTTTTCATCCCCAAGTTTGTTCTGCTCTTCAAGGTCCTTAATTACTTTTTCAATTTCGTCTTTTTTGGATTTTTCTATAGGTTTTACATTTTTTATAGCCTCATCTTTTTTCTCTGTTAGTCTCGTTTTTTCAAGTTCAAGTTTGGATTTTTCGTTTTCCTTTATTTTAATTTCAGTCAAGGCTTTTTCAAATTTTATCTTTTTATCTCTCTCAAATGCGAGTTCGCTTTCCTTCTGTTTTTTTGCTATGCTTTTGTCATTTAAGAGTATCTGATTATTTCTTGCTTCTTCTTCCAAGCTCTTTATTATGTTTTGGTTTTCATTTATTCTGTTTTCTATCTTTATTACATCGTTTTGGTCCACGCTTAATTGAAGTTCCTTTTTATCTAGCTCTATCTCGTTTTTAATTTTGTTTATAATTTCCTTTGTGTTATCATAAACATCTAGGTACTTGTTAAGTTGCAGTAAGCCGTCTATGTATTCTTGTTTGTATTGTCCGGTTTCAAATATCAGTGTTTTTAGTTCGTCCTGTTTAATGTATGTTATAGTTTCAAATGTTTCTAGAGGATTTTCTGATTCAATCTTTAATAATTTGTTTACATATGAATTTATATCAGATGCCCGGTTCTGTAGGTCTATCCTCTCATTATTTTTGTTTATGTAATTTTTTGAGTCGTCGTTTCTTACGGAATCGTTAACTCTCTTTAACCCTCTACTTATTTCATATTCATCATTGCCGTTTTTTATTGTTATTTTTATTTCTCCCTCTGAGGAGTTCCTTCTTAGCAGCATTTTTCCTTCCTCTTTTCCTTCTCCAATCTTTCCAAAAAGCGAATATTCTACCGACATTAATATTGAAGATTTACCGCTGCCAGTGTTACCGGTTATTACATTTATGCCCTCTGAGAATGCTATCTCAGTCTTCCGGTGGCTTCTGATATTTTCAAGCTTAATCTTCGAGATTATCATGCGAATAAAATAATTTTTCAACCTCCTTTTTTATATCATCCGTGTTTTCTCCAAGCGAATCTATTAAATATCTTGCAATTTTTATTTCCTTTTCATTGTAGCCTTTCTTCTTAAGAAATTCATATTCTATAGTTGATAATTCCTTTGTTTTTATTTCATCCTCTTGTATGTCAGTATCCTTGTCGTTTAACTTTGATTTGTTTATACTTATGTATGAATAACCTAGCTCATACCCTATTTTTTTAATTTTTAAAAGGTTTATATCGGATGCTTTATCTGCTAGCTTCCCTTCCAGCTTTACAACCAATATCTCTCCATCGTTTTTCTTTAGCTTGTTAATAATCTCATTTTCCAATTCGGCGGCTTTTTTATTGTCTGCATTTATTGTGAAAATCTGTTTATCTCTCGTTTTTATTATTTTGTATTCTACAGAGGTTATGCCTTCTTTATCATAGGATACTACGAAAAAGCCCCTGTTTGGATTGTCAACTATCTCTTTTTCGTCGCAATATTCCAGAGAACCTGGGTACTGGATTATTCCATTATCATATTTTATGTTTTCCCTGTGCCCATGCCAGTGGCCTGCAGCATAGTAATCAAATCCTTTTGGAAGGCTTTCTGTTTCAAGGTCTTTAAACTTTTCTCCAAGATAAGAGATAGTGTGGTGAAATGCAAAAATTTTAATGAATGCAGACTTATCCATCTCCACTTTTAATTTTTTGAATATTTCATCTTCTACTTTACTTCTTTTTCCTTTTATTCCGCATATAAATGCATTTTTATAGGTCTCTCCTTTTAGCTCCACAGTTTCTCCGAATTCAATATACTTTTTGGAATTTAGGTTTATGAGAAGTTTGTTTCTATGAAAAAGTTCTATAATGCTTTCTTCTTCTCCAACTCCAACATCATGTGATCCTGGTATTACAAATATCGGTATCCCTGCGCTTTTTAACCTGTTTAATTCATCGGTTACGAATAAAAGCGAATCCAATGGAGGGTTGCCGGAGTCAAATAGGTCTCCAGAATGTACAATAAAATCTATTCTTTCAGACAGAGCATAGTCCACCATCTGCGTGAATGCTTCTTTTATGTCATTATTCCTTGTATCATTCTTGTATACCTGCCCTATATGGGTATCTCCAACATGCATGAATTTCATTTTTATTATTGTTGTTGAGGAAATTAAAGCTTACATCATTAATTGCCTTTTACTTTGCTGATAATCTATATATATTCTAATTTAATTATATATCTTTATGGATATTGAA
This sequence comes from Nanobdellota archaeon, assembly GCA_021799085.1. Classification (GTDB taxonomy): domain Archaea; phylum Nanobdellota; class Nanobdellia; order Parvarchaeales; family Parvarchaeaceae; genus Parvarchaeum. Next base: position 83,742 of record JAJZBD010000001.1, on the reverse strand, counting down.
GAGCGATTGAATTTAATAAAAAGGAATACTTTGGAGATACTAACTGTTGAAGAACTGCAAAATTTATTGAATGATGGAAAACCTCTTTCTGTTTACATTGGCAGGGCGCCCACAGGCTCAATACACCTTGGGCACTTAGTTGCATTGGGCAAACTCTTCGATTTTGAAAAAGCGGGAATACATGCAAAGATACTAATAGCGGATTTGCATGCGGCATTAGATGATTTGAAATCAAAATGGGAAGAATTGGATAAAAGAGTCGATTACACAAAGAAGTGCATAGAACTAGCATTTGACTGGGAAAGAATGCCGGAATTTGTTAGAGGATCTGATTTTGAATTGAGTCAGCCATATGTTTCGGATTTGTTAAAGCTTTCTACGCTTACTACCGTTGAGAAAGGTATGCACGCAGCTTCTGAAGTTACAAGAATGAAAAATCCAAAGGTAAGTGAGGTTATATACCCTCTTATGCAGACTTTAGATGAAGAATACTTAGATGTGGACATCCAGCTAGGAGGGATGGACCAAAGGCATATCTTTGCGTATGCCAGAGAATACCTAGAAAAACTGGGTTACAGAAAAAGGGTCGAAGTGCTTACTCCGCTCATAGCGTCAATACGCGGCCCAGGAACAAAAATGTCTTCATCAGTTCCCGAAAGCAATATTAAGATCTATGATTCGGAGGAGTCAATAAAGAAGAAAATAATGAATGGGTACTGTCCAGAGGGAATAATTGAAGATAACTTCATAGTTCAGATAGTTAACTTTTTCATATTACCAAATGACGGCAAATTTAAAATAGAGAGAGAAGAGAAATTCGGCGGGGACATAACAATAGAATCTCCGGAACAGATGATACAGTTATACACTGAAAAGAAAATACATCCTCTTGATCTGAAAAATGCAGTTGCGAGAAATTTAATTGAAAGATTCAAAAATGCAAGGGAGTATTTCGAAAGGCAGACTGATCTGCTTCAGAGTCTAGGAGAAAGCTTCATGCCATACTGAATATGGAGTATGACTATTCTTTTAAGGAGGACGTAAAGATATACGATACAGATGCACAAGGTATTGTCCATTATGCAGGTTATTACCGGTTTTTTACCGATGCAATGCAGGAATTCATAAATTCTAAGGGATATAGTTTTCCAATTATAGATGAGAATAGATGGATGGTTGTCCTAGAATCAAATGCAAAATACGTTAAGTCTGCAAGGATGGGCGATACACTTAATACGCTGCTTAAAGTTAGCTTGGTATCAAATAAAATATTAAGGTTTGATTTTGACATACTACGAAATGAAGAACAGATTTGTCAGGGTTATATACTCCACATCTGCATAGATAAAAACAGCTGGAAATCGACGGAATTACCCCAGAATTTTATTGAGGGTTTAGTTAAAAAAGTTTAAGGTGTTAAAATTTGTGTATTTTACCGTGCTCCAGGTCTTTCTTATGAACTTTTTGTAAGGTTCCTGCGTTATCCTTCCGTTTTCGGTTATTATTCTTATAAATTGCATTGTTTTTGGGTCTGAAGGATAGCCGCTTCCGAAATCATATCCCAGCTCCTTTTTTATTTTCTCTACTTCCCTTTCCCTGTTTGCCTTGGCTATTATCGATGCGGCAGATACCTCAATATGGTTTCTGTCTGCGTAGTTCTCAGCTATAACTTTTTTATTCTTTATCTTTTTCATTAGGTATTCTCTTATTTTAGCAGTATTTCTGCTTGGAGAATCAACTATAACAGTTTGGCCATCAAGAAAGTTTGCTATCTCTATCATGTTGTCAAGTTCTAAGTAATTCAAGTTCTTTCCATCTGCAAATCTATTGTCTATCTGCTCTGCAGATAGTTTAATGACTTTGAAATTATTGCAGGTTTTGGTTATCTCTCTTTCTAAAAGGTATATTCTTTTAATGCTTAGCATTTTTGAATCCTTCACCCCAAGAAGTTTGAATTTTTTGCCGGTTTCCTCGTCTAATCCTATACCTGCTATTGTCATTGGGCCTATTAACGGGCCCCTGCCTGCTTCATCTATCCCGATAGTTATCATTTAACCACTGCTTTTTCCGAGTTCATCAGCTCTGAATCTTGCATGTCCGAATTGTATAACTGCCTTTACCCCAAATTTTCCAAGGCCTATCGGCGCATCACATGCTCCATAAGTGCTTCCTCCCCATATGTATACCTCTGCCCCAGAATTTTCACTTATCATGTCTGCAATGTCCAATGCGTGCAATTTAAAGCCATCCGGGATTTGTATTGCTACTTTATCGTATTTTTTTTCGCGTATGCTGTCTATCAGACTGTCAAAATCGATGTCATATTTTTCTGTGAGGTATTTTAAACCCTCGTTTTTTATTTGATATTTCATTTAATCCCTATTATTTTGGTGCTTAAATTATTTATTACGGTAGTTTTATTGATGAATTGTGGACAAAGATGATTTTGTAAATGCAGTAAAGATAATAAGCAGAAAGTACTATACTAAGGAAAGAAAGGCAAGCCCATTTGAAATACTTGTGCATGGAATACTTTCCACAAGAACAAAGGATACTACAACGTTTCCTGCACAGAAAAGGCTGCTTTCTGTTGCAAATACTCCTGAAAAGATAGCAAAATTACCGACGAAAAAGATAGAAAATCTAATATACCCAGTCGGTTTTTTTCGAGTTAAGGCAAAACTTTTGAAAAGGGCCTGCAATGTGCTTATAACAAAATTCGATTCAGAAGTTCCTTCTAATAAAGCAGATCTGATGCAGATACCGGGAGTTGGGGAAAAGGTTGCAAGCCTTGTATTGGAGTGGGGATTTAATCTGCCCTATATAGCTGTGGATACACATGTGAATAGGATATCACAGCGCTTGGGCATAGTGCCAGAAGGGACAAAACCTGCAAAGACGGAAGCAGTGCTTGAAAGTATACTTAGTCCAAATCTCAGGATTTCCACAAATTATTCGTTTGTAAGATTCGGGAGGGAAGTTTGTAAGCCAGTTTCTCCGCAGTGTGGCACCTGCCCAGTCTATAAATATTGCGGTTTTAAGCTAAAATATAAATACGCAAAAAGGATGCTTAGGATAAATTAGGATAAGGATATTAATTATGCTGCATAATTAATAATAATGAAAGAGCAAAGCAGGATCAGGTCAGCATTGTATAGTTTGGTTTACGGCCTTAAATCCTTGTCGGAACTTAGTTCGTTTTTTGCGTTTCTTTCTATAACACTTACAATCTTTCTTTTGGGATTCATTGTGATCTTCAAGTACTTGGGATTGGGCGCATTTTTGAATGGAAGCTTTATTTTTACCCCCTCAATGACTACAATAATTGTAGGTGAAGTTGTTTTTGTAGTTTCTTTCCTACTGGTTGTTTTTTCTTTGACAGCCCTGTTTTATTATAAATTGTATTACCTAGTTTCAAGCAATTTAAATGTGGTTTCTTTGATTAAAAGTTCGTTGAGCGCTTTTCCGAAGTTCTTGATAGCCACTTTTATTCAAGCCATAATCTCCATTATAGGTTTAATTGTATTGGTCATACCTGGAATATACTACGGCAGTTCGTTCATGTTTTCCAACTTTTTCTCAATATACGGCAATTCCACATTGCATTCTGCAATTTTAAACAGCAGAAATCTTGCAAAAGGCATTCGTTTTGAGTCGTTGTTTGTATTTGTTATATATCTTGTTTTGCTCTTTGTTTTCGTTTATTTAGTTAGTAGCTTTAATCTGCCCGAGGTTTATTCCGCGTTGCTTTATTCAATACTTATTTCATACTGGCTTATAAGCTATAGTAACGCGGCCTTTAATCTGGCGGACAAGAATGTAAATGAACTTTCCGGAAGATCATCTATGTATAGAAAGATGTTAAACAGTGGCTAATTACATGTTGGTATTCATATTTTCAAAGTAGTGAATGTGAATTAATAGCATATAATTTAGTAATAGAAAAGCTTAAATACTAGAAGTATTATAGAATAGAATTATAAATTATACTTAAGAGGTTCCCCCTTTGGATATCGATGTATTTAATAGCCGTTTATCGCCGAAATATAGAATAATGCTCAAAGAGGAACTTGACCAATTGCTTAGCAAATACAACATCGTTATAAAAGACCTTCCCAAGATAAAAGTAAATGATCCTGCAGTTAAGCTTTTGGATGCAAAAGAGGGAGATGTTCTGGAGATAAAACGTAGCAGCAAGACTGCCGGGCAGTACAATTATTATAGGTTGGTGGTGAAATAAAATGGAAAAAAATACATATCAAGCATTGCTTAGATCGGCATTGGGTTCAACCGCCTTGGCTGCTCACCACATATCTTCATTTGAGTACTTTATAGACAAAGGGCTTAACAAGATAATAGAGAGTGAGGGTTTGATAGAGCCTGTTATAAAGCCAGTAGGAGTCGAAGATTTTAAGATAAAAATAAACAAAATAACGATTGGAAAGCCGGACATAATAGAGGCAGACAGCATAGTACGATTAATCAATCCAATGGAAGCAAGGATAAGGGACCTTACTTACGATGCGCCTTTAATGCTTTCTGTTTCATATCTGGCGGACGGCAAGGAAATCGTAAACGAGGATGTTTTCATAGGGCGTATGCCAATAGTTGTCAAATCAAAATATTGCAATCTTTACGGACTGTCAGCAAGTGAATTGACTGAAGCAAAAGAAGATCCAACGGATCCAGGAGGATACTTCATAATAAATGGCACCGAAAGAATAATAATAACAACAGAGGACCTCGCTCCAAACAACATATTGATCTCAAAAGACAATCAGGAAGGATTCAAATTCAGCGCAAAGATATTTGCCGATGCCGATGCAATAAAGGTTCCGCATACTTTGCAGATTTCAGGCAGCAACCTTCTTTACGTAACTTTCGGCAAGTTAAAGAGAGTTCCAATTATTACGTTAATAAAAGCCCTAGGCGTTACTAATGAAAATGAAATAATCAAGAAGATAGGAAAAGACGATGAGGACATAATAAATACAGTAGACATGAATCTTATAGCTTTCAATATAGACTCAGAAAATGATGCACTGGACACTATAGGCAAGATGCTTCATTCAATTCACACTAAAGAGACCGCAGAGTTGAACATAGATTCATTGCTGTTTCCATTTTTAGGTAGGGACAAGGACTCCAGAAAGATAAAAGCAGAGTACCTTATGTATGTTTCAAACCTTCTGATAAAGAGTGCATTAGAAGGAAAGGAAGTAGACAAAGACCATTACTCGAATAAAAGATTACATGCCGAAAGCTACAATTTAGACATGCTTTTCAGGTTCATATTCAAACAGATATTGAATGATGCCAAGTATAACTTTGAAAGGGGTATAAGAAAAGATAGAGTCCCTGATCCAAAGTACATATTCACTTCTGACCAATTGACTGCCAGATTAAGATCAGCACTTGCAACAGGCCAGTGGGTCGGCGGCAGGGTTGGTATAACTCAGCACCTAGACAGAAGAAGTTTCCCGTCAACAATATCACATTTAAGAAAGGTTGAATCTCTACTTACTTCAAACAGAGAAAATTACAGAGCTAGGGACCTTCATGGAACGCAGTTTGGAAGATTCTGTGCAGTAGAAACTCCAGAGGGTCCAAAGATAGGTCTTACCAAGAATCTTGCTGTTTTATCTATGATGTCAAAAGAGGGCGTAGACACGGAAACAGTTAAAGGTCTGTTGAAGAATTATGGGGTGAAAAAGATATGAGTTTCGTATTTGTAAACGGCGTGCTTTCAGGAGTTACTGATGATCCAAACAAGCTTGTTAATGAAATAATAGAGGACAGAAGGCAGAGTAAGATACCTAAGGAAGTAAATGTAAGATACAGAAAAGACACCGATAGTGTAATGATAAATTCCGATAGCGGAAGGCTTCGCAGAGCACTTATAGTAGTTAAAAATGGAAAGCCTATGGTTACAAAGGAAGACGTGGAACTGCTTTCAGAGGGCCATATAACTTGGCAGGATCTGGTTGATAAAGGAAAAATAGAATATCTCGATGCTGATGAAGAAGAGCTTGCTTATACTGCTTTAAATGAGGAAGAATTGACTCCCGCGCATACTCATCTGGAGATAACTCCTCTTTCTGTTTTCGGTACACAGGCTTCATTGCTTCCATTCATAAACCACAGTAATGCACACAGAAACGTTACGGCAGTGAAGAGTGTTCAGCAGGGTGTTGGGCTGTATACTACAAATTATCTTATAAGGCATGATAATGACTCAATGGTAGCAATTGATCAGCAGATGCCAATAGTTAAGACAGAAATGTACGAGAATGAAAACTTCAAGTCGCATCTTTCAGGACAGAATATAGTTGTAGCCGTACTTTCTTATCTTGGTTACAACATGGACGATGCAATAATAATTAACAGGTCTTCTGTAGAAAGAGGGCTTTTTAGGGCAATGTTTTTCAGGCCATATAAAGTAGAAGAAATAAAGTACGTCGGAGGGCAGAGTGATGTTATAACAGTTCCAGATAAAGATGTAGCAGGTTACAGGTCAGAGGATTCGTATAAATATCTAGATGAAGATGGGATAGCTGCAATAAATTCACATGTTAATGGAGGGGATGTTCTTATAGGTAGAATTTCACCACCAAGGTTTGTTTCATCAATAGACAAGTTCAGATTAGGTGTGCAGAAGCAGGTTGAATCATCAATTGAATGTAGGACAGGAGAAAGCGGAGTCGTTGACAATGTATTTGTAACCTCTACAGCAGAAGGAAATAAATATGTATCATTAAAGATAAGAGAGGACAGGCCTGTTGAAATCGGGGACAAGTTCGGACCAAGAAGCGGACAGAAAGGAGTTGTAGGCATGCTTCTGAATCAAGAGGACATGCCGTTCACTTACTCAGGAATAATCCCTGATTTAATATTCTCACCTTACTCTATACCATCAAGGATGTCAATGTCTTACCTGCTTGAATTGATAGGTGGAAAGGTTGGAGCACTTGGCGGCAGATACGTTGATGGTACTCCTTTCACTGGTGAAACAGAAGAGGACCTCAGAAAAGAATTGATGGAATACGGATTTAGAGAGAATGGGGTAGAAACTATGTACAATGGTATAACTGGTGAAGAAATGAAAGTAAGAATATTCGTCGGAGACATGACCTATATCAGATTGAAACACTTAGTTGAATACAAGATACAGTGGAGAGCCCGTGGTCCAATACAGTTACTTAACAGGCAGCCCACTGAAGGAAAGTCAAAGCGCGGCGGACTCAGGTTGGGAGAGATGGAGAAAGACTGCTTCGTAGCATATGGAACTGCTTTGGCTCTAAAGGAAAGATTTGATTCCGATAAGGTTACTATTCCAGTATGCTCAAAGTGCGGAATGGTAGCAGTTTACAACGTAAAAAAGAAGACCGGCTACTGTCCTATAGACGGAGAGGATGCACAGATAAAACTCATAGAAGTGTCAGTTTCATTCAAAATACTTCTGGATGAGTTGAAATCAGTAGGAATATATCCAAAGATGGTTTTGGGGAGTAAAGTATGAAATTAGATTCAAACTTTGTTTTTAGCAAGATAGACGCCCTTGAATTCGGCATAATGTCTCCTAAAATGATACAAAAAATGAGCGCAGTTGCAATAACTTCATCTGAGCTTTATGATATTGATGGATTTCCGGTAGATGGCGGTCTTTCTGATTTGAGGATGGGGGTTATTGATCCAGGATTGACCTGTAAAACATGTGGAAATACAATAAGAGACTGCCCAGGGCACTTCGGTCACTTGGAGCTTGCTAGACCAGTATTCAATGTGAAGACTGTTCCTTATGTTTACAACCTTATAAATTCAACTTGCAATTCATGCGGCAGGATACTTATATCAGATGAGCATCTGAAAAAGCTAAGTGAAGACATTATATCGGCAGAGATAAATGAAGGACAAAAGAAGAAAATAAAATTAATAAAAGCGCTTATAAAACACGCAAAGAATGTAACGGTGTGTCCATTTTGCAGAGCAAAGCAAAGAAAAGTGAAGCTTGAAAAACCATACACCTTTATAGACGGAGACCAAAAGCTTACCCCAATAGACGTGCTCAACAGACTTGAAAAGATAAAGGACTCTGACCTGCAGTTCTTTGGATTAGATCCAGATTATTCAAGACCGGAATGGATGATGGTTTCTATACTAGCAGTACCACCTATAACTATAAGGCCTTCTATTACACTAGAGAATGGACAGAGAAGTGAGGATGACCTTACTCATAAGCTTACTGACATAGTAAGAACTAATCAAAGGCTTGCTGAGAATATAAGATCAGGAGCTCCAGAAATAATAATAGACGAACTTTGGGATCTGCTTCAATACCACATAACTACTTTTATATCCAATGGCTCAGCTCAGGTTCCAGTCGCAAGGCAGAAATCCAACAAGAAGCTCAAAAGCCTTGAAGATAGGATAAAGGGAAAAGAAGGAAGATTCAGAGGGTCTGCACTTGCTAAACGTGTAAATTACAGTGCCAGGTCAGTCATATCCCCCGATTCTTTCTTGAGGTTTGATGAAGTAGGCGTTCCAATAAAGATAGCGAAGGAAGTGACATATCCAGAATACGTTACAGACCTAAACATAGACAGATTAAAGGCCACTATTAAAAACTTCAATTCATATCCAGGAGCAAACTATGTCATAACTCCGGATAACATCAAGAGAAAAATAACAGAAATGACGGTTGACAACATTATAGATGAGCTTAAACCCGGATATGTAGTAGAAAGGCACATAAAGGACGGAGATATAATACTGTTCAACAGGCAGCCTTCTCTGCACAGGCTTTCAATAATGGGCCACAGGGTTAAAGTTTTGCCTTACAAAACCTTGGGTATAAACCCAGCATCAACTCTTCCATACAATGCAGACTTCGATGGAGATGAAATGAACATACATGTCCTACAGAATGAGGAAGCGCTTGCGGAAGCAGACATGATAATAAACATAAAGAACAACATTGTCTCGCCAAGGCACGGCCTGCCATTGATTGGAGCTGCACAGGATTACGTTTCTGGTTGTGCTTTGCTGACTTCAAAAGAAACAGAATTCGAAAAGGAAAATGCGGAATTTCTGCTTTCCAACATAGGGATAGTCATGGATTTAAAGAAAAAGAAATACACCGGAAGGGAGCTATTCAGCATGATTTTACCAGAGGATCTTAATTTTGAAAGCCAAAGCAGTACCTATAAGATAACAAAGGATGATGATTCAATCGTAAGGATTAAAAACGGAAAGCTTATCTCCGGAGTAATAGACGCGGCAACAATAGGAAGGGAAAGCGGAAGTCTGCTTCAGTTTCTTTTTGTAAGGTATGGTTCTGAAGTTACAGCTAAATTCATAGACCAGGCAAACAAACTTGGGCTTATGACCATATTCAACCTTGGAATGAGCGTAAACATTAGGGATTTCGACATTCCAAAAGCAGCATACACTGAGATAGAGAAGGCCGTTAAGGAGGGGGAGAGCAGCGTAGCCGAACTATTAAAGGATTACGATGACATAGCTGAAGCAAAGATACTTAGCATAGCCAACAGGATAAGGATAAAGGTAAGGAACATAATAGACGCATACATAGACAAAAAGAACAACAATGTGGAAGCAATGATAACAACGGGTGCAAAAGGAAGCATAACGAATCTTATACCAACTATAGGTCTTGTAGGTCAGCAGATGCTTAGGGACGTAAGAATAAGCAACGGATTTTCGGACAGGCTTACATCACACTTTAAGAAGGGAGATAACGGGCTTATCGCGCGTGGTTTCATTGTTTCAAACTATAGAAAAGGATTGAACCCTGTAGAATACTTCCTTCATGCCGCAAGTAGCAGGGAAGGATTAATGGACAACGTTATACGTACTCCTATCTCTGGTTACATGCAAAGAAGACTGTCGTCTGCATTGAATGACCTTAAAGTAGCGGATGATTTGTCTGTAAGGTTGGGCAGTTCGATAGTACAGTTTAAATACGGAGAGGACGGGCTTGACGTATCAGCAAGCGATAAGGGGGATCTTAAATTATGAAAATAGAAATACCGGAAAAATACATCTTAGCATTCAAGGAAAAATACGGGGAAAATGCAGACCTGTCGGAACTTGAAAAAATATACACAAGGTCATTGGTTACTCCTGGAGAAGCAGTCGGGGTAATAGCCGCACAAAGCATAGGTGAAGCCAGCACCCAGCTTACGCTTAGGACAAAACATGCAGCAGGTCTTTCCGTGATTAATACAACAACCGGTTTACCTAGATTGGTTGAGATATTTGACTCAAAAAAGGACATTTCTACTCCGTTTATGGACATTTACTTGAAAGAGGAATACGCAAAATCAAAACAGAAGGCAAGCGAAATAGCCACTAAGATGATTGAGATAAAGATAGGAGACATAACCTCTTCTTATACTGTATCTCTCCGTAAAAAATCCATAGAGTTTGTACTTGACAAGGAACTTTTAAAGGAATATGGATTTACAACCAAAGATGTTACGGCAAAGCTTTCAAATTTAAAAGTATCTACAGCATTAGAAGGAGACAATCTTTCAGTTGTAGATAAATCTGCTGACAGCGTTAAAAAGCTTATAAGGTTGAGGAATAAAATAGTAGATATAAATCTTTCAGGTTTACCGGGCGTTTCAAGAGCAATATTAAACCAAGATTCAAATGGAAATTACTGGATTAAAACCATAGGCACAAATCTTTCAGAAGTGCTCAAAATGGAAGAAGTTGATCAGAAAAACACCATATCCAATGACATAATAGAAGTTTCAAAGGTGTTGGGCATAGAAGCTGCAAGAAATCTCATAATAGAAGAAGTAAACTCAACCCTCCAGAATGTAGGATTAACAGTTGACTTAAGACATATATTCTTAATAGCAGATGCAATGTGCCTTGACGGTACAGTAAGAGGGATAGGGAGATATGGACTCAGCGGAGAAGCAGATTCAGTGCTTGCAAGGGCATCGTTTGAGGTCCCATTGAAGCATCTTATAGAGGCGGGGCTTTATCATGAATCAGATCCCTTTAAATACGTTGCAAACAATATACTTTCAAATCAGGTAATACCCGTAGGAACAGGAGGGGTTGAATTAGTGGTGAAGGAAAATGGAAAAGGAAATAGCGAAGAAAATTCAGGAAAAGATAAAGAGCAATAAAGTGTTTATAGGCTTAAATTCTACTTTAAGGGCCTATAAGAACGGAGAGGTTTCTTTTATAGTATATGCTAGCAATGCCAGCGACAAAATCCTTGAAAAATTAAATGAAGTTGAAGCTGAAAAATACAAGTACGATGGAGATAGCGATGCACTTTCAATTGCATGTGGTAAGTCATTTGGCATAACCGTTTTGGGGATTAAGAAATAAACATATGAACATAAAATTCGACAGCGATATTATTTTATCAATAAATCTTTTTTCTGATGTTACAAGCGTTATGCCAAGAGACTGCATAAATTTTGAGGATAAGGTAGTGTTTATTGTGAATCAAGGCCAGGCCGGTCTAGCGATAGGCAAAAACGGAATAAAGATAAAAATGTTGCAGGAGATGCTAAAAAAAGAGGTAATTGTAATAGAGTATTCCGATGATCCTGTAAAGCTATTTGAAAACGTTATAAGGCCAAACAAGCTTATATCAGGATACATAACCGTTAATGGAAAGGAAGACGAATCCAAGAAAGTAGAAGCTTCAGTTGACGGTAAAATAAGTAGCAACAAGATAAAACTGATTAAAATGCTAATGCAAAGGTATTTTAATATAGTTAGTGTAAATATTAAGTAAAAATTATGGGAAACAAGACACGTGGGTTATTTAATGGGAAGATGTTACTTCGCAGAAAGGAGAGAGTAAGGTTCAGCAAGAACAAAAGCAAGTCTTATTTCAGCGGAAGCTGGAGAAAGAATGATCCATTGGCAGGCGCACCTCAGGCAAGAGGCATAGTCCTAGAGAAGGTTGAGATAACTCCAAAGAAGCCATCCTCTGGAAAAAGAAAGTCCTGTAAAGTACAGCTTACTAAAAACGGTAAAATAATAACTGCATACATTCCTTGGAGCAAAGGGGTTTCCTTCGTGGATGAGCACAATGATGTCATAATTGAAAGGATAGGCGGTGCACAGAAGGGAGCGCGTGGTGACCTTCCAGGTGTAAAGTTCAAGATAACGAAGGTCAATGGAATATCATTGAAAGAATTAGTTAAAGGAAGAAAGCAAAAACCTGTGAGATAAAATGGAAGAAGAAAAATCATTGGAAAACGTCAAAAAGGAAAATGAAATAAAGCTCTTTGGAAAGTACAGTTTCGATGGAGTTACGGTAAATGATTTAGGGCTTAAAAATATAATTTCATTAAAGCCAGTTATAGTGCCGAAAACTTCAGGAAGGCTGTCTCAGCAGAGGCTTGCAAGAGAGAGAATGAGCATAGTTGAGAGGCTCATAAGCCATCTTATGGTTCCAGGTCATAGAGGAAAGAAACATTTAAGGACAAGCAAATTAATGTCAGGCAGGTTCAATACAGCTTCGAATCTAGTCGAAAGCGCGTTTGATATGATAAGCAAGGACGGATTAAATCCTTTGCAGGTTCTTGTAAAAGCAATAGAGAACTCAGCGCCCAAGGAAGAGGTAATGACTCTTTTGATAGGAGGGCAGAGACTTGCAAAGCAGGTTGATACTGCGCCCATAAGAAGGGTAGACCTTGCATTGAGATGGATTGCAGAAGGAACATATCAGCTATCAGCAACAGGCAAAAAGGCAGACAGGGCATTATATGAGATACTTACACAGGCAGCAAATAATCAAGACATAGCATTCCCTATCTCAAAAAGAATAGATACTGAAAGACAGGCTGCATCAAGCAGATAAATCTGAGGTTTCACTGAATTTTAAGGGGCGACTTTTCTTATAAAAAGAAGGAAAGCTGTGTGAAGTATTCCATTGCTTTCCGGCCTTAGTATATCTCTTTCGATTTCGGTTTTCCAGTTTATTTCATTGTTTTGTATTAGTCTTTCCACTTTCATGTTTTTAGGAAGCAATCTAAGTGTTTTCTCTATCTGTATAATAGAAGGGGAGTAAGTAACTATCCTTGCACCGACTTTGAAGTTTTTTGCTATTATGGGTAGCACTTCCCAGGGATCTGGCAGATCAAGAACTCCGCAGTCAAAATTCCTTTCTTTTATGCCCTTTTTTACATCCAAGTTGCTGAATTTTATATTCTCTAGGTTAAACAGCTCCGCATTTTTCTTTGCCATTTTCATGAATTCCTTCCTTATTTCATATGAAAATACTTTTATGTCTTTTGAAAGATTTGCCAGTGAGCATGCAACAACTCCAGAACCAGTTCCAGCATCGAATACCTTGCTATCATTTTTTACTCCTAGGTACATTGCCATGCTTCCAACGTCTTTTAAAGTTACTATCTGCGGCAGTCTTATTATCTTCTTTATTAAGTCAGGAGTTCCAGGTTCAATGACATAAAATGCATTTCCATTGTGTGTTTTTACCTTAGAGCCCGGTTTTTTTCCCTTTATTTTGCTAGGTTTGAATATTCCGAATTGGGTATTGCTTTCTTTGTCTCCATCTATTACTATTGAATTGTTTTCATTAAGCAAGAATATTCTATCTTTTTTCATATCTCCGTTTTTATAATATTCACCATGTTGCCAAAACTTTTGTTTCCGGCTATTTTTTCAGCATTTGTAAGTATAAACGTTATTGTCTTATAAACGGTGCTATAGCCCATGGCATTTATAAGATCCTTCTTTACAATTGATTTCTTGTTTAATATCAAGGCAACAACCTTTATGCTATGCTGGCCGTATAAGCAAAGGAAAACCCCCCTTTCAATTTCTTTTGGTTCCTGAAATCCATTTTTTATTAATAGTTCATTGAATTCCTGCTTTACAGGTTCTTTGTCTTCCCTCGTTTTTTTGATGGCTGTTTGACGTTGAGCAGGTTTTGGCTTTTCATCCTTTGCATTTATAATTGATTTTACAGTGTCTAAGCTTAATCCCTGTTCATAAAGGTAATCTGCCTTCTGTCCTGTCTGGTTATCCTGCGCAGAGACTTTTTTCATGAAATCCACAAGGTTCTGCGAGATGTATCTTTCTGCGGAGGAAAGCGATTCCGTGTTAATCACCTTCTTTTCCCGTATTTTGGCTACCAATGCCTTTTCTTGGTTGTTTAAGGTCTGCATAAGCACATTCAATGCTTTTTCTCTGTCCTTTTCAAGAAAGTATACTGGCGAGGAGCCGAATTTTCTAGCCGTCTTTTTTATCTCGCCTCTTGCTGCAAAATAATCTACTATTGTCTGTGTCTGTAAAGTATCCTTTTCTATTCTTTCTGCTATCTCCAGTATAAGTGAAGGGCCCTCATTCAATTTACTCATTATCTTGTCATAAATCTCATTTATATCTTCCATTATTAACAGTCCACCATATATTATTTATATCTTGCAATTTAATATTTAATAATAAATGCTAGTATTGTAATATATATGATAAAGATGAATACAGTTTCATTCTGTTTGTTATTGTGTTTAACCAATATATTGGACTCTTTACAGATTAATACCATGACGGATTTATAGCATTATGGATAAAAAAGGGCAGATATTCACAATAGATTTGCTTATTGCGTTGTTCATATTCCTGCTTTTATTTACAACTGTTCTGCTTTTTCTTTACTCAAATGCAGACATAAACAATTCTTATTCTTCGTATTATTCACAGATAACCTCAAATTATATCAATAACCTCGCAGTTCAAGGGGCTAATTCTTTACTTGGTTCAGAGGGTTACCCTTCCAATTGGTATTCCTTTTCGTGCAATCAAATAAAGCAGCTTGGTGTAATGTACAATAACTTAGAAGTGTCTCCAATAAAGCTGTATAACATTACTACCTTGCCTGTTTCGTGCCTGTCTTCTCTGTTAAAAGGCGGCGATTCGTTTAATATAACCTTTTACTATCTGAACGGTTCAATCTTAATTTTGAACGGAAAGGAGGTAACTGCCGGCTTTCCAATAGATTACTCTTCCAGCTACGTTGCTTCTATACAGAGATTTACTGTGTTATATCCTGGAAATGAAATAATTAGGCTTTCTTATACGGAGTGGTCATGAAAAAAGGACAGGTTTTTACGATTGATCTTGTTGTAGGCAGTATAATAATACTTAGTGTTATAGCCTCTGCATATGCAATAACAAGTTATTACCTTACATTAAATAGTTCAATAACAACTGACAATGACTTTCTATCACAGATTTATTCTGCAGTATCCTCCTTTTCAGTCGTTTCTTCTACAACAAACCAGCTTTTGTTATTTCAGAATGGTGGTTCTGTTTCCACGTTAAATTCCTACGTATCCTCTGTTTTAAATCTAGAGATCTCCAGCCCTTTTCTCCTTGAGGTATTCACAAAATCCAATTATTCCAATAATGATACTCCCTCTAGCCTTATATTTTCGTATAACTCCAGATTTTCTTCATCTCATTCCTACTCTACCTTTTATGAGCCGTTGCTAATAACGAATTACAGCAGTGCCTGCGGATCATCATGCAATTCATCTCTATCGATAAAAAGCGTTTTTCCTTCCTATAACGACACGATAAATGCACCTGACTGCAACGTGCTTTATGGAAACGGAACAGTAACTGGGTGGACTATATTGAATGATACTCCTTCAGGGCACTGTACAATTCTTGTACCGTCTTATGCTGGCCCAAACAGCTATGATGTTGTAACCTCTTCTTCAACAGGGGTTTCCACCGGCTCGGCTACTTTGCACATCCTTGCTTTAGATCTTCTAAAACTTGAAGTCCAGAAATGAGCTATATAAATATTATGGATTTGTTTTTCTCCTCATTTCTAAGCTTTGTTTCCATGTTATTTAGCTCTGATTCAACATCTCCTTTGTAGACACCCAACTTTATAGCAAGGTTATTTATATTCATCAGAAGCTTGCTTAGTTTCTGGGCTTTTTCGAAATCTATATTATTTTTGTACTGGTTGTATAAAGTTATCTGCTGCAGCAGCTTTTCATATAAACTTTCCTTTTCCTCCATCATTTCCATTTTTATCCCCCCTCATACCTATTTTAGAAATATTCCAAATAAAAAGGGCTGTTTTGTATTACTTGTATATTATTGAAATAAATTTATTATTAACTGGCTTGTGGTCATTCAGCAAAGTACATATTTGCGGCCTTCTGTTCTGCATCTAACCGGCTCCCTTTTTGATTTATTCTGGGCCGTCCGCTGTCTTTGTCTCTTCTAATAGTGACATCTATATTCTTAAGGAAATTGTTTATTGCCTTACTCGTACTTTCTATCTGGTCCGTCATTCCTTTTACACCCTTTTTACCGCTGAATAATATGCTTTTTGGACAAGTGGAATCAAGGAAAGCAAGGTCATGATCAACGACTATTGCACACTTGCTTCTTGAGGAAATAAAGGAGGAGATTATGCTCATGCATTCCAGCCTATCTTCTATGTCTAGATTTGCAGATGGCTCATCTATAAGGTATACATCAGCTGGTTTCATAAGCGTAGTTATTATTGCAAGTTTTTGAAGCTCTCCGCCTGAAAGCGTATTCACATTTTTGTTCATCAATTTGTTTATTCCTAACTTACCAATAGCAGATAAAATACCCAAATCCTTTTCGTATTCTGGATTTACACTCAATAGAGCATTGCTAACAAGCATATCAAACGGCTTCAGTACCTGGGGTTTATATGATATTTTTATGCCCAAATCAAGTTTGCCTATGTTAGTTTCAACCAGCCCGGCAAGTGCCTTTATAAATGTGCTTTTGCCTATTCCATTTTCTCCTATTATACCTATTATGTCCCCCCTGTAAAGTTTTCCACTCTTCGTATCCAGCCTGAAATCCTTTAGATCAACAACAAATTCCGGCCACGAAATGAAGGGTTCATTTGTAACTGGTGGCAAAGTTTTCTTGATTTTTATGCTGTAATCCCTGAATCTTACGTTTTCAGTGGGTAGATAACCCTCCAAATAGGTGTTTATTCCATTCCTAGAAGGCATAATGTGCGAAGCTATCCCGTAGTTAGATTCGGAGCCGTACAAAACCTGTATAAACTCTGTAAGGTAATCAAGCATTACCAAGTCATGCTCAACTACTACCACAGTTTTGTTTTCAAGTGCTTCTTTTATCTTTGTAGCTACGTTTATCCTTGCGTTTATATCCAAGTAGTTCATAGGCTCATCAAATATGTATACATCTGCTTCTTCATCCAATGTTTTGGCTATTTCAACGATCTGCGCTTCACCGCCCGATAAAGTTTCGGCGTCCCTATCTAAAATGTCCTCTGTTACGAGGTTAAAGCGGTTTCTTTTTACCATATCTTTAACCTTCCCAATTTGTGTGAATGACTGCGCTTTTTTCGCTATTTTAAGGTTGTTGCTGTAAAGTTTTGTAAGATAAGGCTGTATGTCCTTTCCCCTAAATTCCTTTATTACCTCCTCATATGAATATTCTCTCTTGAAATCACCAAAATTTGGAACAAGCTCGTTTGAAATAAGTTTTATGTTTGTGGTCTTCCCTATTCCATTTCTTCCTATTAGGCCGACTACCTTGTTTTCTATAGGAGTTGCTATGTTAAAGGTTCTAAAGGTGTTAATCCCGTACTGAAACGTAATCTCCTTGGCCATTTCATCCGGCAGGTTTATTATCCTTATTGCGTCAAATGGACACCGTTTTACACATATGCCGCAGGATATACAAAGGCTTTCAGTTATAGCTGCTTTGCCGTTTTCCCTTGCATACACCGTTTCCTTTGCCCCTTGCCTTACTCTTGGACAGACCTCTGCACAGATGTAATTGCAATTATCCGGTGCTTCGCATTCCGATTCCTTTATTACGGCAACTCTCATTTTCTTGATATCATATCTTTATCAATAAATAGGTTGTTCTTTCTTTTTAAACTATCTATGCTTTCTCTCTCCTTTATTATCCTGTCAAATATCTCATTATAGGTCAATGTTATCTTGTCTATTGCATTTTTTACGAATTCATACCCGTAAAATTTAGAAGCAAATTCCGGGTCTTTCCATTTGTCTGCACTGTCATGTTTTAGAAGGTAATCCACTACCTCCCTTGGTTCTTTAAGTGTTTGATTGAATTCAGAAATTTCATCTCCCACAATGTTGGACAGGACTGCTATCTCAATAATATAATCGTCAATGCTTCCCTTGCTTATGGCATAAAGTTCTGCGATTGCTTCATTTAGTGTGTGTTCTCTGTCTTTTTTATAGCTCTTGGAGTGACCTATCTCATGATAAACCGTCATCTTTAACGCGGACAAATATTTTTTATTGTATTTACTGAGGGTTTCCACTTCTGATAAAAGCTTTTCGTCTATTCCTATCACGTTTTCGTTACCAATGTGCATGTTATACGAAAAGGACCCTGGTACAAACTTATACCCTTTTGCATCTTCGCAGCACATTCCTATGATATTTTCTAGCTTGTGTATGTCTTCTGTGATTTTCGCAAAGTCATAATTATTTTTCATTTCTTAGTATGAATGCAAGCCCTATAAATACTTTTTATAGTTATAATGTATTCAACTTAAATGGAAAGCAATGATCCGGAATGTTCAATCGAAGAACATGAAAAGATACTGAAAATGCCAAAAGATAATCACAGTGACCAAGAAGTAAAGGATATCCTTTCAAAGTACAAAAAGGTAGCCGTTGTTGGCATGTCTAGGGAGGAAGGAAAAGACAGCCATGAAATACCTAAATATTTAATAGGCAAAGGGTATGATGTGACTCCTGTAAATCCAAATGCTGATTCTATACTGGGCAAAAAATCATATCCTTCGATTTCCTCAGTTCCAGGAAACCCGGAAATAGTTGATATTTTCAGGCCTTCAGACAAGGTTTTACCCGTTGTTCAGGCTGCAATAAGCAAGAATCCAAAGGTGATATGGATGCAGGAAGGAATTTCAAATGATGAAGCTAAAAAAATCGCAGAAAGCAAAGGAATAACAGTAATATTTAACAGGTGCATGATGAAAGAACACGTTAGGTTATTTGGCGATTAATGGAAACAAATATATTATAAATTGTACATTAGTTTCTAAGTAGGGCAATTATTAGAATTTATGGTAACCGCGGTTTGTGAATGCTATAAGTGTAATTACAGATTTAACTATGAATATATCCGGGGGGCTTCCTACCATTCAATAAGACTTGTGAACAAAAGAATATTCCGCTGCCCTAAATGCAAAACCCTGCAGAAGTTTGATTTAACAAATAAAGGCCCCGATAAATCATTAAAAACATATGGAGATAGCTCCGAACTAGGAATTGGCACAAAGATCTGGGTTATGCTACTTTTGCCAACATTTATACTTTTATTTGCAGGTGCCTCTTTCTTCATTTTCATACAACCTTTGTATCTTCATTTCGTTTTGATTGCCCTTGCTGTTGTATGGGTATTCGGATATCTTTTTTATCTTATAATGACAATAGGCCCGAAACCAGCAAAAATAAATAAAGGAGTTATGTGATGGTATACAGCTTTGTAATTTCAGCAGGTAGTACAAATTTTATACTTGCTCTACCTATAGCAATCGGAATAATTGTTATCCTTCTTGGGGTTTTTTCCAAGAAAAAGAATGAAAACACGAGAGGAATAAAAAATACTTTTTATACTACAATATTGGTGGGTTCAGCCGTTGTTATAATAGGGATAGTTCTGTTTTTTCTGCTAACTATTCCATACACAGTCAAAATAGGAAATGGCTATATCTATGTATCTGGATCTAGCATAGATGGTGGCAGCGTTAATGTAACTTCTAATGAAATCGAATCAGCATATATAGGCAATATAGAAACAGGTAATCTTACCTTATCTGTAAGAACTGATGGTACAAGCATTGGAAATATAAATGCAGGCAGTTTTTTACTTAGTAACAATGATAAAGCATACGTTGCATCAGAAAACAGCACCGATGTAATAATGAAACTAAAGGATGGAAGTTATCTTATTGTAGGAAATAACGATACAGATGCTTTATCGGCTATAATTTCAAAGTATGTTTACAATGTAAGCTGATTTGCAAAAAGCAATAAAAAAGCATTTATCTTATAACTATCCATACTAATCTATGACAGACTATATGTTAAACAGTAAGTTCAATGACCCCTTCAATAAGGTCCAGTTTGGAGTTTCTATCGGAGAGAGGAATCAGTTAGAGGAGTTTGCCAAGGTCCTTAGGAGCGGTGCAAGGATGGTTGAAATAGATGTAGCAAGTGTATATGGCCTTGGTGGGGAGCAGGGTAATGCCGCAGACACTATCAGTAAAACAGAAAGAGAAGCAATAGCAAATCTTGCAAAGACAAATGATGTTGATTTAAGTGTTCATGCTCCCTGGGCAATAAACTTTTCAGGGATAGAGCCTCAATCCAAAGCCAAATCCGAGCTATATGAACATGTTGTTGAAAGAGAGATAAGCACTGCTTTGGAATTTGCCGATGATATAAGTAAAAAGCTAGGTAGACAGAACATGCCAGTTATTTTTCATGCTTCTTCGGACAATCTTTCAGATCCAGATAAAAGCCTAGTTTATTCAGTTTATGACCAAAGGGAAAACAAAGTTATTCCAGTTACAAAGCAGGAGATTGAATTGGGAATTGATACAAACAAAGTAAAAGATCAAGAAGAAAGAAAAAGACTGGCGATGCAAAAGTTTAAGGATTTATACGGAGAAAGCTTTTATCAAAAAGTGTTTGAAAACAAGGATAATAAAAAACTTGGATTTGTTTCTGATGATGGTAAGGTCATACTTAGTCCGGAAGGCTCAGTTGAACTTTATAAAAAGAGTTTATCACAGCAGCTTAATCAAGAGAGAGCAAGCCTCAATATAAGCTTAAGGAATCTTGAATATCAAAAGATGGAGCTAGGAATTAAGATGGAGAATTTGAGGGCAAAATTAAATGACCCAAAAATAGCCATCGACGACTTAAACAAGTATCGAAGTGAATCTAAGAAGGTTGAAAGAGAGATTGGGAATATAGATGAAATGGTTAAAAATCTTAATCAAAAGTATGCAGAACTTGAAATAGATGAAAAAAACCTTCCAAATCGTTTCGTATCTTATGACAAAAAGGCACCCGAACTCGCTGCCGAAGGAATAGTTAAAGCTGCGATGTTTTCTTATAATAATACTGAATCAAAGCCAATGATACTCGTTGAAAATCCAATGTCCCCCGACATGTCACTAAGTGATCCAAGGGACACCGCAGAAGCAGTAAGGATAGCAAGAGAGGAATTCGCAAAGGAGCTTCATGAAAAACAGCGTTTATCCCTTAAGGAAGCAGAAAAGATAAGCAGCGACCTGATAGGTATAAACCTTGATATAGGGCATATAAACGTCTTTAAATCCTACATAAATCCGAATACTGGTAAACCGTATTCTGACAAGGACATAGTTGAAATGGCAAAGGCGGCTGGAGATTATCTAAAAAGATATCACTTGAACGACAATATGGGAAACAAAGACAGTCACCTCCCTTTGGGGCAAGGAAACGCGCCCATAAAGGAGGTTTACGATGCAATGATGGAAAAAGGGCTAGATGTTCCAGCAATAATGGAGGTGTTTGGAGGATTAGGTGGGCTTGAAGCTGGAACTGTTCAATCGCTTCAATACATGGGTGCGCCTTTATATGGCAATACACCTTATGTATCTTTGCCTTCATATTTAGGCCAGCCTTATTCTTCTATAGTTGGGGATTATTCCTCTTATTCCAATCTTGGGTTGAAGCAGGATATGCTTCCCTATGGCGGTTTTTCAGGCATATTCCCTGCCGCGGGGGGAGGTTACATGGAAAATAAAGGCAATTCAAGCTTTTCGGGGGCGCCAATGGCATGATGGAAGAAAACAATGAGAAGGGGCATTTGGAGTTAAAGGGATACGATGCAGCTTATAAGTTTGCAAAGGGAATATTCGAAAGATACCCAAAGGTAATGAAAACGATCGTTTTATTCGGTTCTTATAGCAAAGGCAAAGAAACAGAAGACAGTGATGTTGACATAATGGTAGTAATGGACGATGTTTTAAATAAATTGGATGAAACCGTTCAGTCTCTGATATTTTCGGATGTTGACAAGCTGGTAAAGGAAAGCCAAGTTAAATTACACATAAACTTTGTAACTTTGACTGCCTTCTGGCGTGGGGTTATAGCTGCTGATCCCGTTTCAGTAAATGTTCTGAAATACGGAGTTCCTTTGATAGATACAGGTTATTTTGAACCGTTGCAGGCTTTGCTTAACATGGGGGAGATAAAGCCTACAGAGGAGTCAATATACGCTTCTCTAACAAGAAGTGAATTATACATGAATTCCGCAAAGCTTAAACTTGCTTCTGTAGTTACAGACGTGTACTGGGCCGTTGTAAATTCTGCACAGGCTGCAATAATGCGGCAAGGGGATATACCGCCATCCCCGGAAGTTATACCTGAAATGCTTTCGAAACTAGAGGGGAGAGGGTTGGTAAACAAGAAACAAATTGATGATTTCAATGAGATATTCACGCTTGGGAAAAGGCTGTTTCATGGTGAAAAAATAGATATAAACGGAGAAAAAGCCCAGGAAATAATCGTAAAGGGGATAGAATTCAATTCAAAGATGGCAGATCTTGCAAAATCTAAATAAACAGGTTTATCAATACGCCTAGAAAGGCGCTTATTGCAGCTATAAGCAATCCTATGCCTGCGGTTTTTAGACCTTCTTTTATCTTCTGTCTTTTTTCTTCCTGAGAGTAACTTCCTATAAATGCAAGTATCACCAAACTTAAAGCAAGTGAAATAATGCTAGTTGTAACGTTTTGTGCTATCTTTAAAGAATAATATACTAAGTAAGGCAGAAGTACGATGACACTGCCTAACAACGTGGAGAGAAAGCCTATCTCAGCATATCTAAGATTTTTAGCTTTTTTTAGCTTTGTAATCTTCTTAGGGTCATACTCTTTGGCAAAAAGTATCTTTCTGTATTCCTTCATCTGCTGGCCCAACACAAAATTTTCAGCGTTATAAGCAGAGAAGAAATTGGACAGCGAGCCGCTTACTCCTACTAACAGAATGGATGCAAATGTAAGCTGATAGCTGTGGAAAACTGAAATACCCAGTGAAATACCTAAACCCAGAAACAATCCATCGCTTAAGCCCAGTATTGCATACCTACTTTTTGCTCTTTCCATTAGAACTTACTGTGGCTTCATCTAAGCTGTTTATTACGGCTCCTCTGTCCTTCAAGGCCTTCTGTATGCCTTCAAAGTTTATTTTTGAGCCTTCGATAACTACCTTTAAGCCTTCTGTATGTATGTCTACCTCTACAACCTTTATGAAAACATCCCCATTCCTTACATGTTTTGCTATGTCATTAGCTAGATCTATTATACTGTACTCTCCGATGGGTTTTACTGCATCTATGACAAGTCTGCTCAAATACATATAACGTGTATTTTATGTCTGTTTAGATTAATAAATCTTTAATTTATAAGTAAGGTGCTTAACTTTTGATTTGTGGATTTATCCGGAAAAAGAAATATTTAAATAGTATCAATTTTAGTATGTAAATATGATTTCAAACAGAAAAGCACAGGGTTTGCCTATTAATACAATAATACTTATCGCAGTAGGCTTGCTTATCCTAGTTCTGTTAATTACATTTGTATTGGGTGGATTTAAGGGATTAGGCGCGGCCTCCCCTTCAAGTTCCACTCTTTCAGCTTTCTCAGCAACATGCTCAACTTACTCTACTACAACCCCTGCAAGTCTTGGTTTTCAACAGTGGTGTTCGCATACAGTAGCCAATCCTTCTGGTTCTGGAGTTTATAATTGCTACTCTAATTTGGCAGATCCACCTGGAACTGACACAGTTACAATAGTGTTGTCCAACGGTACTACTGCAGCGGGACCGGCAGGAACAGGTGCGCAAACTGGTTCAGGCATTATAAACTGCCCGTAAGCTTGAATTATAATCTAATACAATATCCAAAGCTTTTTATTTACTGACTTTGTTTTTAGTAAATGAAGAAAAGACATACTTTGACAAATGTATTGATGGCAGTATTTTTAATAATAATTCTTGTAGCCATATTTTATGCGTTTAAAACGCACATAGTTCTTTTCAATTCCTGTTATTTTTCAAATGAGACTTTGGCAGTGAATAACTCAGGGCCGTTCTGCTTGCCAAATAACGGCGTCAACATAATAATAAACCGTTCTATACTTTCGTATTATCCAAATTCCACTTTGGTCATACATAACCAGAATGTTTCTGCCCTTCCATTCTCATTTTTTGAGGGCAAACCTTTCATAACAATATGGAATGAGCCCACGAGTTTAGGCCCGGATTCATATTCCTTCCTTACAATACCGGATACGTTCAAAGTTCACATGTTATACAATGCATCTACAACTACTCGTTTCATTGTTATGACCAATCAACAGTACGTTGACTGGGTAAATACAAAGAACCTTAACAATAACTACGTGGCTATAGAAACTGGGAAAAACATTTCATTGTGGTTCAATCAAAGCACGGGGTGCGCAGGGTACGTTGCAGTGATTGAATCAGTCTCGGGAAATGCTGTAAACATCTCTCCCGATGAAAAAATACTTTATGACCCTGCAAGTTCACCTACAGGAGCGTGTGCTGGTTGAAATGTCAATTTTAAATTCTTTAATGTACATTATATAACATGGAAATCGATATTTTTGATGCGGTAAATGAACTAAAGAGCTTTTACGAAGAAAATACGCCTCTTTCGAAGATAAGTGGTTTGATAACCTACAAAAAGGTGTCTATAGGCCTTGAATATAAAGATGGCGTTATAAAGATAAAGGCTCAGCATCCTTTGAGCATAAAAATATATAAGATTTATAATATTTTATTGAGGCTTTTCCTTGTTAAAGCTGTAAAGTTAACTATTGATTTTGTAGAGAATAACCAGCAGAAATCGGTTTCAAAGCAATTCGGCTCAGATGAGAACATTGACCCAGTAATAGAAGATCTCAAGGGTTTGCCACATGACAGCATAACAGATATAGTGGTTGACACCGATTACTTCAAGATAGTTGAAACGCAGGATATGAGCGATAATGTTTCTATAATGCTCAAAAAGAACGGTAAGAAAGAGCTTTTTAAAAGCCTTTCAAATTATCTTTTCCCCTTCGTAAACATGCCTGCAAACGAGTCTTTGCTTGAGGAAATAAACTTTTCAAAACAGGAAGACCAATTAACAGTCGATATACTAATGAAGATTGACGGCTCCCCCATGGGAATAAAATCAAAGAAGGTTAGGTTGGTTTAATATGGAAGGAATAAAAACTGGTTTTAAGAATTTTGATGAGCTTACCAATGGTTTGGATTACAGGAAAGTGTATTCTATTTTTGGAAACAAAGAATCCGGAAAAGAGCAGTTTATATACAAAGTTGTTCAATCGGCCCTTTCATCAAAAAATGCGATAGTCTATGTATTAACCTCTAAGTCATACTCCGACTTAATAAATGAATTTAATTCCAGGGGGATAAACATAACTCCTTACCTTGGAGAGGACTTTAAGATATTGGATGATTTTAGCAGGACAAACTCGCCCAGTGCTACCGACAATTCCTACGCAAAAATATTGAATGGGCCTTTGGATTTAACAGGTTTATCCGTTTCCTTGTCAAGCACAAACAGCGATTTTGTAAAGGATGCAAAGCCGGTAATAAACATATTTGACAATCTTTCAAATCTATTGATATACAACAATCCTGTAACGGTATACAGATTTCTCCAGTTTGTTTGCGGCAAAGCCAAATTGGCAGGTATAACTACCTTATTTTCAATTGATATTGCTATGCATCCTCCAGAAGTTATAGAAACTATAAAAAACCTCTCGGATGCAATAATAGATCTAAAGCTAGAAGATGGCAAAAGGTATTTCAGGCTTTCTGGTACAAGCAAGGAAGTGCTTGAGTTTAAAGAGCTTGAATGATATATTTAAAAGCAATAATCACCATAATCTTATTATATGGCAGAGTTTAAAGGATTGGACGGAGTATCTGATAAGGATTTTGATCCTTACTTTGGGATAGCTAAATTGGACGAACAGCTTAAAGGCATACCTTCAAAAAAGATTGTATTGATATCTGCTTCACCATCGGTGGGAAATGAAGTATTTGGATATCAAATAATACATAAGAATATAACCTCTGGAGTAAAAGTTCTTGTTTTTCTGAATAGAACCTCTCCACAGTCTTATCTTACAGACATGAAGGAATACGATTTTCCAGCTAATGACAATCTATTTATAATAGATGCTTATAGTGGGATAACCGGCATAAAATCCGACGAAACGGACCACATAAAAGTTATAAGTAACCCTTATGATAAGGAAGAAGTAAAGACAAAGGTTATCAAGGAAATTGGTAATGGATATGGTCTGCTTGTAATAGACTCATTTTCATTGCTTGCCGATTTCTTCGACTTTTCATTTGCCGCTTCATTCATGAATGATATAAAACAGGAAATTGTAAGCAGTGACTCAGCAGCAGTGCTTCTTTTCACAGATTGGGGCTATGAAAAACAAAACGTAGATAAACTGCTTTCAAATGTTAATTCCACGATAGAGGTCAAAGGAATAGAAAAACGTGTGATTTTTGGGCAGTATTTTGCGGTATTAAAGTGCGATTGGGTTGAAGAGAAACAGCAGACATTTTCATCTGTTCTATTCAAGGCAATAAAACCTGGCGGAATAAAAGTTTACTTCCCTAAGATTCTAGTTACAGGGCCAACGGATGCAGGTAAAAGTTCGTTCATACATAGTGCTTCTAAGAACGCTGTCAGTGTAGATAAACTTGGCGGAACGATAGCTTTAGACCATGGAACAGTAGATTTTCAGGGTTATCGCGCAGATTTGTTTGGAACACCTGGGCAGGAAAGGTTTGATCCTTTGCTTAAAATGCTCGGCGGAGAAGCCATTGGAGTGTTCCTTGTAGTGGATTCAACTAAACCTGAGCAATTTCCTAGAGCAGTTGAAATGCTTAGGAAAACAGAAACTTATGGTTTACCTGTAGTAGTGATTGCAAATAAAGCGGATCTTAATGGTGCACTTAAAAAGGAGGAAATAAGAGAAAAGCTGCACTTGGATTCTGCAATAATACTGGTACAGACGGTTGCTGAGGACCTATCGAAAGTAGATCCAAACGAGCCAACAAAATTAAAGGAGGCGGGAATAAACGAGGCGTTATCTGCTTTATTTAAGCAGTTAACATAATTATTTAAATAAGAAAATCGTAAATTACATATGGCTACAAAATCAGAACAATTAAAAAGCGTTTTACAAAGATTAAGTACAGTTGGAGGGATAAAAGCATCGGCTGTTATATCAGCTAATGGTTTGCCGATGGTTTCTTTAATGCCAGAGGATGTAGATCCAAATACCTTTGCAGCAATGCTTGCTTCAATGGTAGGTTCAGCAGAAACAGCCATCAAGTCTTTGGGTGCAAAGAATACTCTAGAAAGAGTAGTTGCAGAGTCAAAGGATATAAGGGTAGTAGCAGTACAGGCAGGGACAGATGCAATACTTACGATAATGATTGATCCTAACACAAATTATGGTTTGATTCTTCTGGAATCCTCTAAAGCTTCAAATGAAATAGCAGGAATAATGAAGCAGTAATCTGGAACTTAAATGGCGTTTGTTCTTTTTATCTGCAAATATAACAATGGCAGAAGTCAAGTGGCAGAAGCTTTTTTTAATAACCTTACTAAAAAGCACAAAGCTATAAGTGCAGCAGGCAGTTCAGTCGGCAGAGGAATAAATGCTTTAGACATAAAATTAATGAAGGAAAGATTTGGGATTGATATAAGTAGACAGTTTCCAAAGCCTCCATCCGAAGATTTACTAAAAAATGCGGATAAAGTAATAATAGTCTGTGATCCTAATGACTGCATACTTATACCAAAAAGCTATGTAGAGAAGGCGGAGCACTGGTATATTCCGGAATTGGAAGGCAGTTCTATCGAAGAAAAAGTAAAAATAATGGAAAAGATTCAGCAAAAGGTTAAAGAACTAATTTCAGAGTTAGACAAAGAAAAATAAAAACATCAACTTTTTAGGCTTTTTAGTACTTCATCAACCTTGTCTATGTTATCCTGTTTTATTGCTTCTATTATCGCAAGCTTGTCCTTTTTTCTTACCTTTATCTTTTCTCCGTTTTTGGTTATCTTTAATTGTTCTTTGTCTATGTTTACAGGTAGTTTTTCGTTTCTTGGCTGGAAATCTTCATGTTCTTCTTTCTTCACGTACTTTACTTCATAGCCGTTGAACTTTACTTCTTTTACAGCTTTACCTTGCTGGTGCTTATACCATTCTTCCATGATTATTATGAGATTTCAGAGGTTAAATATTTTGTGATAGGTATTTATAAGTTATTCTAAATTATATATAATGCTTTAAGCTCAGGTTGCGTAACCTGGCATCGCGTAAGCCTGGAGAGCTTATGGGAGCAATCCCTTGAGGGTCCGAATCCCTCCCTGAGCGCTTTTTATATTTTTCAAGAAGACAGAAAAACAGTATCGAAAAATGTTTAGTTAGAATCCTCTTTTGATATTAAGGTCACATTTAAATATAAAAAAATATTAATTCTTAAATGGAAAAGGTAATAATCTTCGTAACAAAGTATTCTGTAGAGTCTTTTTACAGCATGCAAGCTATACTTACTGGTTCAAGCAATACCAATGTTGATACAGAAATTATATTTAACGGAGCTTCTGTTCTTGCCATGACTAAAAATTTCTACAATAAATTTCCAAAATCTGATATGGAAAATGAATATGCTAAAGCAATACTAGACATTTGGGATTCTGGTGAGTTTCCTGACTGGTTAAAAATAATTACTATGGCAAAACAATCAGGTAAACTAAAGATCTATTTGTGTCAGCCATGCGTAGAAATATTTAAAAAGAAATTCGGTGAACTTGAATTCTTTGATATAATCGATGGAAAGGTCAATGGCGTCGAAATATTCAATAAGCTTAAAAACGACAAGGACTATCTTTTCTTGACTGTATGAATATTACTAAAACAGTTCTTTCTGTTGGTTCTTCCTATTATTTTGTTTTATTAATGGCGTACACTTTTTCCAAGCAATTGAAAAGCGGCGAAGCTGTAAAAATCTTATTTAACGATTTTGATCCTTCTTTGGTTGATTCCATAAAATCTGTTGCTGAGCAGAGAGGGTTTTCTTTGGAGATACACGCAGATGTTAAACCAGCTTATATCGTTTTGATAAAAAATTAAATTTTCAAATGAAAGTTTCTTTGCTGGATTATTGAATCAATAGCATTCTTTTAAAGTCTTAATTTTACTTGACTCTAAATTCGCTTGCCCTGCTTAGAATTCCGGCTTTTTGCATTATATATTTAGCTGCAACTAAAATAATGACTCCTGCTATAAGCGTAAATATTCCATAGAGGGGTATTTTAAAAATCATAAAAGCTACTGCTATGCCAATTGCTGGGGGGTGCTCACTGTCGGTTTCGAACAGTAAAAAGGATACTATGAAGATAATTATTCCTGTCATAAGGTAAAAATTTATAAACTTGGAAAGAAAGAAGCCAAAATATCCGAAAAAGCCTGCAATAATGTAACTTTTAACAAACCTTGTTTTCTTTGCAGCCTTTGAATATGGCATTAAAAATAAAATAAATGCGCTGCTTGCGAAAGAAGTAAAAATCAATGCAGAAGCCCCGCTTATTTCCCGTATGTCAAAATTTATTTCATGTAGTATAAAAATCAGAAGTACAACTACAAAGGAAGTAGCAATTAATGGTATGAAAATGTTATTTCTATTGGATTTGTGTTTTAATTTTTTATATTCTCTATGACTGAGTTCATTTTTCTTCATATTCTATTCTATTTTTTATATTATTTAAAAGATCATTTATGAATTCAGTTATGTCTACATTGTATTTTGTTTTCCCCCTTCTGTTTCTGACAGCTATCGTTTTCTTCTCTTCTTCTTTATCCCCTATGACAATTACAAAAGGAACTTTTTCAAGCTGTGCTTTTCTTATTCTATAATCAAGTGTGCCATTCTCAGTATCGCTTTCTACCCGTATGTCATTCTCTTTCAGTTTTTTAACGACTTCTTCTGCATATTTGTTGTTTCTTTCAGTTATAGTAAGCACTTTAACTTGCACAGGGGAAAGCCACACGGGAAGTTCCCCTTTTGAGTTCTCTAGTATTATGCCCATAAATCTTCCAATTGTACCCATTATCGAGCGGTGTATAACTATTGGGAAATGTTCTTTATTGTCATTTCCAACATACTTTGCGTCAAACCTTACTGCAAGATTGAAATCCAACTGTATAGTTGATACTGCGTAGGCGTCTTCAACTCTGCCACTGAAATCAAGCACATAAATGTCAATTTTAGGCCCGTAGAATGCGCCATCTCCCTCCTTTATTTCGTATTTGTAACCTCTCTTTTCCAAACTGTCTTTAAGTATGCTTTCTGCCTTGTCCCAAAGCGCATCTTCACCTATTCTTTTTTCAGGTCTTGTTGCAAGCTTCATGATCGGTTTGAAGTTAAACGGCTTGTAAGTATCATCCATTATATCAAACATCCTAAGTATCTCGCTTTCTATCTGTTCTTCAGTAACGTAGACATGGGAATCATTCTGCTCCATTAATCTTGTTCTTAGCAGGCCGTCAAGTGTGCCTTCAAGTTCGTATCTGTGCAGAAATCCATAATCTGCTAGTCTCATTGGTAAATCTCTGTAGCTTCTTGTCTTTGATTTAAACAATAAAGCGGAAAAAGGACAATTCATGGGTTTAAGCCCATACTCTTCATCTGATTCAAAAGGTGTAACCTTGAACATGTTTTCCCTGTATTTGTCAAAATGCCCGCTTATTTTCCAGAGGTCTATTTTTGCAATCAATGGAGTTATTACCTCGCTGTATTCATATTTTTTGTCCAGTTCTCTGGCGAATTTCAGAAGCTCATTGTAGATTACCGTTCCTTTTGGAGTAAAGAAGGGTGAGCCAGGTGAAAGCTCGGAAAACTCAAAAAGATCCAGATCTTTTCCTATCTTTTTGTGATCATGCTCTTTTCTTTCTTCCAATACCTTTAAGTATTCCTCCAATTCCTTTTTGGATGGAAAACTGATTCCGTAGATTCTGGTCATTACCTCTCTTTTGCTGTCTCCTTTCCAGTAAGCTCCTGAAACCTTCAAAAGTTTTACTGCACCTATGTAACCTGTAGAGGGTATATGCGGACCACGGCATAGATCATAGAATTCACCGTCTTTGTATATACTTAGATTTCCGTTTACTCCTTCGATTATTTCCAGTTTGAATTTGTTGTCTTTTAACAGCTCTTTCGCCTCTTCTTTTGATATGTCCTTTCTTTCAAAAACAAAGTTCTCTTTTGTTATCTTTTCTATTTCTTTTTCTATCTTTTCAAGGTCGTTGTCACCCACTTTAAGGTTATAAATATCATAGTAGAAACCCTCATCTATTGCCGGGCCAATACCCAGTACGGCTTCAGGATAAAGCCTCTTTACAGCAGTTGCAAGCACATGCGCGGAGGAATGCCAGAATACCTTTTTGCCAGTCTTATCTTTGAATGTAAAGAATTTTATCTCTCCGTCCTCTTTTACCTCTGCGGACAAATCTATTAGCCTGCCGTTTATCTCCGCCACAATTATGTCATTAGGAGCATTTAATTCCTTGGCTATGTCTATGGCTTTTTCCCCATCTTTGAACTCTCTTTCCTTTCCGTTGTATACAATTTTCATTAATTTTTCTGGTTTTTAGTATATTAATAACTATTTTGGGCAAACTTTGCAATTCTATAGGGATAACACCCCCGTAGGATACTTACAAAATACCTACTTTTTGGAGCTTCATACCTAGTAATTAAAATATTAATGTATTAAATGACATTGAAATCTATGCACATTAACAATAAAGGTATGGAACTGGGCATAACTATAATAATCATCATAGTGATAGCTCTAGCGTTGCTGGTAATTCTCCTTTTCCTGTTAAAGAGCGGCATATTCTCGCCTCTAACAAGTCTTATCCATTCTTCTCCCAATGCAACTTCAATAAATAACAGTCTGCCATAATTTTGACTTAATAAAAAATATATAAATCAGAGATATCTTTTAGAACTAGTTATGGTTATACCATTTAATGCAATATACCTAGTTTCTGAATTATTGGTGATAACTTTAGTTTCGTATTGCGTATACTATCTTATATCAAAGTTTATAACTAGAATAAGCGATATTAAACAAAGATATAATCTAAAGAAGATATTAGCAATTATCATTCTTTTTATCGACTTTGTCATAATCATTTCAATATTTGTAAATAACAGTAGCATAGTCGCATTGTCTGCCGGTCTTTTTTCTGCAGGGGTGGCTTTCTCATTACGAGATCCATTGACAAGTTTTCTTGCATGGATAATAATTCTTCTAATGAGGCCAGTTAAAGTTGGCGATAGAATAAAAATAGGAACGGAAGAAGGTGACATAATAGACATAAATATGTTTTTTATAACTATAATGGAAATAAATGACTGGGTAGAGGGCGATCTTTATACTGGAAGGATAGTTGAGATACCAAACAATAAGATAATGAGTGAAGACGTAATAAACTTTTCAAAGAGCTTTGAGTATATCTGGGATAATATAACTATACCGATACTATTTGAATCAGACTATAAGAAAATATCCAATAACATAAAGAAAATAGCGGAAGGGAAAACAGAAAAATTTCTTAAGGGAGCAGAAAAAGACTATGAAAAACTAAAGAAAGAGTACTTTATATCCAGAGGAGACATACGGCCAACGGTTTTTGTATCCTTCAATGATAATTACATAAAAATAAATCTAAGGTATATAACAAACTTATGGGAAAGAAAGAAGACGCAAAGCGAGATAAGCTCGGCTATACTTGATTATCTTCATAAAAATAAAATAGAGGTAGCTTCCTCATCTATAATAGTTTCCAATAAAAAATAACGAGAATTTTTAAACCGATATCAGCAATATAGGTAATATATATTGTAGTTTTTGCCTGCGGGTATCTTTAATATTTTTGTCTGCTTACCAGAGTTAGTTGCGTTTGAGCACAGTTCACCGTCAGGCGTTAACACTGGATATATCTCCAAGGAATAATTTCCAGGAGAAGAACTAACGCTAATACTGTCGTTTAAATAATAAGTGTAATTCTGGCCGTTGAAGTTTATTGTCCAGTAATAAATTGAGCTTGGAAAAGTTGAACATCCAGAACTGCAGTTATACGCAGTGAAATTCGTTGTAACCTCAGAAAGTTGCCCTGGGCTGGCGGATTTTATCCCACTCACCAAGCTGCTAAGATTTGTGAGTATATAACTTCTTATGGTTGAATCAAATATGAGCAGTATTATAATCGCAACTATTGCTATTATAAGCACCCAAGTCCCAAAGTTTACTTGACCTTTCATACCTTATTTGTTGTCTTATAAACTATAACGGCCGGCAAACTATAATAGCTTTTTTTGTGGAAAGACAATGTCTTTTCAAGTTTTATGTCTTGTATCCTGTGTGTTAAAAAGCCGTTACTATCTGCGATTTTCCTTATTTCTATGTTGTCTTTATAGATAAAAAATATATTATCTGCTAGTGAATTTACCTTTTTTATGAATGCACTCAAACTGAAATTGCTTTGGAAGCCGAAAGGGGGGTTGGATACAACAATCTCATATTTTTTATCTACATCAAACATGTCTAGGTGGATGGATTTCGCATTATTAATGTGAAGTTTTTCAATATTTTGTTTAGCAAAGTAAACTGCCTTTTCATCTATATCGTAAAGGTCAACTTCCGATGCACCAAGCAATGCGGCAGATATCCCAAGTATGCCGTTTCCGCATCCTAAATCGGCTACAGTTTTTCCAGTTATGCCTACATTATAATCAACGAAATGTATGAACTCGTATGCAGTGTCTATATCTGTGGAGTACTGCTCCAATCTAAGACTATTTTTTTCTGTTTTATCCAGTTTAGCTATCTCCCTGTAAAAATCAATCTTTTTCATCTTTTATCATTTCTAGTGCTATTTTATAGGCTTCCTTGGCCTCAAAAGTGGTGCCTATCCTATCTTTTAGATTTACTATAAGCGAATCAACTTTATCCAGCTTTTTGTCTTTTATCAGTTTCTCTATTTCTTTCTTTAGTTCCTCGTTGCTTTTCTTTTTAAGGCCTTTTTCCTTTATTATCTCTTCAACACTTTTGCTAGTCAATGCAATTCCTTCCATTATGATTCTTGCAGAATCTCTAACTATCTCATTGTCTTTTATTTTCTTCAGTATCTCCTCTACATCTTTTTTATCTATCTCCTTTCCAAATTTTCTTCTGATATATTTCCAGTCCTCTACTGCAACCTGTATTATAACATTAAAGTCAATTCCAGTTTTATTGTTTAAGTATATGGCTTCGCTAAGTTTCCTTGATGATATCAGCTGATCAAGAAACTCGTCTGATATGTTAAGTGACGCTTTCAATGAATCTACACTCCTGCCAATGTACTCTTTCCCTTCTTTTAAAATGTCTTTATCTATCTTTATTACCGGCAAATCTGTTTCAACGTACATTCTGTCTTTTCCTCCCATTGGCCTTAAAAACCTAGTCGTATTATCATCCTGCACAAGTCTTACCTCAGACGGCACGTCTTTAAGCAAAGAAGTAAGCCTTTCCTTGATTGCTTCTGCAGCAGGTTTTTCATACCCGTTGTCGCATATCGAAAATAGAAATGAGTCGTTTTCACTGCAATTTAATTTTTCTGCTATTCTGTTTTTTTCATTTTCACTTATACCATACGCAGGCAGCTCATCCAAATGTATTATTCCATAGCCCAGTTTAATCTTCAGGTAATCGCTTATTTCGCTCCCAAACCTTTTATTCTCGCAAATATATGTTCCAAGAAGCCCCTTTAGCCCCTCCAAATTCATGCCAATTATGCTTTTTCCGTTTTTTATTGCATTCTTTATAAGGTTTGATTCAGTGCCTTCGAATACTTCTTTTATGTCTTTAAACTGCCAATTTTCGAGTTCTTTTGTAATGTAGCCAAAGTCATTCTTTATTTTTATTAAGTTTTCCTGCCTCTTTGCTTCATTTAATATGACCTTGTCCATCTCTCTTATGTTCTGGAATCCCTTCAGTTCTACCCTTTTTCCCCCTTCAATTGAAAGGTTTACGTCCTGCCTTATAGTACCTATCCCTCTTTTAACATTGAACAGCCTTGTAAACTTCCCAAACTGCATTGCTATCTCTTTTGCTTCATTTTCATCAGTTTCTATTATTCCAGTTGCAATTTCTATTAGAGGTATGCCTATCCTGTCTAGAAAATAGACTGTTTCTTCCCGGTTTTCCGTTTCCTTTCTGGCGGAGTCTTCCTCTATGGATATGGTATCAATCTTTATCTTTTTTTCTTTGAAAGGAAACTCGCCGTTTACTGCTAAAATTGCCGTTCTCTGAAAACCAGTTGTATTAGACCCATCAACTATCGTCTTTCTCATAAATATTAAATTGTTAAGCAGGTATGCATTCAAAGCATAAGAAAGATTAACCCCCGTAGAAAGCGCATCTCTGTCTAGAGCATGTGGCGGCTCTTCATCTATATCCACCAAGCAGTCAGTGTCATTAAAAACCTTATATACTATTTTTTTTGTCTTTTGGCCTTCAAATTCTGCACTTATGTCTATTTTGCCGCTTTCACCGAAAGAGGGTCTTATCAGCCTTTTTATTTCTAAGTAGTCTTTATTTTCCTTTATCTCAGATTTGCAGCGGCAGAAAAGCTTGCCGGAATCAATCTGCACATGCCATTCAAAACCACATTTTATTTTCATATCAAAAACTCGTCTATTTCCCGCCTTTCTTTTATTTCGCCAGCTAAGCTAGTTGACATAATCTCTTTTATTTCATCAAGTTTTTTGCTGTTTCCAAGGGCAAACATGAGCTTTACGAACGCCGTTTCAGTCGTCATGTCTCCTACGTATATAATATTTTCAAATCCAGAAATTTCACGCAATGTGCTGTATACGAACTTGTTTGTTGAGCCGTAAATTGTTTGAGATGTAATAACTAGGGGTATTCCCTCTTTTTCTGCCCTTTTTAATGCACTTACAACTGTTTTATCTTCTAAAGGCAGGTTACCGAAGCCAGTGGCAGCTATTACCAATCCATGCACTTTGCTGTCGATATAATAATCTATTATGTCTCCACCCATTGAAGGGTAGCCATATATTAATTTTACCTTGTCGTCAATTTTGTCGTTTAATTTTGTATTTTCCTTTTTAGCTATTATCTCTGAAGAAAGTTCGCTTATTTTTCCGTCAGTATAAACTTTGGCAAGCGGTTTAATGTTTATCGGCCTGAAGGCATCTCTTCTTTCAGTATGCATTTTTCTTGCCTTGTTTCCCCTTAATATATAATTGTATTCATCATTTAGGTTTGCATGCATACAAATTACTGATTCACCGCCAGGAAAGTTCTTTGCTGTAAAGGCCGACAAAAGCAGGTTCGTAGAGGCATCCGTTGATCCTCTATCAGTGCTTCTTTGAGACCCTGTAAAAACCACCGGAACAGAAAGCGGATTCAATAGAAAAGATAGGGCAGATGAAGCAAAATGCATGGTATCTGTGCCGCTCGTAACTATTACACCTTTGCTGCCATTTTTTATGCTTGCATACGCTTCCTTTGCAATTTTTATCCAGTCTGATGGCAGCATATTTTCAGACAACTTTCTCATCAAGTTCACTACCGCTATTTTTCCCTGTTTTTGCAGGTCTGGGGAAATTTGGAAATAATAGTTGCTGTCTACAGATGGAGAAACACCGCCGGTTTTATAATCTATCTTTGAGGATATAGTCCCCCCGGTTGTTATCATTGTTATATCTGGATTCTCAGTTTTTGTTTTATTCTCTTTTTCTTCCCCCTTTTCCTCGTTTTTTGCTTTCTCTATACTGGATATGTTATCAACAGTCTCTTTTGGAATTGCTATGTCATAACCCGATTTTAATTTTATTATTATGAGGTTTTCTTCCTCTCTTATGAATTCGCCATTAAATAATTGATTGTTTACTTTTATCTCTATTATATCACCGAATGACAGGTTTTTAGTCTCTATTTTTTTTGCATTCATTATAATAATTGCCGCTATAATGTTTTAACTCTTTTCATTTCTTATTTTTACATTATAAATAGTTTTAATAACTGCAAAAGAAAGTGTATACTCCATGACAATAAACTTTTTAAATGAACAACAATTATTATAGTTATTTAAATAAAATAGAAATTTGAATGTTGGGGAACATTCAAATTTTAATCGCAACATTGTAAGTTTTGGGGTCACTTACTTGTTTTTCTTAATAAAATATAGACGCATTGGGAATATAAAGCTTTCGCTTTTGTTTCTAATGTGATGGAGGGGAAAATGGTAATGGATTTGCTTGTTGAAAGCGCATTGAAAGCCAGCAGAGAAGAAGGTATGAACGAACCTTTATTCAACCAGGCTTTGATAAAAGTTGTAGGAGTCGGCGGCGGCGGAAATAACATGGGCAATTGGCTCTTTAAAAAAGGTGTCAAGGGCGCGGAAGTAATTCTAGCTAACACAGATCAGATACAGTTAAATGCAAGGAACGGAGACAAAAAGATTCTTATTGGAAAAGAATTGACTAAGGGATTAGGTGCAGGCGGTTTTCCTGAAAAGGGAAAAATGGCTGCAGAGGAATCTTCTAGGGAACTTAAAGATGCTTTGAGAGGAGCAGATTTAGTCTTCGTATGCGCTGGCCTTGGCGGAGGAACAGGTACCGGTGCAGCACCTGTAATTGCAAAGCTTGCAAAGGACATGGGTGCTATTGTAATAAGCACTGTAACAATGCCTTTTAAGACTGAAAGGAAGAGGGTAGAGTCCGCAGAAGCAGGATTGGAGGAATTAAGAAACAGTTCCGATACTGTTATTGTAATAGACAACAACAGGCTGGTAAGCATGGCTGGAAATCTACCAATAGACCAGGCATTCAATGTAGCAAATGAAGTGGTTGCAACCATGATAAAAGGAATAGTTGAAACCATATCAGATGCAAGTGCATTGGTGCACCTTGACTTTGCAGACATAAAGGCAATAATGAATAAAGGTGGTGTTTCCGTAATAGGAATCGGTGAAACAGACGCTTCAGACTCAAGGGTAACTGAAGTAGTTAGAAGAGCCCTGAACAATCCACTTTTGGACGTAAGCTACAAGGGCGCAAAGGGAGCTTTAATACATATCTCAGGAGGACCTGATTTAACACTTGCAGAAGTAAATCAGATTGGTGAGATGGCAACCCAGTCCTTAGACCCTGATGCAGTGGTCATATGGGGTGCAAAGGTAGATGAGTCTCTATCTGGAAAACTAAGGGTCATGACAATAATAACGGGAGTAAGCTCTCCTTACTTATTGGGACCTGAAGAAATAAACACTCTTTCTAAGACTACTGGCGCAATAAACCAGGAACTTGGTATAGAGATACTTAAGTAAATTTTTGGCCCCTTTTGGGGCCTTTATCCTATTTATCAAAATTTCCTCAAAAAATCGACGGGGGTTTAAAAGCCCCCGTTCCCCCTATTTTTGGATTTCCGAATATAACCTTTCAAAGTAAGCAAGAGCCTTTTTTTCTTCTAAAAGGCCTTTTTTAGTAATAGAATAAACTTTTCTTTTTCCTTGTCTTTTTCCGGCTATAAAACCGCTGTTTGATAGCCTTTTAAGTGCAGGATAAATGGTGCTGGCTACAGGTTTTTTGCCCCTATATTTTTCTATGTTTCGGGCTATTTCCTCCCCGCAAAGGTTGTTTTTCTTAAGCATGTTAAGTATCTGAAAGGAAAGCATTCCACGCATGTCACAGCCATCCTTTGCCATAATCTATTATGAAGTTACTATTTTTATATATTTAATTGCTTATTAATACATGCAAAGCGGCGAGGATCTTTCAGACTTGCATGGTTTTTACGATTATTTTGTTTCCTTCTCCAGGAAAAGGCTTGAAGAAATCCTTAAAGACAAGCCTTCGGAAGAGAAAGCTATCCTGCAGTCAAATCTTAATATCTGCATAAAAAATTATGCAATAGTCACAGAAGTGGCAGAAAGGCTGCTAAGCTTAAGAAAAAACAGCAAAATGCTTTCTAATGTAAAAATAGAATATAAGTACCATAATCAAAGCACAATAGAAAACGCATACTTCAATTCAATTGATTATGTAGATAGGCTTTATCATGGCATAGGAAATGATTTTATGGATGCTCTTAAATTAGAAAATTCAATTCAGTCTTTTTGTTTTGCGGAAGCGGAGTTCAATTATATGCTGGAAAGTTTCATGTCAAATTACAGTGAAACAGTGAACAAAGAATACGTGCCGGTTCTAAAGATTATAATATAAAGGTTTACTTAATCTATAAATGGGAAAGATAGTCTACAAATCTCCGTTTGACACTCTTAGAATAGAAGAGAGTTATTCAAATGTGAGGGGCAAAAAACTGAAAAACTTCAAGATACTTAAAAACGATGCAGTTGTAATACTTCCCTTTTT
Source organism: Nanobdellota archaeon (assembly GCA_021799085.1). Classification (GTDB taxonomy): domain Archaea; phylum Nanobdellota; class Nanobdellia; order Parvarchaeales; family Parvarchaeaceae; genus Parvarchaeum. Next base: position 44,103 of record JAJZBD010000001.1, on the reverse strand, counting down.
GGACAAAGATACAATAATCATGGAAAAGCAGTTCCGATTCGCAGTAAACAGGAAAATACTTGAATTACCTGCCGGTTCAATAGACCTGGGCGAAAGCAGGGAAAATGCGGTAAAGAGAGAACTAACAGAAGAAACTGGCTATTACCCAAAAAAGATCAAATTCATGTTAAAAACTTGGAATAATCCTGCATTAATGGATTATTTTGAGTATTACTATGTTGCTTATGACCTTGTCAAAAAGAAAAGGAACCTTGATGAGAATGAGGTTATAACACCCATTAAAATTAAATTAAAAGACGCAATGAAAAAGGTATACAAAGGGAAAATCCAGGACACAAAAACGATGCTTGCGTTGCTTTTCTACAGCAATTTCAGTAAAATTAATGATTGGGGGCCTTAAAATGGAAGAACTGTTCGTTTCATTGCACTGCTTTAAGCTTAATTTGAATGATGGTAAAATAAACAAAAAGAAGTTAACTGAAGGGATAAATGACCTTGCTGAAGAAACAGAAAAAGAAGGGATATTTATATGCCGGCAGTATCTTTCCATAAAACACAATGCAGACCTAATACTTTTTAACATTGCAGAATCATTTGATATTCTTCTTTCATTTAAGGAAAAACTAATGGGAGTTTTCAGCAATAACCTAAATGAAACATACAGCTATCTCTCAATTTATGAGCATCCAAACGCAGGTTACTTAAAGGAGGACAGCAAACTAAAGTACTTAGTTGCATACCCTGTAAAAAAAGATCCGAGATGGTATTTGCTGGAAGAGAAAGAGCAGAACAGGATAACAAAAGAACATGTAAACTTGGCAGTAAGCGATCCAAACAATGAAAATATAAGGTCATATACGACGTATTCATTTGCCATCGACGACTATGAATTCCTTGTTCTTTATGAAGTTGAGTCACTAGCAAAATGGATGAAGGTTGCAAGAAATCTGAGGAAAGCAGAAGCAAGGAACTGGATAACTGTAGAAAGCCCTGTTTTTGTGGGCAAAAGGTTTAATTGCCTTCCTTTACCTCATTGAATATCTTGTGGTAAGGCCTGCCCTCTATTATGCTTTTTCCGTATTCAGTTGTTTCATGAAATGCCTTAGCAGTCGTAAATTCCCTGAATGAATCTGCGTCCTTCCATTCGCTGTATATCATATACTCAGTTGTGCTGTTTTCTTCCCCAACTTTTTTGTATATGCTTGCCTTTTCAAATCCTTTTACGTTGTTTTTTAAGTAGTCAACTACTTTTTGGAAAGTATTTTCAAACTCCTTTTCATTTCCTTTCTTGACGTTGTAGTACATCCCTACGTTTATCATGTTTTAATTTGGCAATTTATATATATTAATATTTGTATCGTATAAGCTATATATAAATAAAATACCTTAAGGTAAATATGTCAGAGCTTAAATGGATTGAAAAGGAATTTCAAGGCCATGAAACATTTGATGGCGCGTGAGTCAGGCTCAAGATTGTATTTGGTGGGACGAACTACTCTCTTTCCGAGATGTAATTAAGCTTATTATAATCCGGCGATTAATAGTATAAATGAAATCTTTTATACAGGGAGTAATACCAAACGTTTCATATGCAAATAAAGACAGCAAGCTTCTGTACTTGTTTTTCAGCTCATCTGAAATGTTTTTAGTAGATGATTCAAAGGTTGACAATATTCTTTCGGAATCTCCGATAGGGATGTGGCCTGCAAGCGGTGCAGTCATAGACGCAAGCACACCCTCTACAGAATTGTCAAATTTTAAAGAAAAGATGGGCAAAACCTATCCAGAAAATGTGGATTATGATTACATGAAAGAATTATCCTATTCGATAGTAGAATATCCAGACATAGAAACATTCAAGCTGCTTTCTGACAACTTGAACTTCATAAAAATAGAAATCAAAACTGGCAAAGAGACCCTAAGCTTCATAACGGATTACATTGATTCGGCTCTTCTGGAGGAATACAAAAGAATGCTTTCTTCATTGTTTGGAAGCAAGTTTTCATTCAATTAATCAAGCCTTTTTATTATATGGTAGCCAAACTGCGTTTTTACTGGCTGGGAAACCTGTCCTTTGTTCAAAGAAAATGCGGCTTTTTCAAATTCCTTTACCATAACGCCTCTACCAAAATATCCCAAATCGCCACCTCTTCTTCTTGAGCTGTCAATAGAAAACTGTTCTGCAAGCCTTGAAAAACTCTCTCCCTTGTTTATTCTTTCAAGTATGCTGTTGGCAACAGATTGCTTTTCTACCAAGATGTGTGCGCACCTTATCTTATCTACCATGTTAATAGTGGGCCCAGGGAGGTTCGAACTCCCGGCCTTCTGCGTGTAAGGCAGACGTCATAACCACTAGACCATAGGCCCTTACAAACTTTTAAGTAATGTTTATTATTTAAATTATCCTCTTCTTATAATAAAATGGAAAAATTATCTGCACTGGTTTCTGATTTCGATGATACCTTATTTTTTAACAAGCCAGCTTTGATTTCAGCGGCAAAAGATCTATATGAAACCATTCTGAAGGAAAAAATGAGTGAGGAGAACTACAAAACGCTGAATGATCTTGAAATCACAATAGGAGAAGGCAAGATACCAAAAGGCTTCAGTAAGAAGTGGAAAAGCGAGCTGTATACGCTTGCTTATGTCAAGTACAACAGTAAACTTTCGCCAAATGAACCTTTTATCAATTACTTAAAGGATGCTGTCAAACAGGGAAATGATCTCATAATCCTAAGTGCCCGCGGTGAGGAATTCAGAAAGGAGACCGAGGAACTTCTTAGTAAATATGGATTGGAGTACAGCCAGGTAATATTACCGGCAAACCATGAATTGAAAGACGAAGAATGGAAAATGCAAGAAGTAAAGAAACTAAGTGAAATGTATAATCATATTGTTTTATTTGAAGACAAGGAGGAAAATATACGCCATATAATCCACAATCTAAAACCAGAAAACATAGAATTCTACCTTGTAGACCATTCAATTCTGACATATATTACCAAATAGGCATAAAATAAACATTTTTATTGTTTGCACAATTAAATGATTTGTTAAATGGGCTCGTAGCTTAACTCGGTAGAGCATCCGGCTCTTAACCGGATTGTTGCGGGTTCAAATCCCGTCGAGCCCATTTTAAATTGCTTGTATATTTAAATTAACTATGAGTTTTAAGCCAATTCATTACATCTTCATAAACTTTTTCATTATTTAGTTCATTTAATACCTCATGGTAAAATCCAGGGTATACTTTTAGTGATTTATCCTTTGAGTTGATAATTTTATATGCTTTGGTCGTTCCTTCAACTGGAACCACTTTATCGCTGCCACCATGCATCATAAGTATTGGCATGTCTATCTCATTTAGATATCTCCAAATCTCCTTGGATCCCTGTGCCAGTTGATAAATTAATCTAACTGTCGGTCTCTTGAATACTAAATTATCTGTTAAATAAGTTTTGTATAACTCCGTATCATGCGTTAGATTGCTGGCTTTAATTGGCAGATTTACCCTGCTTTTCTTATTGATGTAGTACATGGCATAAAGGAATAGTTTTGAAAAAGGATCAGCTTTTGTAATTGTCGCAGCTCCGCTTGTTATTGCAAAGTCTATATTTTTCTTTATCCTAGAAATGTAGTGTAATGTAATTAATCCACCCATACTATGGCCAAACATAGCAGTTTTTAGGTTTTCTCTCCCGTTCTTTATCTCCGAAACAAAATATTGCGTATCCTCTAAAAATTGATAGAATTTATCTATGTCTCCAAATTCACTTTTATCTTTTGCCGTCTTGCCATGCCCTCTCAAGTCGTAAATAAAAAAGGAAAAACCCTTTGATTGCAGCCACTCTCCAAATTTTATGTATCTTCCACTATGTTCTGCAAAACCATGGATACCTATCACTAACGCCTTTGGTGAATCGGGTTCCCAAGATCTATAGAAAACTTCCAAATCATTTTGCAATTTAAGTACAGACTCTTTGTATACCAATAATGATTTTTTAGTTCTAGAGATATTTAAGTTTATTTAAGCAAATTTTATTGACATTGTAATTCTATTCTTGTATACGTCTATTTTTATTCAAGTATGTTACCGGTGTTTTAATTTTAAATATCTTACAGTAATAGTAAAGTTGTTTGCTGGTTTTGCATAAAGCTATTAATCCTTTGATTTGTATCTAATATTATGCAGTCTTTACAGGGATTTTTTAGCAGGCACGCAAAGGAATACGCAAGCAGTGAGAGTCACATGCATGGAAAAGATTTGGACCTGCTCATTTCAATGCTGGATTTGAAGAAAAGCCACAAGGCATTAGATATCGGTACTGGTCCGGGGTTTGTCGCTTTTGAAATGTCTGGTAAGGTAGCAGTTTCTGTTGGCTTGGACATGAATGAACACATGCTAGATATTGCGGTAAGAAAAGCAGAAGACGATAATAAAAGCAATATTTTGTTTGTAAAAGGCGACGCTTTATCAATGCCTTTCCCAGACAATATTTTTGATATAGTAGCATGTAGGAGAGTTGCCCACCACATAAAAGACAAGAAGAAGTTCATAGAAGAGGTGTGGAGGGTCCTTAAAAAAGGGGGTAAGTTCGGCATAACTGATTTGTTGAAGCCAATGAGTGACAAACGTGATTTGTTCAATAAATTCGAGAAGGCAAGGGATCCAAGTTACATAAGCTCTGAATCTTTAGACTATTGGTTTAAGATACTGAAAGAAAATGCCTTTCAGGTTGACAATTTCAAGACGTTTGAAATGAAGGAAACCTTCCAGTCTTGGCTTTCTCCAGTAAGCGAAAACAGTGCAGAGGGCAGGAAAGCAAGGAATATACTAAAGGACAACGTTGACTATTTTAAGGACGTTTTTGGATATGATGAAGAAGGTGGCTATTTCAATAAATCAAGAATGGTGATAATTGCTAAAAAACCGGAATAAGAAAGGCAAAAGTATAATTTTTAAAAGATAAAAAAGATTAAACTATTGATGATAATTGCATTGCTGTCAGCCAAGCCAATAGAAGAAGAAAAGATGAAGGGCATAATATCAAAAAAGCTGGATCTTATAAACAATGTGCAGATAGCACTGGATAAAAATGGCAATTTGGTTCTTTATTCAGTTGACTTCCCAAAGTCGCTTCTTTCAATTCTATACATCCTTTCAGTTTCAGATTACGTTTATTTTTTTGCAGGCAGTGAAATAAATGCACTGGATGCAGAGCTTGCACTTTGCATTGAAAACTCTGGAATAGAAGATGGTTTGGTCATTAAAGACGATTATTCAGATATAACTTCTTTTGACAGGTTCTTTGAGAAATACAAGGTAGGGAAGTTCAAAAAATCTGATTTGATTTCAATATCTCCAGAAAAAGCAAAACAAAAAGACAGAGATTTCAGGTATGTTTCAATAGACAAGCATTTTATAGTAAAAGGAATAGGCTCGGTTATAATAGGTTTTGTTCTTGGCCAAGAGATAAAAAAAGGAGAAAAGCTTCTCCTTATGCCCTCATTGAAGCAGTGCAGCGTTAAAAGCATACAGATAATGGACGTAGACAATGATTCTGCAGATACCGGATCTCATGTCGGTTTAGCATTGAACAATGTTTCAGAGCAGGACCTGTCAAACAACTATGCTTTGTCCTCAATAAGCAAAGTAAATGACACAGTGGAAGTAGAATTGTCTCTTTCTCCATTTTATAAAGAGGACCCCTTTTCAAAGCAGCTTTCCTGTTCCTTTCTAGGAGAGCCCTTAAGCCTCAATCTTTTAAGAGAAGGCAGCATGGTAAAGGCACACTTCAATAAAAAGATACCGGAAATAAAAGGCAATTACCTTTTAGCAGATCCTAGTCTTTCCATTGGAAGAAACAGGGTTGTCGGCAGAATAAAGCTGTTGTAAAATTAGAAGATATCCGGAACTTTTTTGAGTTTTCTATAATAATCCAAAGCGGCGTTTATTCCTTCTTCGGGTTTTATCTTTGCAGAGAAGCCTAGTTTTTCCGTGCTTTTTTTCGTATCGGCGTGCACTATATCAACGTAATTTTTTAGAGGGTTTTCTATGTTCTTTGTCTTTATTTTCTTTCCCATTGCATTTCCAACCTTCTCTATTATTTCATTGAATGAATAGGAAACACCCGTGCCCACGTTGAATATTCCGTTCTCCTTGCTTTTGGCAGCAAGCATGTTTGCCGATACAACATCTGCAATATTTGTAAGGTCTCTCCTTTGTGTGCCATCACCGTATATTACAAGTTCCTTATCAAGCAATCCTTTCCATATTGTCTGCGAGACCATATTAGCGAACTCCTTTTTGCTTTCTTCTCTGTCACCATATACGCTGAAGTACCTTAATCCGCAGTACTCCAATCCATACATCTGATTGAAAAGATCTGCAAGCCTTTCCATAGGATATCTCGCTTCCGTGTAGAAATCCTTTACTTTAGGTATCATTTCTTCATTGTGCGGCGGAGGATAGCCGTTATATATCGATGAGCTTGAAGCGAAAACAAGCTTACATTTGTTCTTTACGCAGTAATTTAAAACAGATATAAACTCAGATATTGCTTTTCCAACTAAGGTATTGTCTTTTCTGTATATTGGCGTTGAAGAATATATCCCCTCATGAAAGACTATATCCGCTTTTCCAAGTTTTGATATCTGTGATGAATTTCCCTTTGTGAACCTTATTTTACTGGATATTGATTTAAGGTTGTTTTTGTCACCCGTGCTTAAAGAATCAATTACAGAAACTGAATAGCCCTCATTTACAAGTCTTTCAGCAATATGCGAGCCTATAAATCCTGCCCCGCCAGTTACTATGGCCTTCATGTAAATTTATGAATTTAGCTGTTTAAATGCATTTCATCTGTTTTCTCTAATGTAACTTTCAAGGTCCTCTGCATTTATCATTGGCTTTTTGACCTTATTCATGTCGTCTATGGCTATCCTCTGGCAGGCAGTGCTTATGAAAACGTCTATTTCCCTAAATTCATTTAACCTGTCAAAGTTTATCTCATCTGCAACAACGGAATAAACCTGTTTGCCGTCTTTTCTTAGCTTTTCCTTCAAAAGCTTTGATCCATATGTTTGTCCGGCCTTTGTAGACTCTACAAACATAACTTTTTTGGCAGTCAATACTGCCCCAATGCCCTGCATTATTCTTTTCCGGTATTTATCAGCTACTTCTGCGTTTATTACCTCTATATTCTCAGTTTCAGGATCAGCAGTGATTACTGCCTTTCCGTATTTAAGAGGTATGCCTAAAACGTGAAACATGCCCTGTTCAAAAGCCAGAGTTGCATCGCAGTCACTGCAGTCTGCAGCATAGACATCGCAGCCTAGAATCTGTCCAGGGTACATGGCCCTGTAAAGCGACTGCTTAACTACGAATTCCTTGTCTTTTATCCTGTTCTTGAAATCATTCATCTGGTCTATGAACTGTATTGCAGCCACCAAGTTTATCTTTTTGTACGGCTTTACTTCATTGTAAATCCTTTTTACAAATTCCTCACTTAATTTTCCCTTGAATCTTGATTCAACAAAGATCATTTCCATTTTACCCACACAGTTTTGTCGTTTAATAAGTTATTTATCTTAATGCAAAGCTATTTATAAATAACAGTTATATCTAATAAAGTCTATGGAGATGAAGATTGTAATAAACGATTCGAAAACGGGCAAGTCATTTAATAAAACTTTAGAAAGTGACAAAGTAGACCAGTTATTCGGTAAAAAGATAGGCGAAGAGCTGGAGCTTTCATTTTTGGGTTTAGATGGTTACTCCGGAATAATAACGGGCGGAAGCTACATGACAGGAATGCCCATGTCAAAGGACTTAGAGGGTTCTGGCCTTAGAAAAGTGCTCATAGGAAAGGGACTAGGAAACAAGCAGAATATACGCAGGAGGAAGAGCATTGCCGGAAACACAATTGGTCAGTTTACTTCTCAAATCAACATAAAAATATCAAAGTACGGGGAGAAATCTTTGGAGCAGTTATTCACGCCTTCTAATGGTTAAGGATATAACGATAGATGTAGTTGGTAATTTCGCCGATGGTAAGACGACTTTAGTAAGAGCGATTACTAGCGAGTCTACCTTAAGGCACAGCGAAGAAAAAAAGAGAGGAATAACAATACGGTTAGGATACGCACATTTTCTTATATACAAGTGCGATTCCTGTGGCTTGTTCAGCAGACATGAAAAATGTGAGGTTTGCAATTCAAATGCAAGCCTTTACTATAGAGTTTCAATAATAGACTCGCCAGGGCATAAAACATTGATGACTATAATGCTGAGTGGCGCAACTTTAGTGGATGGAGCAGTCCTTGTTATAGCAGCAAATCAAAAATGCCCGCAGCCTCAGACACAAGAGCATATAGAAGCTTTACGTATAATAGGCGTTAAAAACATAGTCGTAGCACAGACTAAAATAGACGTTGTTGGAAAAGATCGCGCAAAGGAAAGCTACAATGAAATAAAGGATTTCATGTTAAAGAATGGATATCCAGACGCAAAAATAATACCAGTATTTGCTGCACAGGATGTAAACATTACAGAACTTATACAGGAAATAGGCAAGTTCGAAGTCCCAGATAATTCCAAGGAAGAAAGAACTGAGATGGTAGTTGTAAGGAGTTTTGATATTAATAGGCCGGGTGCAGATATAAATGAACTTAAAGGAGGAGTTTTAGGTGGAGGATTAAAATCCGGACATTTAAAGATTAATGATCCAGTGGTTGTTTATCCAGGAGTTTACGTTAAAAATTCATGGAAACCTTTAAAGACCAAAGTTTTAAGCATACAAAGTGAATTCGGGCCTGAAAAGGAAGTAGCAAGAGGATTAATGATAGGTTTGGAGACAGATTTAGATCCTTCACTGGCAAGAAGGGATAACCTAGCAGGTTCTCTAATTGTAAAAAATGACACAGTTCCATTGTTTAAAAGCAGGATAGCAATGAGATATGAACCCATAAAAGATAAATTCAGCAAGCCTCCGCAGAAAAATGAAACAGTCCTTTTAAATGTTTTATCTTCAAAGGTTCTTGGAACCGTAGTGTCTTATTCAAATAATGGGATAGTTATAAATTTAGGAAATTCGGCATTGCCCTATTTCATCGGCGAAAGAGCCATTTTGTCAAGAAAAATAAACAATGTTTGGACAATAGCAGGATCAGGAAACATATATGAATGATGTTGTTGTAGACACAAACGTTATGGTTTATTGTTTTGACAATAAATTGGATCTAAGAAATCTGCTAGATAATTTTTTTCAGAGCGGCTTTTCAATTTCAACGATTAAGAAATGCATCGATGAATTAAATATTATAAAAAGATTGGATGTAAAGAGCTTTTTTATTTCTTATGGAATAAAGATAGTGGAATTCGATAATGGTAAAAGCACCGATGACACATTGCTGGATTTTTGCTTGCATAAAAATGGAATTCTTTTTACAGAAGACAAAGAACTAAGAGCGAAGGCAAACAAGCTTGGGATAAAAACATTGGCTTTTGATGGCAGGGCCGTAAAAATAAGCAATAGGTAATATTGCAGTAAAACATAAATGCTTATATACATATAAATTCAAAAAATAGAATTATGGAAAATGATATAATCTTTGTGGGCAAAAAACCTATAATGTCTTACGTAATGGCCATACTTACGCATTTGAACTCTGGGAATAACCAGGTTGTAATAAAGGCAAGGGGCTCCTCTATCTCCACGGCAGTTGATATATCTCAGGTCACTATGCACAAATTCATGAAGGATCTTAAGGTTTCTGGTATTGAAATAGGGACTGAAGAGCTTGCGGACAAGGAAGGGAAGAAAAGAAATGTTTCGTTCATATCAATTGAGATGAAGAGGCAGTGATGATTAAGGAAAATGATTTTGTAATGATAAATTTTGTAGGGCGGATAGCTTCTACAGGGCAGATATTCGATTTAACTGACAGGAAAATAGCAGAAAAGGAGAACATAAAGGGGGATTATAACTTTTCTCCTGTGCTTGTCATCCCGGGTGCAAATTACGTATTAAAGGTTATCTCTGATTCGGTTATAGGAAAGAATCAAGGAGATAAGTATGAAATAACCGTGCAGCCAAAGGACGGGTTTGGAGAGTTCGATAAGAGGCTTATAAAAACGTATGGAATATCGGTATTCCGAAGCAATAATATAAATCCCTCAGTGGGAGACATGGTTCTTTTAGACGATAAGATGGCAACAGTATTGGCGATAAACAGCGGTAGAGTGCTTGTAAGTTACAATCATCCCCTAGCTGGAAAAGAGCTAAAGTACGAAATTGAGATAGTTTCAATAATAGAGGATGAGAAGGAGAAGTACTCCGCAATATTCGAGCATTACGTCGGTAAAAAACCAGAAAATATAGAAATAGAGAACGAAACTGTGAAAATGCACACGAAAGAAGACGTGAAAACTTACATAAAAGACAGCATATCAATGGATATAGAAAAATATCTTAACAAGAAAATCAAAACTGAGATAATAAAAGATTAGGAGATATTTATATATAATCCAAAATGATTAATCTATTGAGGTAAACTTATGGATGATATACAAATGAATAATTCACTTAGTCAAGGGATAAAAGGGATAAAGTACGATGCTAGTAAAACTAAGGAATTCGATAAGTCTTTAGAAGAATTAATAGCATCAAGAAGGGCAAATATAAAAGTCGTAGGAGTCGGCGGTTCCGGAAACAATACTCTCAACAGAATGTTTGAAGTCGGTATAAAAGGGGCGGAATTCATAGCGGTCAATACGGATGCGGCAGACCTACTTTGCACTCCTGCTGATAAAAAGATACTTATAGGAAAGGAATTGACCAATGGACTGGGTGCTGGTGCAGATCCCGCAGTTGGTGAAGCTGCTGCAAAAGAACAGGAACAGGAACTCAAGGAAGCTCTTCAAGGAGCAGACCTAGTTTTTATATGCTGCGGTATGGGCGGTGGAACAGGTACTGGCGCAGCGCCGGTTGTTGCATCAGTTTCAAAGAAAATAAACGCGCTTACTATAGCAGTAGTCACTTTACCATTTAAAGCAGAGGGAAGAAGAAGAATGAACGCAGCAGTGAATGGCGTTGAAAAACTTAAAAATACGGTAGATACATTGATAACGGTTCCTAATGAAAAGCTTATGGCTATTGCTCCAGGATTGCCTTTGCCAATAGCATTGAAGATAGCGGATGACGTTCTTACAAATGCCGTTAAAGGGATAACAGAATTGATAACTAAACCTGGTTTGATAAATGTCGATTTCGCAGATGTAAAGAGGATAATGTCAAACGGTGGTGTAGCCCTTATAGGGACAGGCGAAAGCGATGCAAAAGACAAGAAACTTGAAACCGTTGTCGAGAAAGTGCTAAATAATCCGCTTATAGATGTTGATGTTTCGACTGCAAAAGGGATGCTTATAGATGTAAGCGGAGGGCCTTCACTTACTCTTGAAGAAGCAAACAAATTGGTTGATCTTATAGGTCAGAAACTACCTGATGACATAAACATAATCTGGGGCGCACACATCTTTCCGGATTTAAAGAATACTGTAAAGGTTTTGGCCATAATAACAGGCGTAACTTCCAAGCAGATAAGCGGCAAATCGATAGCAGAGGACCAGCAGTTAAAGGAGAAGCAGGAAGTTGAAGACGAGCTGGGCATAACCTTCCTAAGTTGATTATGGATGAAAACAAGAGTCTTGCAGACGCTAATTTGAATGATTCAAACAAGCAGCAGGAAACAGTAGAAAGTGATGCAAAGCCTGCGGAAAACGTTCAGAACAATGAAAAGACTGTGCAACCAGTTAATTCTAACAATAATCAAGGCAATGCTCAAAATACGGTGCAGAATAATAATCAGAAAAAGCCCGCAGAAACAGCTGTACAAAGCAATGTAAACAGCAGCCGCAAGGAAGAAAAGCAGCAGGTAAAGAAAAGAAGGTTCCATTTATATCATGTTAAAAATGCGATAAAGAAGGCTCATCCAATGAATATAAAGGCAAAGCTGGAGCATTACAGGTTTGAATATAGCAGGATACTCCACCTTGCAAGAAAACCTACAAAACAGGAATTCAAGGAGCTTTCCATAATGGTTATTATAGGCACATTCATAATCGGCGTACTTGGTTTTATAATACAGATGATAATCCAGGTTCTCTAAACATTATAAGTAAATAATAAAATTATTTCTTTGCTGTCAGTAAATTGAATAAATAAGAAACTATAAATGAATTGAAGGCAACATAATAGTATGTCCACGGTCTTTAAGTCTGTTTCATCTAAGATTTACAGTAAAAATTTGGCAAAGGAGAACGCCAGTGTTTCAGTAGATAAGAATATACTTAACATAGTGGACATATTCAGAGGAGAGACTCCCAGAATGAAGTTCATAAATGACTCGCTAAAAAGGGGGTTGGGCCTATTTGAAGCGGTGTGGATATTCAGAAAAGAATTGCTGGAATTGAGCCTGCACAAAAAGGTTATTGCAAGGGTCGGCAGGAGCTCAATAAAACCATTACACAAGCATTCAGGTTTTGTAGAGATAACGCAGGAAAGCATAGAATTTTACAACAAAAAACTTGATACGCTCATTATGAGAGTCGAAAAGAAATCAATCTCGGAAATAAATGTTGGTTATGATAAGCTTTTTAAGAAAGAGTTCTACCCCTATTCTCCGCCTTTGCGTTTTATCTTTAACGGAAAGACAGTATACCTCTTTTTAAGGCTGCCCGGCGAGAAAAAATTCAAGGGTGATGACAAACTTTTTATAGGATTAATAAGCGATTGATATGAAGAAAGACAGCGAAATAAACAAAGAGGAACAATTCAGAAAATTATCTTCAAGCAAAAGCGGTCTTTCAGAAAAAGAAGCGGATGAAAGACTAAAGAAATACGGTTACAATGAGATTGCAAGCAAAAAAGTGAATCCCATAAAAAAATTTCTTTTAAAGTTTTGGGGCCCGATACCATTAATGCTTTATATTGTTATAGGAATCTCATTTATTCTAGGAAAAAGCATAGATGCATATATAGTCATTGGCCTTCTTTTGTTTAACGGCATAGCCGGTTTTCTGGAGGAGTTCAAGGCAGATAATACCCTCGAGCTTTTAAAGAATAAGTTATCGGTAAACGTCAACGTTCAAAGAGATAATGAATGGAAAAAGATGCCTGCTAAATTGTTGGTACCTGGTGACATAATAAGGATAAGGCTGGGTGATATAGTCCCTGCAGACTGCCTTATAATAGAGGGAGATTATCTTTCAGTTGATCAGTCAATGCTAACTGGCGAATCGCTTCCTGTTGATAGAAAAGAGGGAGACACTATATTTTCATCATCAACTGTAAGAGAAGGAGAGGCCACAGCCCTGGTTTTAAAGACGGGAAAGGACACTTCATTCGGTAAAACAGCAGATCTTGTAAGGATAGCTGGCGGCAGGATGCATTTAGAAAACGACATTTTGAAGCTCCTTAAATACCTTATCTATGTAGATCTAATGCTCATAGCCGCCGTTTTTATAGCTTCTTATATATCACACATAAATCTGCTTACAATAGTTCCATTTTCCCTTCTTATACTTTTGGCTTCTGTGCCTGTGGGATTGCCAGCAGCATTTACAGTTGCGATGGCATATGGTACTGAAAGACTGTCATCAAAAAACATTCTAGTAACGAAGCTTGAAGCAATTGAAGAGGCATCTACTATGAATGTAGTATGCCTTGATAAAACAGGCACAATAACGGGTAACCAGCTTTCAGTATCTGATCCATTTGGCTATGGGAAATTCTCAGTACAAGATGTTCTTTTTTATGGGTCTATAGCATCTAGAAGAGAGGATAACGATGAGATAGACAATGCAATAATCGACGGGCTTAAAAAATACGATACTAAGAACTTAGAATTGAACTACAAACTGGTAAAATTCACACCGTTTAATCCAGCTACAAAAATGTCACAGGCAGATGTCATACTCAATGGTAAAAAAATGTCCGCTATTAAGGGCTTTCCTGCGATTATAATGAAGAAATGCTCCTTAGATTCTTTGGAAACAAAAAAAGTCAATGCTAAGATAAAGGAGATGTCATTAAAGGGCTACCGTACCATAGCAGTAGCTGCTAAACTAAGCGACAGAAAGGAATGGTCCTTTGTTGGTATAATACCATTAAACGATAAGCCAAGGGAAGACAGTAAAAAGCTTATAGAAGAGCTTAAAGCGCTGGGAATAAAGACAAAGATGCTTACCGGAGACAACATTGATACTGCAAAGGAAATAGCCAAAGAGGTTGGAATAGGAGAAAAAATACTTGATGTTAAGACTTTGGAGGGATTAGATGAAAAGACTCTTTCAAAGTTAATTATAGAGCATGACGGTTTTGCAGGAGTATTCCCAAAGGACAAGTATACAATAGTAAAGGCATTGCAGGATGCAGGTTACCACGTAGGAATGACGGGAGATGGAGTAAATGATGCACCTGCTTTAAAGCAGGCAGAAGTAGGTATAGCTGTTTCAAATGCAACCGACGTTGCAAAAAGCGCGGCAACAATAGTTTTAACCTCCCCAGGGATAGAGCCGATAGTGAATGCCGTAAAAGAAAGCAGGTCCATATTTGAGAGGATGATAAGTTATACCTTGAACAAGGTAACTAGAATATTCCAGATAGCATTTTTCCTTTCGATAGCATTTATAATACTCAGATTCTTACCGATAAGGGCCATACAGCTTATCTTAATGATATTCATAAACGACATAGGGAGTATAGCATTGTCGACTGATAAGGAAAGTTATTCCAAGAAACCAGATGCATGGGACATAAAAGCAATATTCTTTGCTTCCATTCTTTTTGGTGCAATGGCCATAATTGAAGTGTCTTTGCTTGCTTATTTCGGCCTGTTTTATTTCCATTTAAGTCACACTTCATTTGAAACATTCATGTTCGTTGCGTTTATATTCTCCATAGAAGCGCTTCTTTTATCTATAAGATCTAGAAGAAGGTTCTTCCACTCTAGGCCAAGCATACCTGTAATAATGCAAATAGTTCTTGCTATTATCATAACTTTCATAATAGCAAAATTCGGAGTATTAATGTCAAGCATAAGTTCATACTATATATTACTTATAGGAATTGTTGCAGTTGTTTTCCTTTTAGTAACAGATGTTATCAAGGTATTTGCTTACAAAAAAGACAAGGAGTTCTCCCTTCTTTAATAACATGAAAACAAATAATTCACTTACATTTATTTTTTCTTTTTTATTCTCTTATCTTGTTTATTTTTTGCTTCATAATTTTTATCTATACTATTATGCCATCCCAATTGCCGTGCTTTCTTCCTTGCTCCTATTGGCTTACACTTTACGCAAACATTATTTTTATATTGTGTTTGCAATTCTCTTGATATTTGTATTTTCAGGGGTGTTTCCAATTAAATTTTCACTTGAAATAATCTCTGTAAGTATGCTTATTCAATCGCTGTTTATTAAAAAATTAGCAATAAAAACCGTTAATCTAAGCAGTAAACTGGAAATAAGAAGAGATTTGGTTCAGATTGTTATAGGAGCCATATTTCTTTCAATTCTTGTCTTCTCTTACAAATGGATTCTGCTTGCATTGGTTTTTTTAGGCATATTAGCAGCACATATCATATATGTTTACGGCAGGAAAATGAAGAAATTAGTAAACCTGCTTGAAAGGGATGGAGTGATATTCGGTTCCGGGGCAATATCGATGGCTGTTGGTGCTGTTTTACTGCTTGGATTCATAAACCGCTTTGATTTTCTTTTTTTCAGTCTTTTTTCTTTGTTGATTTCGGATCCGATAGCTACAGTGGCAGGCTTGAAAATACAGAAAAAGCCGGGCAGGAAATCTATTAGCGGCAGCATGGCCTTTTTTGTCTCTTCTTTGGTTCCGGGCGTTGTATTTTTCGGCTTATTTGGTGTTATCTTTGCGTTAATTCTTTCTTTAGCAGAGAGATTCAGTCCAATCGATGACAACATCTTTATAGCTGTCATAGCGGTCCTTTTATCGCTTGTTTTTTTCATATAATTTAAATATTATAAAAACAATAAAGAGAAATGTCAGGCATATTTTCAAGCGAGCTTTTCATTGAGTTTTCTACGATTCTTATCTTTCTTTTGACTGTGCCTTTAGCTTCATTAATGACTTACAAGTTTCTAAAAAAGAAGGGGAAAAGCCAGCTTTATTGGTCAATAGGGCTTTGGCTGTTTGCTATAGGCGTTTTACTTGAAGTTATTTTCTCCTTTAACATATACAATGCTTTTTTGATAAAGACTTATCTAGCAGCGGTTGCATTTTTGGTCAGCTTTTTAGCTCTTGGTTCTACGGCATTGCTTAAAAACAAGAAAGTCTTCAACTACTACGGTGTATTCTTCATTTTGTCTGCAGTATTTGTTGCATACTCAATGATAACAGCAAACATAGGCAATGTGCTTACAAACTATGTGGTGTTTGGAGTGCTTCCTCTATTAGTGGTAATCTCTTCATCGGTAATGACCTTTCCTGCGGCGGGAATGCTTATCGCCGTAGCAGTACTATCATATAGAAAGACATCTAACAAGAAGATGCTTTCGATAATTGCAGGGGTTGTGATAGTAAGTATTGCTGGTTCCCTTTACATCGCCCATTTTCCCGCATTTTTATATTATTCTGAATTTATCGGCATACTTCTTCTTTGGTTGGGCTTCATTTGATTTTCCATTAAAAGTTGTAATCAAGCAGGGAAAAATATAAAAGCTCAAAATAAGTTAAATTAAATGCCAGCAAAGTTCGTAGTAGTACTCGGATCAATAATGAGCGGTTTAGGCAAGGGAGTAGTGTCTTCCTCTATAATGAAAATACTAGACATGTATGATTTTAAGGTTCTTCCAATAAAATTCGACGGATATTTGAATTATGACTGCGGTACGATGAATCCTTATCGGCATGGAGAGGTCTTTGTATTAGATGACAAGGGAGAAGTGGACATGGATTTTGGTACGTATGAAAGGTTTCTTAATCGTAGCCTAACAAGCAGTTCCTCTATAACGGGAGGAAAACTTTTCGGCAGTATAATAGAAAAGGAAAGGAAGGGGGAATATCTCGGTGAGGATGTTCAGGTAATACCACATCTCACGAATGAGATACAAGAAAGAGTAAAGGACTTTGCGGAAAAAAACAAGCTTGATTTTGTTGTAATAGAAGTTGGGGGAACTGTTGGAGACATTGAAAATGGTTATTTTATAGAGGCAATGAGGCAGCTTTCACTCAAGGAAAAAGTAGTATTTGTTGACGTTACATACATACCAAGATTAAAAACAGTTGGCGAGCAGAAGAGCAAGCCAACACAATCTGCATTTAGAACATTGATGGGAATGGGTATAATCCCGCAGTTTTTGATATGTAGGACAGACGGGGAGATGAGTGACAGCATTAGAAAAAAGCTTGCAATGTTCACAAGTCTTGATGAAAGCAGGGTGATAAACGACCCAGATATGGATTCTCCTTATCAATTACCTCAATATTTAATAGATCAGAATTTTGACAAGATACTTTTACAATCGTTCAATCTGCCGGAGAAAAAGATAAACGCGGGAAAACTTGAAAAATGGAAAAGCAATGTTGATAAAATAGTAAGCAGAGATGGAAAGGAAGTTACTATAGCAGTTGTCGGAAAATACGTAGAACTTAAGGATTCATATGTAAGCGTTAGGGAAGCATTAATGCATGCTGCTGGCAAGCTATCTGTTAATCTTAATGTGAAATGGGTAGAATCGGAGTCGCTTGAAAAATTGGACCCGGACAGTATCTTAAAAGGGATTAACGGTCTTATAGTCCCAGGTGGCTTCGGAAAGAGGGGCATAGAGGGCATGATAACTGCAATAAAGTATGCCAGAGAAAAAGGCATACCTTATTTAGGCTTATGTTTGGGTATGCAACTTATGGCTGTAGAATTTGCAAGAGACGTGTGCAATTTAAAAGGCGCAAATTCAACGGAGTTTAATCCAGATACAAAGTACAATATAATAGATATACTGCCTTCGCAGCTTTCAGTAAAGCAGAAAGGAGGAACAATGCGGTTGGGTGCATGGGATATGGTCATAAAAGACAGAAATTCAATAGCATTTTCTTCTTACCATAAAGCAGTCGTTTCGGAAAGGCACAGGCACAGGTACGAGCTTAACAATAAATTCAGGAAAATTCTTCAAAAGAATGGCTTGAAGATAACGGCAACAACAAAAGACAATAAACTAGTTGAGATAATAGAGTGGCCAAGTGGCTTTGGTATAGCCACTCAAGCACATCCTGAATTAAAATCAAGAATAGAAGCACCTTCTCCGCTATTTTTGTCATTTCTGGGCGCAGTAAAAAACAATAGTTAACTATATAAAATAGAAGTTTGCTTTAAGGGATATGGCAGAAGAAGAAAACGAAGAAAAATGCGGATGCGGTTGTGGCTGTGGTTGCGGCTGCTCTGATTGATTTATAATTAAATACTTGTTTTTTTGTAATTTCAAGTTTTTGTGTTTGTTTTATATCTTTTTCAACATTAAAAGTATTTATATGCATTCTATTCATATAAAAAAATGGAAGACAAAACGAAATATCTGTTCAGAAATGAACTTTCTAAATCGGGAATCCCTAGTTCAAAGGTTTCTGCTTTGGAAAATGAACTTTCAAAATTTGGTCTTAACAGTGATAAGTTAGCTGAGGACATAACGCTTTACGGTAGAAACTTAGAAAAGCAGTATAGGAAGTTATTCTATGAAAAAGCGGTAAATACAATTAGTCAGTATTACTATACAGACACTGTTTCATATCTATCAAATAGACTTTTCTCATTGGATAAAGGAAAAATCATGAATACTTTGGAAGTTTTCGGAAAGGATTACCTTTCATTTTATGTTAATTTTATAGACCTAAGCTACAAGCATTCCAAAGGGGTAGAGTTCATAGAAAAACTGTTTTCCCTAGACAAATTAGATGAGAATAATGTAAAGGGCTTAATGAGAAAAGACATAGAAACAAAAGAGATAAAGGAACTAATCCCTAAGGAAATCTACTCTAGCCTTTATTAATCTTGTCTCTATTTTTAAGGTATACGTTTCTTACCTTAAGCATGTGCTTGCATGGCATGCCGTAATACTGAAAGGATTCACAAGTGCAGCTCCCGTTTATCAAGTACATTGAAGCCGGCAAATATTCTATTTCAACTTTGTGGAAATATCCCTTCCTTGTTTCACTCTCTGAGTATGCTGAAATTTCAACCTCTCTGCCCTTAACATTTAATCCATAAATTCTTGTTTTCTTGTCAGATGAAGTTATAAGGGGCTTTCCAAGTATCTCATCTAATTTGTAAGTTCTTTGATTTGATTCTACCATTTTATTACTAAAAGCTTTGAAGTTTAAATATCTAAAATTTAATCACTTTTACGCCCATTACTTCGCTGTTCTTAAGTTCAGCCAATGCTGAATTTACATCCTCTAATTTTATATTACTGTATACCGGTTTTATCCCCAGATTTGTGGCAAGTCTTAGATACTCTAGCATGTCCTGTCTAGTATAGGATTCGACGGAAAGCAGCATCTTTTCATGAAATAACTGCGAGTCGTAATCTATTTTTATTTCTCCATCTATATGTATTCCGGCAACGACTACTTTTCCACTAGGCTTAATCACTTTTAAGGCATTCATTATAGGTACAGAGGAAGGCGCGAAAATTATTGCACTTTCTATGTCCTTATCCTTTAAATTTTCGTATACCTCTCCATTTTTAGGCGAAAAGGTAAAATCAGCTCCAAGTCGACTGGCAAGCTTTAGATGTTCTTCGTTTCTGCTTACTATTATGACCTTGTGGCCAAGCTTCTTTGCAAGCTGTAATGTTAAATGTGCAGAGCCGCCAAACCCAAACATTGCTATTGTGCTACCGGGAGAAGCATCTGCCAGCTTGAATGAACGGTAGCCTATTGCTCCGGAACAAAGTAACGGGGCAACCTCTTCATCCTTTAATCCCTGCGGCAGATCAAATATAAACCTGCTATCAGCTATGATGTATTCAGAATAACCGCCATTTTTAGAAAAGCCAGTAAATCTCTTGTTTTGACATAGGTTCTCCCTGCCGCTAAGACAGTATTCACAGCTTCCGCAAGAGCTGTACAGCCAGGCAACCCCCACCTTATTGCCGATTTTTTGAGTATTGACTTCACTGCCTACCTTTTCAATAGTTCCTACCACTTCATGCCCTGGAACTATATTGTTTACGTTGCCAAGTTCTCCTTCTACTACATGTAAATCCGTTCTGCATACTCCGCATGCACTTACTTTTATCAATACCTCGTTTTCCTTTAACTCTGGTAATTCTAACTCCTTTATCTTTAGAGGATTTTCTTCAATTTTTCCAGGTTTTTCAAGGAAGGCGGCTTTTGTTTTCATATATGTTAATAATAATATTTTAAAATATATGGTTGCTTAAGTTTATTACATAAATACTCAACTTTACCTAAAATAAATAAGGATATTGTGTGTTTTATTGAACTATCTAAATATGTCCTTAAATGGAACTAAATTCGGCAATTCTTGATAACAATAATATTTTTAGTCTGTCACCGAATAATAAAAAGAGCATCCCTATACCTAAGGTAATCAAGATTATAGATAAGCTAACAGGGGCCATAAGGATGCCAAAGTATGCAAATAAGTAAGATATCAAAATGGCTAAAACGACCTGTGTAATAACAAATATGCTTGGGAAGGAGGACCAAAATGCTCTGCGCTCTCTAATAGAGAAAGTCATCAGTTCCATAGAAGTTATAAATACTATGAATATGAGCGTCTCAAACTGTTGATGGGTTACAGCAAGTATACTTAATCCTAAATATGCTATAACTGCAGCTTCGGCTATAGTTAAAATTCCAAATACCATAGAAAAGCTGAATATAGCTTTTATATCCCAAGTATCAGGTTTGTTTGCAGATAACTCATTATCAGTTGCAAGGCTTATGCTACCGATATCGCTTAAGAAAAGAGCTAATATAAGCTGTATTGATTTCATAGGTAAAAATCTAAGAATAAGAAAAGCAAATGACAGAAAAACGGAGGTTTGTATTACCCTTGAAGCCTTTTTTACAGTATATGTTACCATTCTTTCAAATATAGAGCGGCTTTCTTTTACTGCAGACACTATAAGTTCTACTCCATTAGATGTAAGCACTAAATCCGCCGCGCTTTTTGCAACGTCGGTTGCATTTGAAACAGCTATACCTACTTCTGCCTGCTTTAAAGCAGGTGCGTCATTTACTCCATCTCCTGTCATCCCTACCCTAAATCCACTATCTTGAAGAGCTTTAACTATTGTAAATTTATCCTGGGGGTATATGCCTGCTATTCCATCTGCATTTGATATAAGTTCCGCTATGGTTTTTTCATCTTTTCCTTGAAGCTCACTGGCACTTAATATATTTTCACCTATCCCTGCTTCCCTGGATATTGCTATTGCTGTGTCTTTATTGTCTCCAGTAAGCATTTTTACCCCTACACCAAGCGATTTAAGCTCCGATATCAGCTGTTTGCTGTCTTCCCTTAATTCATCGCGCAGTGGAATTAATCCCAAGAACGTCCAATTAGACCCTTTTTTTCTGCTGACCGCTATCAATCTAAATCCCGTGCTTGCAAGGTCTTTTATTTCTTTGTTTATCTTTTCTTTGGAGGGATCATCTAAATTACACTTGTCCATGACTGAAGAAGGAAATCCTTTCATGGCTTCTTCCTCAGAACCATTAATCGAAACTATCGCGCTCGAGGTCTTTGTTGTTGGATCAAAAGGCATAAATTTTACTAGTTTATAACCTTCTATTTTAATGTCTTTTTCCCTCGCTTTATTTATTACTGCAAGGTCTATTTGATCATTATCTTCTTCTCGTGACGCTAGCATGCCATATCTTAATACCTCTTCAACTGAAAATCCCCCAAATGGTATGGGCTCAGAAGCAAAAAGCATATTTTTCGTTATTGTGCCTGTTTTATCAAGGCAGACTACATTCATAGAAGATGCTTCTTCTATTGATTCTAATCGAGTTATTAGTATATTTTTGGATGCTAATCTCCCTGCCCCATATGCCATCCCTACTGTAAATGTAGCAGGGAGCGCAACAGGTATGGACGTCAAAAGTATAAGTAAAGAAAAAGGTATTATAGAAAGCAAATTTATCCCAACAAACTCGGAGAATATAAAAACCGCGATTACGAGCACTATTGCCAAGCCCATTAGATATTTAAGTATCCTAAAGATTGTGCTTTCAAGGTGTGTTTTAGTCTTGGCTATCTTTATAAATTCAACAGTTTTGCCAAATGAAGTGTTTTTTCCTGTAGAAGTTACTACGCACGTTGCTTCACCGCCTCTTACTATAGAGGAAGAGAATACTGGATCACCTTCTTTTTTGTCTACAGGCAAAGACTCACCTGTAAGCATGGACTGATCCACAGATAGATAATTGCTTTCTATTATTTTGGCATCGGCAGGTATAATACTGCCTATTCTAACTCTTATTATGTCCCCTGGAACTATAACCTTTGCAGGTAAACTTATCCATACTTTATCTCTTTTGACGTTTACCATCACCGATAGTTTTCGTTTTAGAAGTTCTAGGGTGTTATCAGCCTTGTATTCCTCTATGAATGATGCTACTCCGTTAAAAATAATAAGTCCAATAACTACATATGCATCTATTAATTTGCCTAAATAGATAGAAATGGCTGTAACTAAGTACAAAAGATATGCAAGAGTTCCTGTAAATTTAAGAGCAAATTTAACGACAGGATTCTGTTTTTTTGTTTCTATCTCATTGTAGCCGTACTTTTTTAGCCTTTCATCGGCTTCTGCTGCAGATAATCCATCTCTGTTAGAATTAAGGCTTTTTAAAATATTTTCACTGCTTAAGTTTTCGTTATCTTGGAGATTCATATATTTCAATGTGCCCTTCTTTTATTTTAACTAATTAATACTACCCATATATATTTATTATGGACATCAAACGGATTATAGAGTAATATGACACTTACAAAAAGTTTAATATCACAGGCGTTTATTAATATTAATGCCGTTAACTTTTGCAGACTTCAAGGATATTGGATTCATAAGCAATCAATTAACGAGTTCTTTGATAGACAAGAACGGCAATGTACTTTGGCTTTGCTTTCCGAGGTTTGATTCGGATCCATTTATAGCTTACATGCTGGATGAGAAGAATGGGGGCATTTTCAGGATAAGTCCAATAGCGCAGTTTTCATCTTTGCATAAATACACTGCGCCAAACGTTTTGCATACTAGCTTTAAGACATCAGAGGGAAGCGCAGACATCAATGATTTTTTAATACCAGGTAAAACCATATTTGTAAGGGATATAAATTCAGAGATAAAACTACAGCTTAATTTTAATCCATTATTTGGTTTTCATACAATGAATTTCAATTATTCAGAAAACGATGGCAAAATAATGTTTGATAGTAAAAATGGGAAAGGCAAATTAGTTTTAGAGATAGTAGGAGAATACAAAAAAATAGGAGATTTTACGTGGGAAATAGAAAAAGGATTAACACAAGTTATCCTTTCTTATTACCAATCTGCAGAGATATACGAATTAGAGGGGAAAAATGTTTCTTCCTCCAATCTTTCAAAAGCGCTGGATTCAACTATAGATTACTGGGGAGCATACACAGAAAGGATAAAATTAAGTCTTTCCGATACTGAGTTAACGGAATTTGAACAGCTTTTGAGGTCATCTGTTTTTACTATACTTGGACTTACTTACTCTCCAACAGGTAGCATAATAGCAGCACCGACTGCATCTTTGCCAGAGGATCCGGGAGGCAATAGAAACTGGGATTACAGATACGTTTGGGTAAGAGACTCAGCAATAATGGCTTCCGCTCTTTGTAGATTAGGTTTCTATATGGAAGGCAGAAGAGCACTCGAATTTTTATTCAGTATGATAGATTATTCCGGCAAACCTCTTTATAATCTTTACAAGGTAGACGGCACCAAAATATACGGCGAGAGATATATTGATTCCTTAAATGGCTTTATGAATTCAAAGCCGGTAAGAATAGGCAATCGTGCTACCAATCAGATACAATTGGACATAGAAGGAGAGTTTTTATACGCCGTAAAGGGTTATTTCGATTCTACGCAGGACAAAGAGTTTATACAGAATCATTCAAAGGCCATAGAATATATTGCAGATTGGCTATCTGATAATTGGCAGCTTGCCGATTCTGGAATATGGGAAAAGCCGGAGGACCATGAATATGCGCACTCAAAAGTCATGATATGGGTTGCATTGGAAAGCGCAGGAAAGTTGATTTCAGTGATAGGTGGGATAGACCGCTGGAAGGAAATAAGGGATGAAATAAAGAACTGGGTTATGTCAAATTGTGTAAAAGATGGCTATTTTGTTACCTTTCCGAAAAGCAATGAAGTGGATTCTACAGTACTGTCATTTCCGATTTATGGTTTTATCGATGTTAACGATCCAATATTTATCAAGACGCTTAAGATTGTTGAAAAGACACTTTTTGTGAAGGGCTTCGTTTATAGGTATAACTTTGATTCGCTCGGTAAGGCAAATCATGCGTTTGTTCTCTGTTCTATGTGGCTTGCTTCTGTTTGTTCTCAATTAAAAAGAAAAAATGATGCTGTACAGCTGCTTAAGAACGTAAAAAGCATAGTAGGTCCTAATAATCTAATCGGTGAAGATATAGATGTGCATAATAAGGTGTTCACAGGCAATTTCCCCCAAGGTTTTGTACATGCTACATTTATAAATTCAATTATAGATATTTTGTCTAATAATTAATATTTTATAACTCTCTTATCTGTTAATTTTATATTCGTGCCCTTTCTTATAAAAATCGGCATATCACTTGTAGATTTAACATAGCAAGGGCCTTGGAATTCAATATTACTGTTAAATTCAAGCCATTTGTCATTGGGGAGGTAAACTTCTCTGCTGTCCTTTTCTTTTTCCAGTATGGGGGCGTATAATATGTGTTCTCCCACCATATATTCGTCATTTACGTTATAGGCATTTTCATCTGATTCAAATTCATAAACCAATGGCCTTATAATTGGATCACCGTTTTTATGGGCATTGCCTGCAAGCTCCTTTATGTAATCCATAAACAAGTACCGTGTGTCTATTGCCTTTTTTATTTTTTCTCTCTGTTCTTCCTCTATATCGTATATCTCCTGGTCATTCCCATCTTTGTTTTTGTGATTTCTAAAGATAGGGAAGAAAGCGGCCATTTGATAATATCTTGCCAATAACTCATGATCACTCCTGCCTACGAATCCACCAATATCGCAGCCAACATAAGGTACCCCGGAAATGCTCAAACTTAACAGTAAAGGTATCTGTATTTTCATGTCTTCCCAAGATGAAACAGAATCACCTGTCCATACAGCAGCATATTTCTGTATTCCTGCATATCCGGCCCTTGAAAGAATAAATCCATCTTTAATTGCGTCATAGGTTGACAGCGCCTCGAAATAAGAATAGGCATTGTGAAGTTCACTGTGTCTTACGGTTTTTTTGCCGTCAGTATGTAAAACATTGTTATCAAGGGTTTTTGTTGGTGTAAATGCTGCAGGTTCGTTCATATCCAGCCAGATGCCGTCTATATTGTAGGTTTTTACCCATTTCTTTATGTTATCTGTCCACCATTTTCTCGTTTCTTTGTTTAAAAAATCTGGAAATACGGATTTACCTGCCCACATATCGGCAGTGTAGATTTCGCCGTTTTCAGTTTCACAGTACTTTCCCATCCCACTAAGAAATACACCGTCATTTTGATCGGCGATAACAGCAGGATCAATTATTGTAACCACCTTCGTTCCAAGTTTGTGTATTTCATTAATCATCTTTTTTGGATTTGGAAAATAGTTTTTATTCCATTCAAATATCCTGTTTTTATTCATGTAGTCTATATCTAGGTATAGCGTGTCAACCTTCGTGTATTTTTTATATTCCCTTAAAACTTCTAAGACTTTTTCCTGTGGAAAATAACTGTATCTAGATATTGAATGGCCCAATGCCCAATCAGGCATTTTAAATGGCAAGCCAGTTAACTTAACAAAATCCCTTATTATTTCTTTTATATTATTACCTGTTATGATAAATAATTCAATGGAATTATTTGGTACCTTTATTCTTATTTCATCGTATTTTTCTATTCCGATGTCAAAAATTAATTTTCCAGTGTAGTTTACAAATATACCAAGCTTGCTATTCTTTGTTAGGTCAATAAAAAATGGAATAGATACGTACAAAGGATCAGTATACTGCTGGTATGCATACGAATCAGTATTCCACATTGTTAATTTAGTTCTTCTTCTATCCAATTCAAATGCCTTTTCTCCTAGGCCAAGAATATGCTCATTTATATCAAGTGGTTTGCTTATTTCAAATCCCTCAGAAGTCTCTTTTATTTTTATTTCCTGCTTATCTATTTTTATTTTATTTGTTTTAATTTTTTTTGTTCTTTTTTCTTTGAAATTGAAATTTATAGTAGGTTCGTAGGAGTTTATTTTTATTTTATGTATATTCTTATTTGTATATTGTTGTATCTCCATGCATTATTCTAAATATTTACAATATATATAATTATTTTATATCAATGGAAAGCTTTAAATACTAAAAATTTTACTAAATAAGTATGAAAAACTCAATGATCGGTGTTATAATGGCCGTCGTTGTAGTTGTTATAATTATTGCAGTAGTAGCTGCGACTTCTCATTCTTCTTCTGTAAAAGTTACTCCAACTAATACAGTAGCTATTAGCACAGCAGCTCCGTTAACAGTTACTCCAGTAACGATAACTTATTGGGAGGCGTATGATCCAGCAGAATCAGCAGTTTTCTATAATCAACTTTTACCAATGTTTGAAAAAGAGTACCCTAATATTCATGTTGAAGTTACAAATGTAACTTTATCTACGGCTAATTTTGAGACAGATTCCGCTTCTCATAAAGCTCCAAATGTATACTACGACTCTAGTAATGATGAAGGTTTGCTTTATGCAGGAGGTTTTATAGTCAATCTTAAAGACTATATTTCAAATGCCTCTTACTTTAATCAGTTTACCAGCGGTACAATTGCAGCAGAAAGTTCTGGAAATGCAATGTTCGGTTTACCAGTAAATGAAAATTCAATATTAATGTACTATAATAAGAAGTTTTTCCCTAACGGAATAGCTAACAACACAAATGCTTTAATTGCACAGCTAGAAGCTATAAATAAAACGGGTGTTTGGGGTATAGCTTATGGGATAGGTTCAGATTATGGTTATAGATTTGCCGCTTGGCTACCTGGCTTCGGCACCTATATATTTGCTAACAAAACAACTGGGGCAGTTACACTTAATAATTCTGCAATGGTAAATGCACTGGAATTTTGGTACAATTTAACTTACATTGATCACATAAATGCACCTTTGGGCTCAGGTAGCGGAGTAACGGGGGCCACCGGTTTAGAAGGAGCATTATTTGAGTCCGGAAAAGCAGCCGTTATATTTGATGGTCCTTGGGATTTAACAGCTTATGTTAAGACTTTAGGTAGTAATCTTGGTACAGCTCCTCTTCCACAGGTTTCATCAACAGGTTTATACTTTGCACCTTTAATAGGTTCAGAGGGTATAGCAGTTGCATCACCCGCAGCGAGTGGCGCGACACCTGCTCAGTTAAATGCTTCAGTTATATTCGCGCAGTTCTTAGCTTCACCGGAAGCGGAACTTTTAATGTATAATGGTACAGGCGATCTGCCTTCCGATAGTGCAGCTTTAAACAGTTTAATTGCAAAAGCGAATGCCGGTACATTGGATCCAGCATTTGCAGTCGCTGAAAATATGACAGCTACACAGTTTAGTCCTATAGAGAAAGGAATACTTGAACAAGAGAATGGCCATACTTCACCAACACCTAGTACTCCACAGATGAATTACTGGTATAGCGGCGTCGCAGATGCACATACAGAATTGGGATTATACTATACCAATAGAACAATAACTGCTCCTGATGTTGCTGCTTGTCTTCAAGCATTTATATCTAGTAATACAACGAATGTTTTAGGCGTTTGTACTACTAGCTTAACGCCTACCACTACTGTTAGTCCATCAAAACCCGCAAGTACGAATGACCTCGTTTACATAGGCATTATAATTGTAGTAATAGTGGTTGTCGTTTTAGGATTGTGGCTTTCAATGAAAAAGAAGAATAAACACTAAATAACGACATTTCATAATAGCAAAGGTTGCTTCAGTTCTTTTTTATTTTTATTGAATAAATAAAGCTCTAAATAATTTTTTAATAGTTTCTGTTAAGTAATTTTATTGTATACAATCAAAACTGCTATGTCGGAAGATAAAAGTATAAATTCAATAAAAATTTATTAATTTCATGCAAATAGAAATAAAAAACAAGTTTTTAAGAAAACTTGGTTTGCAATCAATAAATTATTTATACCTTCTACCAATAATTGCATTGATACTTTTCGTCTTTTTATATCCAATAGCTTATGGCGTTTATATCTCCTTTACAAATTTTAGTTTGACACATTTTTTTGATGCAACTGTTGTAGGCTTTACTAATTATGCGCTTTTGTTTAAAAGTGGTTTGATCTATCCAATAATACTGCAGACATTAATTTGGACAGTAGGTAGTTTAGTTCCAATGGTTCTTTTAGGCTTGTTAGTTGCAAATATACTTAATCAGAAGGGATTCAAGGGAAGAGGCCCTTTGTTTACACTTATACTGTTACCCTGGGCTTTTCCTGCATTTATCTCTCTATTGATATGGGCAGATATGTGGAACACTCATTTTGGTATAATAAATCAGTTACTTGCTTTAGTGGGCATTCATCAGATAAACTGGTTATTTGAAACGGTACCTGCATGGATAGCATTGATAATTACAAATCTCTGGCTTTCTTTTTCTTATTATACCACTTTTTTCCTTTCATCTATGCAAAGCATACCAGATGAATTTCATGAGGCAGCGAAAGTAGATGGAGCAAATACTTTTCAAAGATTTAGTAAAGTTACCTGGCCGGCAATAAAAGGAGCAATAGCATTTGCTGCAATAAGCGGTTTTATATTTACATGGAATAACTTCTATCCAATATACATATTGACAGGGGGCGGACCAGGAACTAGTACTTATTCTTTGACAGTATATGCATACAACCAAGCATTTGATTTCTATAACTATGCCTTAGGTTCTGCTTTCTCCGTAGTTTCAATTATAATACTTGCAGTAATGGCGGTGTTCATGTTAAAGTATACGAAGGTTTTGGATATGTTGACATGAGGTAATTATGAACATAAACAAATACAAGGTTTTTGACATATTGCGTTGGACTATTTCTTATATAATTATAGGCATAGTCATTTTATTTGCTATTTTCCCGCTTTATTACATTGTATTAACTTCATTTAGTAAGCTTTCATCAATAGCTGATTTAACTGTAAGCGATTTAATCCCTAGTTTATCAAACTTTACATTTTCGGCTTATCAATATGTGTTTCATAGTCAATTTATAATGTGGCTAAGAAATAGTCTGATACTTTCAGTTGGAACATTGGCAGTGGCAGTAACGGTAGCATTTATATCGGGGGTGGCTCTTGCAAGGCTTAACATTGCAGGTAAGAAATCTCTCATTGTCTTTCTTTATATCTTAACGTTTTTTCCTTTTACTTCTATAGTTATTCCTCTATTCTTAAGTTTTTCGACATTAGGGCTTACGAATAATTATTTGGGGCTTATTGCGATATACGCAAGCGGTACTGCAATATTCGGTGCGTATATGTCTAAGATTTTTATAGATAGCATACCAAAAGAATATGAAGAAGCTGCTATGATTGATGGTCAAAGCAGATTCAAGGCGTTCTTTACAATTCTTTTCAGGATAGCAAGGCCGGTTATAGTTTTTATAGCTCTTTTGGCTTTTATAGGGGCTTATACCGATTATGCAGTTATTAATGTATTTGTCAGTAAAGGTTCTCTTTATACTTTAATGCTAGGTCTTTATCATGTTTCGGCGTTAGGTGGAACTTCTGCGGTAGGGGCAGTCAATCTAAATGTCTTTTCAGCCTTTTCTTTGCTTATGGGTCTGCCAATTTTGGCGTTTTACATAATATTCCAGAAATATCTTACGCAGATGTATACAATGAGCGGTACAAAATAAATGGTAAAAAAAGAAAGATTTGGGAAAAGATATTATTATTTCATTCTTTCGGCTATTTTAATTGTAGTGGTTGTTGCACTAGCTATCCTTTTTACACAGAAACCCGAAAATTTAATAGGCCATAATATAAACACTTATAATAGTTTTGTATCTTCTCTACTTTTAAGCAATTGGGTAAACAACTCCATTTTTGTTTATACTGGGATAAACAACAGCGAAATAGGTCTGTATGGTCAGCCATTTATAAGTGATATTATGGCTGGCAAATTCGGTCTTTTAAATGATCAGTTGTATTTTCTTGGCGGTAGTACAAAGAAGGTCACTCTTAACTTAAATAATGAAATAATATTAACTAGGAGTAATTCAACGGATTTAATTTCTACACCATTTGAATCTAATTCCATAATTATAGAGCAGAATTCAACCAGCCAAGACTCATTCCTCTTTCAATTAAAAGGGAAAAATGCATATTCTATTGAGAATAACACTGTCATAGTAGGAAACAATCCTAAACTTTATATTTACTCTCCTCATTCTGTATTTAACGTGTCGGCAAACGTAAATTACACTAGCATAACTATAAATAACAAAGGAGATATGTATCTCATCATTTCTTTTTCGCCAGTAAACAAAATAAATGTTTCAAGTCTAATTGTTTCAAATAGTGCATACATAAAGAAATGGCTTGATAGATCTAATAATATAAGTCTTAATGGTAGCTTTCTTACACAATATTATACTTCTTTACTTCTTATAAAAGACAATCAAAATCCAATAACCGGGGAGTTTGCAGCTTCCCCTTCCCCAATATATCTTTATGCCTGGGTGAGGGACGGCTCATTTGCAGCTATGTCTTTACAGGATGCGGGTCATATAAACTCTGCTGAAAAATACTGGAGTTGGATGGACAGTATGCAACAAACCGATGGTACTTGGTATACTAGGTATAATTTCTGGACTTCTGCTCCCGATACTTCTTACGGAATACCTGAATACGACAGCATCGGCCTTTTCCAGATTGGCGTTTCATCGCTTTATAACCTAACACACAATTCTACCTTAATAATGCAGTTCCTGCCAGCGATAAACAGGTCATTGCAATGGGAAGAATCAAACATAAACAAAAGCAAGATACTGCCGCAGGACCTAAGCATATGGGAGGATGTACTGGCTTATAATTTCTGGACGCAGGCAATGGATTTTATTGGAATGAAGGATTCTGCAGCGCTTTTTAATTCCTTTAACAAAAATAGCAGCGAGATTAATTATTTTGCCGGTATACTCAATAACACGATAGAAAACGACTTTTATAATGGTAGCTTTTATGCTGAATATGTAACTCCTTCAGAACTTTACATAAATGGGACTGGCCAATTGGTTTTTACTCCGACAATGATTGCAGATTCATCTTCTATTTTGCCAATAGCCTTCGGTTTAATTCCATTAAATTCCGTTCAGGCAAAGAATGATGTAACGGCTATGATAAGTTCATTAGACATAGAAGGTGGGCTAGCAAGATTTACTGGAGATACTTATCATTATACATTATCCTTGCACGACAGCTCCGGGCCGATGCCACCTTGGATTATAACAACATTATTTTTAGCTTATTACGATGAAAAAGACGGGAATTATACAGGAGCATTTAATTTGATGAAGTGGTCAATACAGCATTCTCAGAATTTCTTGTTGCCAGAAGCCATAGATCCTAATCATGGCAATCCGCTGCAGACTACATCGCCACTTACATGGTCATCCGCTATGTATGTCATTACGGCATTGAATTATAAGTAATCTACTTTTCAGCGTTTTGTCCGTTTTTGTCAAATATTGCTAAGTTGTCACTTGCTAGGTCTAATGACATTTCCTTGTTCAATTCTATAGTATGCGTTTGAAATATTATGACATTGATAGTAGTTTTTCCAATTGTAACCCGCAAAAGCGTCTGTGATCCTAGTGGTTCAATAAGGTTTACAATGGCTTTTACATTTCCTTCTCCCACTTTTATGTCTTCTGGCCTTATCCCCAAAGTGGCTTTACCTTTGTTTATCTTAAGTTTCTTTGAAATATCTGTGGGTATCTTGATTTTATATCCTTCAAATGAAAATGTTTTTTCATCAATAAGTTCTCCATCGATTAAGTTCATTGGAGGATTGCCTATAAACCCTGCAACCCAAGTGTCTTTAGGTTTTCTATAAAGAACCATTGGATTGTCTAACGCTTCTATTTTTCCATTGTGTAAGACCGCTACTTGGTCTGCTAATACCATTGCTTCTACTTGATCATGAGTTACATATACAACAGTTATATGCAACCTTCTCTGTAGTTCTTTAAGTTCTGCCCTTGCAACGGTCCTTAGCTGTGCGTCAAGGTTTGAAAGAGGCTCGTCGAGTAAAAGCAGGTTTGCTCCTTTTACAAGGGCCCTTGCAATTGCTACTCTCTGTCTTTGTCCGCCTGAAAGTTGTGAAGGTCTCCTATCAAGCAATTCGTCTATTTGCAACATTTTTGCAGTTTCCTTTACTTTTTTCTCAATATCCTCTTTTTTCATGTGCATTATCTTCAGTGGAAATGCTATGTTATTGAATACGTCCATAAAAGGATATATAGCATAATTCTGAAAAACCATTGCAAGGTTTCTATCTTTTGGAGGAGTATCATTTACGACCTTGTTTCCTATATACACATCCCCTTTATCTTGTTTTTCTAAGCCTGCAATTATCCTTATAAGTGTAGTTTTTCCTTCTCCCGAAGGAGCGAGAATAACCGTAAATTTTCCATCAGGTATGTCCAAGTCAACTCCTTTTAAAACATCGACAATCTTTTTCTTTCTTTTAAATGATTTGTATATCCCTTTTAGTGCTACACTTACCATAATTTGTCTTGCATTTAATAATATATATCTTTTTATTATTTAAATCTATGAAATTTGTATAATATTAAAAGTATGAAAGTTTATCAAATATTTGTAGACCGGTTTTCAACTAATAATGTGCAGAAAGATGCAAAGCTTGCATTTAAAACCTCTAAAACTTGGATGGGCGGAAATCTTAACGGCATTATAAGCAAGCTAGAATACATAAAAAATCTAGGTTTTGATGCAATATGGCTAACTCCGATATTCTCAGCTTCAGATTATCATGGTTACTCAACAATGGATTTTTATTCCATTGACAGGCATTTCGGCTCTAATGAAATATTCAAAAAACTTGTTAATAAGGCGCATTCAATAGGATTAAAAGTTATACTGGATTTTGTTGCAAATCATGTATCATATAAACACCCTTTTTTTGTTTCAGCCTTAAATAATAAAAAAAGCAGCTATAGGAAATGGTTTGTTTTTGACAGTAAAAATGATTATATGTCCTTTTTGGGATTTAAAGGGCTACCAAAATTAAATACTAGGAATGAAGAGGTAGTAAACTATCTTATAGAAGCCGGGCTTTTCTGGATAAATAACTTTGGAATAGATGGGTATAGATTAGATCATGCGATCGGTCCATCTCTGGAATTTTGGAGGGATTTTACAAGTGCATGTAAAAAAGTTGATAAAGATTTTTCTTTTCTACCAGAGATATGGCTATCAGGAATAGATCCAAAATATCTAGATACTCTGTGGTTTTTAGAAGATGAAACAAAGAAAAATGCTCTTTTGAAGATAGTTAGCGAAAATACCGGTAAAACATGGGATGAATTTCAGTCCACCGATGCTGAGGAATTCGCTATGGACATCTTTAAAGGCTTATTCAATACTCCTTTAGATTTTTCTTCTAATCTCTCTATTAGAAGGATGAAGTTTGATCTACTGGAAAAAAGAAGAAAAAACGGATTTATTTTTGCGGATAACCATGATATGCAAAGGATAAGCTGGTTAATTCCAGGTAAAACCGATTTGGTTGTAAAAGAATTGGGAAAAGCGGAAAATTCAATTGTTTATTATGGTACCGAAATAGGTCTTTCTCAGAAAAGAGATTTTACTAAGCTGAAAAGTTTTAGCGACACTGAATGCAGGAGATTTATGGTTTGGGGTAAAGGTAATACTTCAAAGATAAGAAAGTTCAAATACAATTTTCTTGGTAATTAGCTGTATAATCCGCTTGTTTTCTGCTTTTCCTGCTCATGGCTTTGTTTGAATAAACTTATTGCATGCATGTAATCCTCTATTTTTGGTGTCCTGTAATCTCTTTTTTTGTTTGCTATATCATATGCAAGGTTCTCTTCAGCTATTGAAACAATTGATTCAATGTCTCTGCCAGTTAGTCCTTCGGTGTTCTTGGCAAATGTCTTTATGTCATTTTCAGGTAATTTCTGTGAGTATGTTGCTATTATCCCAATTCTGTCATTTTCATCAGGCTTTCTAAAGTAAATCTTGCTTTTGAATCTAGAGACCAAAGCAGGGTCAAGATTGTCAATAAGGTTTGTGCAGCCGATTAAAAGCAGGTTTTCATTCTCTCCAGACTTAATTCCGCTCAATTTTGTAAGGAGTACATTTAATACCTTATTGCTTTCATTTCCATTGTACTGTCTGCTGCCCAAAGAGTCTATCTCATCTATGAACAATACGGTTTTACCGTTCTGTTTCGAATATTTGTTTACAAGGTCAAATGCAGATTCCATTCTCCTTGGAGAATCGCCATACCAATGTGAGTATATCTGTGATATATTCATATATATGAAATTAAGCTTGTTTTCATTTGATATGACTCTTGCCATTAACGTTTTACCAGTACCGGGTTCTCCATAGAATAACGCACTATTCGTTTCGTTCTTCTTGGTTATTCTTGTAAGCTTTCTTATCTCTTCTAGTATGTCTTTATGTGCAAAGGGAGTGAATACCTCTCTTTCTATTCTATCCTTTATATCGTTGTATCCCCCCACTGCTTTCATGTTTACATCGCTATTGTAAACTTCTAGCCCCAAGCCTTTGAGTATATCGGTTAAACTGCTTGCATTCTCCGAATCAGTTCCTTCAATTAATAGGTCTTTGTACGTTTTTTCTATGTCTTTTATTATTACTTTTTCATTTAATATCGAAAATAGCTCTCTTGCAAATGAGGGTTTTTCAGCGAAATTCTTGTATATGCCTGTAGACAAAAAGACATGCTTTGAGCCGTCATCCATATCAAATGAACCTTTTGCTAATCTTAAATAGAATAAGCTTTCGTCTTTTTCATCAAATGCTTTTATGTAATAGCTTCCATCATTTTCATTGTGGTCAATGTCAAACCGCATCTTTTTGTAAGCGCTTTTTGAAAATTCTTTTACGTCTTCAAGTATGTCTATTAGGTTGACAACATTGCTTGGGTAATCTCTTGTTAAATAAGAAGTACTTATGCCAAGATTATCATACTCTAACTTTACTTCAGTGCTAAGTAAATTCTCAAGTTTTACTCCCTTGCTTTTTATTATTTCATTCAATTTTTTGTTATCTTTATTACCCTTAACTAATTCTTCTATTTCTTTTTTAGCCGTATACAAAGAATCTATTGTGTTATTACCGAAAACCATATCTAATCCTTTGAAAACTTTCAATATTTAAGCTTTTAATCATTTTTCAATCATCAATTTTTACTTTTAATAAAAGTGAAAACCCGTTTTTGATTATTAGTATCGGATAAAAAAATATAAATCAATTGAATGCATACTAATACTGTGTTTTGGCTTTTGATTTAGTTTTATTTAACATGAAAGCTTTGAATTGTAGGTGAAATTAGCGATGCTTGATAACAAACAGATAATATCTTTGCCAAGTTCTTTGATTTCTTGGGTTGAGGAAGTAAGAAAAAGAACAAAACCTGCTAAATTATACTGGTGCGATGGCTCTGACGAAGAAAATAGAGAGTTAACAAATTTGCTTACAAATGAAGGAAAATGGATAAAGCTTAATGAAAGGGAATACAAGAACTGCTATCTTTACCGTACGCAGAAAAATGATGTTGCAAGGGTAGAAGACCGTACTTTAATATGCACTGACAATGAAGAAGAAGCAGGCCCGACAAACAGGTGGATGAAAAAGGAAAAAGCGTTGAAAATGATGTGGAATCTTTTCAACGGAGCTATGAAAGGGAGGACAATGTATGTTGTTCCTTATCTCATGGGTCCGGAAAACTCTGATTTTTCCCAGGTCGGCGTTGAAATAACTGACAGTGCATATGTCGTTGTAAACATGCGCATACTTACAAGAATGGGAAAGGTTGCAGTAAATGAAATAAAAAGAAAGAAAAAATACGTAAGAGCACTGCATTCTACCGGCAATTTGAGCCTAGAAAATAGGTACATATGTCATTTTCCTGATGAATGGTTATTGATGAGCATAAACACAGAATATGGTGGAAATGCAGTATTAAGCAAAAAACCA
Organism: Nanobdellota archaeon; assembly: GCA_021799085.1. Lineage (GTDB taxonomy): Archaea > Nanobdellota > Nanobdellia > Parvarchaeales > Parvarchaeaceae > Parvarchaeum. Next base: position 7,518 of record JAJZBD010000001.1, on the reverse strand, counting down.
CATGCCTTAAGAATTGCAAGCGTAGCTGCAAGGGACGAGGGTTGGTTAGCAGAACACATGTTTCTACTTGAAGTGGAAAATAAAAAAAGAAACAAGAAATATTACATAAGCGGTGCACTTCCAAGTGCAAGCGGAAAAACAAACCTTGCAATGATAAAGCCTCCAAGCGATTTTAAAGACTTCTATGCAAGAACTGTTGGAGATGATATAAGCTGGCTTTTTGTAGGTAAAAAAGGAGAACTGCGCGGCATAAATCCTGAAAACGGTTTCTTTGGAGTTGCATATGGCACAGGCCCTAGCAGCAATCCAAATATCCTAGATTCGTTAAAGAAAAACACAATTTTTACAAATGTTGCTTTAAACCCAAAGACGAATACTCCTTGGTGGGAAGGTTTAAGCGAGCCTCCCGAAACTTTATATGACTGGAATGGCATAGAATGGCATCCTGGAAGTGAAAGCAGTGCGGCGCATAAAAATTCAAGGTTTACTACGCCGTTAAAGCAGTATCCTTTTAAATCTCAAGCATACAAGGATCCAAAAGGCGTTAAGCTGTCAGCGATGCTGTTTGGAGGCAGGCGTTCTTCACTTATCCCTTTGGTATACGAAGCCAAGAGTTTTGAGCAGGGTATTTTATTGGGAGCAATGACTAGAGCAGAGACAACTGCGGCTCAGTCAGGCTCTACTGGCATAGTAAGATCAGACCCGATGTCGATGCTTGCTTTTTGCGGTTATAATATGGGCGATTATTTTAAGCATTGGTTCGATGTAGCTAAAAGAATAAAAACACCGCCGAAGGTTTTTAACGTAAATTGGTTTAGAAAGGATGGAAAAGGAAATTATATCTGGCCAGGTTTCAGCGAAAACTTCAGGGTGTTAAAATGGATGATTGACAGAGTTGATGGAAAAGTAAACGCAGTTGAACTGCCAATTGGTTTTATACCAGATATAAATGATTTGGATTTAAGGGGATTAAACATCGGAAAAGAAAAAATCAAGGAATTGTTTTACTTCGATAAAAATGGGTGGCTAAAAGAGTTAAATGAAGTCAAAGTTTTCTTCAAAAAATTTGAAAAACATTTACCGGATGAGCTTTGGGATGAATTCAACAAGATGTACAAGAACGTTCAGGAATATTAGATATTGAGTAAACCTACATTTTAAAGATTATTCTTGTAAAATTTACAAATAATAAGATTTATATATTAGAATTTTTCTATAAAAAATATGAAAAAAGACGCAATTTTAGAGTCTTTATTAAATAACGCTGAAAAAATAGATTCTTATGATGGTTATACAAACGACATGAATTTTGCGTTTTCTTTCGCTGTCTTGAAGGTAAATGCGCCAACCAGCAAAGTTAACCCGGAATATAAGCTTTATAAAAATTCAGATCTTTTGACCTATAAAAGAGTGCACGCTTATGTTGTGGATGAAAATGGAGAGGACATACTTTATCTTTTTAAAAACAGCACTCCGGGGAGAGTGAATTACATCTCAAAGGGAAATGACAGCGAGCTATTAAGTCAGCGCTTAAAAACAAATTTGATATACACTATTGATTTGCTGGATAAGAAAAGGCTTAATCCAGATCAGAACTTTTTTAGGTATTACAAAATATCTTTGGTGGATAACCAAGAAGTTACTGACCTAGATGAAAAAAGAGAATATATCTTGGAGAATATAAGGAAGAACAGAGACGGACAAGTAGTTTGCTGGCACATTTATCCCTCCTTTGAAAAAGGTAAAACCTTTCTTAATATACTCGAGCATAACAATCCAAATGATTTAAGGATTGTGAATGTAGCAGAAAATGAGGCTTATGAAAACGTACATTATGTTCCTGTAGAAAAAGACATAAAAAACTGGAAAAAATACATAGAACGTTAATAAAAAAGCTTATTTACTAGTTGTATTCATTCAAAGAAATGGAGTCAAGCAATTTAGAAGAACTATTACCAGAGAATAAAAGCCAGCTTAAACAAAAGGCATTTAACTACTTGAAGAAACATCCGAAGACCTACAAGCTATTATTATCCGGCATAATGGCATTTCCAGAGATGTATTCGGGGTTATTGACTGAAAAGGAATTTAATATAATACCAGGTTATGAATATCATTTTGCTTATGTAGAGCATGCTGCTGCTACCCTTCCGGTAATCTATGCAGTTGCAGTTCTCGGCACATATTTAGACATAGAATTAGCAAGAGTTGCCTATTCAAAATTTGGCAAAAAGATCAAGAACTCTTTAAAAAGATTTAAATAAACCAAATTCCTATAACTAAAATGCAGGAAAAGCCAAAGAAGAACAATTTCTTTATTTATGAAATAGTTGCAGTGGCTCTTATTGTTGTAATTGCTGTTGTTATAATATACACTTTGGTACCTTCATCTCCTTCAGCAGCGCTTCTTAAATTCATACACACTGTTCCCAGCGGCGCAGCTGTATACTCTGCAAACAATTCTATAGTAATAACCGGCTCAAATGTTACAATACCAATAGTCGCGTATGAGAATATATCTTATAATCCGGTTTACAACATAACATATCCGGTTAATATAACGAAGGCAGATGCATACCTTGAAACCCCAAATCATGAGCTTCCATACTTTGGAGATTACGGTTTAATAGACCCAACATTCGTTATAAATAAAGGCTCTACTGTAAACTTTGTTTTCATAAATCTCGGAGCAGAAATACATATATTCGCAATAACTCCTCAAGCTCCACCTTTTAATCCATTTACTACTCTTTCTCCTGAATCACTAAAAGCAGATCTTTTGTATTTGCCAGCATTGCCGCCACCTGCTAATCCCAGCAATCCTTTCAGTGGAAGCATCTATTCAACGAGCGGGTCTTATACATTCAATGCAACCGGCACTTACTATTATCTTTGTCCTATACCAGGGCATGCAGAATTAGGCATGTATGGTAAAATTGAGGTAGTGTGATGGAAAATGCTAAAAACAGCAATGCAATGGTTTTGGCGATAATAGTTGTTATCGCAGTAATAGTCATAGTAGTGGCATTTCTTGTTATTAATCACACGATAAGCTTTGCAGGCCCAGTTTCCGTTTCTGTTTCTACTGCCTTAAGTACTGTGCCGGCAGGCGTTACAGTCAACGCAGCTACAAATACGATATACGTCAACAAATCGACTACAATATCTATGGGGATGATAGACAACTTGTCCTCGGATCCAGTAAATAATATTACATTAAACTCTACAATTCCAGGAACACACACTCCTTACAAGGCATTATTGGGTGAGCTTGATCTTCAGGCACTTCCAGCTTTCACGGTGTATGGGCTTGTTAACCCGACCATAGTAATAAAGCAGGGTTCCACGGTAACCTTCGATGCATTTGATTTATCAGATTATGCTTATCATGGATATATGATTGTAAATGATAGCTACGCACCACCATACTCTACTGCAGGGCCAGAAAGTGCGTTTGACGGTTATACCGGTGCAAACGATATCGTTGTGAAAGGCATACTTATACCTCCTCCTAAAAATGGAAGAATATACGAAGAGAGTGAAACATTTAATGCAAACACAAACGGCGTATATTGGTACCTTTGTCCCGTATTTGGGCATGCAGAATTGGGTATGTATGGTAAAATAATAGTAAGCAGTTCTCCTTCTTCTGCAAGCACTATCGGCAATGGCTATTCTTAACTAATTTTAGTTAATGGAAAAAGTTAAACTCAAGTTTGACAAAATACCTATCATAACTAGAATTTTTTTGGGCGTAATATTCATAGCAGATTCCTTGCTTAAGCTTATACCGGATTCCACTTATTTGATAAAGGAAGATGTCCTTTCAGGAGCGTATGGTGCATGGTCATTTGTTTATCCATGGGTTTCGTTTTGGGCAAATGTTACAGCAAACAATATAAATCTCTTTGTAACTTTTGCCATAGTTGTCGAGTTTTTAATAGGCTTATTTCTTATACTGGGTTTTTTCAAAAAGTTTTTGTATATTGCCGGAGCGGTATATTCAATAGCAATATGGCTTACTATAAGCCAGTTTGGAGGGCCTTACATAGCAGGAACCCTTGACATAGGTGCAACTCCAGTTTATTTTCTTTTGTTTTTACTGTTGATATTCTCTGAAAGGAATTTCAATGCAAAGGATATCTCGGTTGATAATGCAATAAAGAAGAAATTCAAGTTATGGGAAAGGCTTGCGTTCTTCAATAAGTCAAAATCAAAGAACGAAAAAACAAATGTTTTTGCAATCTCTTCAATAGCATTCGGTGCAGTACTTGCAATAAATGCATCTTTAAAACTTGTTAGCGGCACTGCTTCAAATGTAGCCGGCAATCAGCTAATGCAAATTCTAGGAGAACCGAAATTCCTTATACCTTTTTTTCTATTCTGGGATAAATTGATACTGCCTAACATACATTTATTCCTGTATATATATGCATTTTCAGAGTTAGCAATTGCTTTGCTACTTATTTTCGGTTTATTCAGAAAGTGGGTTTACATTGCTGGCATAGTCTATAGCCTGTTTTCATGGTCTGTTATACAAGGTTTTGGCGGGCCATTTTTTGCAGGCGTAACTGACCTAGCTGCAGGTCCATTGTATATCCTTATTTTTATAATTTTTATTTTTTACAATTCAAATTCCAATTTATCTGTATTTTATAGTAAAAAATAGCTATTTATATTTTAAGGTATTGAATTTAATATGAAGAATGCAAAAAGCGAGGCATTGGTTTATAATGTCTCTAAAAAACTAAAATACTTAAAATTTGGATTTGCAGCATTGATAATTATAACTGCAATCCTTGTCTTTTTCGCAGTCTCTCCGAAAATATCATCCATTTCTTACGTTCCAGCAGTCTCCAGCTCTGTTACTGTAACAGGAACCGCAAATTATAATTACCTTTTTGCAATAAACTACGCTTTTGTAGGATTAGATATAGTTATAGGTGTTTCCTTGTTTTTCTTTGGAATAATATCCTTCATAGCGTTGTTTAAGCACAGAAGGGACAATGCTCCGATAGTTACTATGATATTGAACCTTAACAGAAGCAATAATCCTTTTTCCATGCTTTTACTGGCATCAGTAATGGTTCTGTTTGCAATAGCAGCATTTTTTGTAAGTATACTAACAAGATATGCAACCCTATCATTCTTATTGGGAGTAATTCTTGGTACGGTGGCTTTTTTGCTAGTAGCCTTATCTCTTATAAGCATTTCATTAAAATACCTAGCGAGGTTTGTATTTAGCTATGACTAGTGCAATCTTAATAAGCACGTCTGCAGTGAATCCGTTGGCAGGCTTTATTTTGCCGATAATTCTGGTTTCAATAGGGGCTTTGCTTTTAGTCGTTTCTTTAGTTCTTTTCTTTAAGAGGTTCAGCAAAATGAGGGTTGCAAACACCCAGAGGGTAGCTCTGTTCAAGAGTAACTGGTGGAAGATTTCAATACTTTTCTTGTCACCAGGCATAGTTACTTTCTTTCTTATTGCCGGATTGTTTACTTCGCCTTCATTTGAGATATACTTTTATCTTTATGGGTTGCTGATAAGCATAATAATCGCAGAATCTGTTGTAATCTCAATAATACAAGTACTTGGAAAGAACCAGCAGCTCGCTTAAAAGGAATTAAAACAATAATGATTTTATATAATGAGCTTCTTTTAAGGTAATGGATTCGAAAGTCAAGAGTAAAATTTATTTTATACTCTTGATTTTAGTTCTTTTCTCAGTAATAGCATACATTATAACGTTAATTTCAGGCATCCCTTCAAATATCAATAGCATAATATACATTGTTCTTATATTAATTGCAGGCGTTTTGATAGTAAATATTGTAAGCGATATAGTAGAGGCAAAAGCAAACAATAAGAACAAGCAGGTTACAAATACAATAGTTTTCATTACTAGGTTAGCAGGATACATAATAGTTATAGCGATCGCACTTTCGTCTTTTAAGATAGGCTTAACCTCCATTTTATTAGGAGGAGGGTTTGTAGGCGTTGTAGTGGGCCTGGCCGCACAGGCATCCCTTTCAAACTTTTTCAGCGGTATAGTTCTTCTTTTTTCTAGGCCATTCAATATTGGCGATAGGATAACCTTAAGCACATGGCAGTATGGTTTAATTGCACCAAGTTATCCGCCAAAATTCTTTTCCGATGATTTTCTTGTTCCGGGTTATACTGGTATAGTAGAAAAGATGACATTGACATTTACCACAATACGCTTAGACAATAATATACCGATAAAGATTCCCAATAGCATAGTACTACAGGCTTCCATATTTCTTAATAATGAGGAATACCGAAATGTAAAAGTTAGGTATGAGATCCCTTCAAGTATAGATCCGGATAAATTCATGGAAATGGCAAAATCAGAATTGAAGAAGCTTTCATTTGTAAAAGGTTTGCCGTCAGTTTTCATATCTGAAACAAGCTTTGCAAACAAAAGCAATATCTTTTCAGTCAATGCAGTGTGCAAGTCTCAGTCAGAGGATATACCAAGAAGCGAGATAATAAAGCGCTTGATACAGATACGGAATTCTTTGGAAAATAAAAAAAGACATTAGACAGTAAACTTTCTAATTTAATTTATTTGATAGAGATAGATATAGTTAGATTTAATTGTTAAAAAGTTTTTATTTTAGCATGGAAAAGGAGATTCCTCCTGCAAAAGGTCAATTTTACATAAAAAACTTCATTCTGTATGATGCATTAAACGGCAATTCCTTGGATGTTGACATAGAAAATTGGAGATTAGAAATTGATGGCCTTGTAAACAAAAAGCTGTCTTTTTCGTATGATGAACTAAATAAAATGGAGCATTTGAAATATAATCTAGATTTTAATTGCGTTACTAAATGGTCTATTAAGAACGTTTTATGGGAGGGACCTTCATTAAAAAAGCTTCTTGAAATGTCGGGTGTTCAGAAAGAGGCTAAATTTGCCATTTTTTATTGTTTGGATGGGTATACTGTGCCAGTTAACTTAGAGGACATAACAGAAGATTCAATTATAGCTCTAAAGTTAAATGGAGAGGTACTTAAAAAAGAGCAGGGTTTTCCGGCAAGGCCTTTTATCCCTTCATTGTATGGGTGGAAAAGCGCAAAATGGCTTAAATTAATCTTTTTGGTAAAGGATTACAAAGATGGGTATTGGGAAAGATATGGTTATCATCCAAGAGGTAGGTGGGCAAACCAGGAAAGATTTGAAAACGATATTTGGAAAAGGATAAGGAAGACCGTGGTAGGCTAATATCCGCGAGTTTTATGCTCTTACTATATACAGTATATTTTTCCAATTTACTAATTATAAAATATTAATAGACTTACAGTATTTAATATGTATGCCACGTAACAAAAAAATGACTAATGTAAGAAAGAAAGATGAAAGAAGGGAAGCCCAGGCGGCATTGGATTATCTAATGAGCTGGGGCTGGGTTCTTATAATAATAGTATTGGTATTGGTAATACTTTTCTCACTAGGCGTTTTTAGAGTACCTTCAGCACCAACAATAATAAGCGGTT
>JAJZBD010000010.1 GCA_021799085.1 Nanobdellota archaeon | reverse complement strand
GCAATTTCGGTCAAAACGTGGAGTTCTTCTACTACAATGGAACAGTTATACCTTCATGGCTGGAAAGCTACTCTTCTACGAATGCAATCTGGTGGCTGAAGATAGCAGCAATACCCGCAGGCTCATCGGAAACGGTATATGTCGGCTTTGCTCCATCAACAACAAATCTATTCAACAATTTTAATGACGGTGAAGCTCCCCAGCTTTCTTCAAGTTATGCGGAATATGATGATGGTGCAAATGTATTTTTAAATTATTATTCGGGCGCAAGCGATAGCGGGTGGACTACGGCAGGAACTGCAGGACAGACTACTTCTGCTCCTTCTGGCTCACCATTTGGTACAAATGCTTTGTATGCATTAGATTCCGTAGGAAACTACCTGTACACCGTAGCAAATGGCCAGTCAAATAATATGATAATTGAGTATTATACATACATCAATAGATTAAATGATGTGTTCTTTTTAGAAAGTCCGAGTGGAAGCGGACAATTAGCTAGGCAGGGAGACGGTAGCGGTTGGTATGGGATAGCCTCGACAGCATCATGGACCTCCTGGTCTGCACCACCAGATACCGGTTATTGGAGCGGAGAATGGGTTCTTTCAGGAGTTGTAGTTAATGATGGTTCTGCCACTCAATACCTGTCTACTAACTTAGGTACTTATGGAAGTGAGATTGGGCAAAATCCGTCTAATACCTATACTGTTTCTAATAATGGTAATTACTTGGGTTTAGTAGGGGATGGTGGCGGTTCTAGCGACGAATATTGGAACGGACTTATAATAAGAGCATATCCTCCAAATGGAATTATGCCTTCCCTAACTTTCGGTAGTGTAGATTAATTCTTAAATAATTATCTTATTTAAAAACAGTTTATTCCTAAATTAACTATTCAAAGAGTAAATCAAAATTCATATAGAAAGAAATTTAAAGCTGCTTATTTTATCTATAATAATGCTTAATAAGAGATTGTTGTTTATCGGTGTAGCTTTAGTGCTAATCTTCGTGATAATATTTTTGCTTGTAAACTTCAAGATATCAAACAGCTTTGATTTGACGGTCTTTAAATTAATAAATGAAAAATGGAGTGTTAGTTTCTTAGATCCCTTCTTTGCAGCTGTTGCAATTTACGGCAGAGAGTACTTCTGGGTGCCTGTAGTTGCTTTAATGTGGATTTTAGGCAGCGCTTTCAACAATGAGAAGGCAAAGAAAGGCGCTTTGATGTTGGTAATAGTTTTCATAGCCATAATAATAATCGGTTTGTCATTAAAAGCGGTTTATTATAGGCCAAGGCCTTTCCTTAATCCTTTATTGTCATCTATAGACCACGTTTTAGTTCCAAAGGATTTGGATTCTTCCTTTCCGTCAGGGCATGCCTTGATAGTTGCAGGTGGTGCAGCGGTTGCATTTCTGTTTTTAAGAAAGAGGTATTCCATACCTTTAGTAATTGAGGCGGCTTTGGTTTCTTACAGCAGGGTTTATGTCGGAGTTCATTACCCTACGGACGTTATAGCTGGTGTAGTTTTAGGCGTTGCAATAGCATTTATAATCTATTCGATTTTAATTAATAATAAGTACTTCAGCAAACTTTATGAAATTGTAGATACGATTTACAAGAAGATATTAAGATCAGTTAAACTTATCAAATAGAAAATTTCAAATTTATTGTTTCTGTTTTAATCTGTATTTTTTGGATAGTTCCTTTATCTCTTTTATTAGCTCAGATTCAGACTTAAACATATTATCTACAAAGTAAGGTGTGAATGGGCTGTATTTTTCGAATGGGAAATAAAGAAGTACTTTCTTCCCGGTAAAGTGGGCATGCATCCTTTCTCCGTCAACGCCGCTAGAATAAACCAAATCGGAAAGATAAACAATAGTAATGTCTGTTTGGTCCACTAAATGGAAATCTCTTCTCACAGTTTGATTAAAAATTAAGTTTTTTGTTCTCTCGTTTGCATTTTCCTTGTAAGCGTCAATATCCACAGCTTTAGGATTGAAAACAATCAAATATTTTTTTATCTTTCCTATGAATCTTTCCAGTGCTTCGTACCCACTTTTTCTGTGCTCTATAGTATAGCTTATGTAAGCTTTTGGCTTGTCAGGCCTATAAACTAATTCATAAAGAGTGTTAGGGTCCTCTTTTGAGCCTATAACGTAGTTTTTTCTGTTTATAGAATTGCTTATTAAATCCGCAGTATAAAGCTCAAGTTCGGACCATAAAGCTATCTCATATTCATCAACTGTCTTGTCTTCCCAAGATTTTTTATTTTGCAGGTTTTTGTTCACAGTATTAGGATCATTCAAAATAGATATAAAAAAATCAGGGTTTAGTGAACGCATGTCCTTTGAATTTATCAAGCTTAATGGCCCGCCTCTCCACCAAAATGACATGTGCCCGTCTATTATGTAGTCTTTTTTCTTGTTTTCTTCTATTATGGTTTTTATGTTTTTCAGTGCGTTCTCTTTCAGCAATCTAATGTTTTCTATATCTAAGTTTGGTATATTTTTTGAGTTTATGTAAGGATTTGTTTTATTTGCAACCTTGACCATCTCATCTATAAAATTTATTATCTCGAGGTTTTTTCCGTGTTGCTTGGCTATTTTCATTGCTTTGCTTTCTAGGCTTATCCTGTCTGAGCCAGCTATTGCACAGCTGAATACTATCATTTATTTGTATATCATTTACAGCTAATAAGCGTTATTTTCTGCCTTTTAACTTTCTTGGTGTAGTAAGATTGAAGGGATCAAATATCTTTTCAAGCTTTTCTTTTTGAAGCACATTTTTCTCTTCCGCAACCTGTTTTATAGTTTTGCCCTCTTTTATTGCGGTTTTTACTATTTCAGCACTTTTTTCATATCCAATATATGGATTTAATGCCAAGCCAACACCTGGTGTTTTATTCACCATCTCTTCTATTCTTTCTTTATTTACTTTTATATCGTTTATTGCTTTTTCTGCGAATACCTTGCAGGCATTTCTAAGGATTATTAAATCATGCAGTAAGCAGTAGCTTATTATTGGTTCCATAACATTAAGTTCAAACTGCCCCGCTTGTGTTGCTAATTCGATAGTCTTGTTGTCTCCCATAACTCTAAAGCAGACCATATCAACCATTTCAGCTATGCTTGGGTTCACTTTACCGGGCATTATTGAAGAGCCTGGCTGAACAGCCGGCAAAACAATTTCTGCCAAACCAGTTATTGGGCCAGAATTCATTAATCTTAAATCATTAGCAATCTTTACCAAGTCAGCAGAAAGAACGGTTATAGCTGTTGAAAGAGCGAATAAATCAGATGGCGATTCAGTAACGGCCGGTAAATCATTGGATTGCTTCAATTTAAGGCCGGTCCAATTCCTAAGGTAGCTTATGGCCTTTTTTACATATCTAGGGTCAGCGTTTATTCCTGTCCCAACTGCTGTTGCTCCTAAATTTATGTTTTCCAGTTCTTTGTTAGCGTTTTTTATTCTTGCAATAGATTCTTTAATTAAATCAGACCATGCCTTGAATTCTTGTCCCAAGCGTATAGGTGCGGCGTCCATTAAGTGTGTTCTTCCGCTTTTTATTATTTTATCAAATTCAATAGCCTTTTTTGAAAAAGATTTTTGTAGTTCCAAAAGAGAGTTTATCAATTCATTTGAAAGATTTAAAGCAGCAATCTTTGTAGCAGTTGGTATGACATCATTAGAAGACTGGCCCATGTTTACATCATCATTAGGATGTATTACAGAGTAGTCTCCTTTTTTCTTTCCGAGCCTTTCAATAGCTAAGTTTGCTACAACTTCGTTAACGTTCATGTTGTTCGAAGTTCCTTCCCCCGCCTGATATATATCAACTAGAAATTGGTTGTCAAACTTTCCTTCGAGTATTTCATTGCATGCCTTTATTATTGCGTCAGCTTTTTTCCTTTCTAAAAGGCCTATCTCTGAATTTGCCATTGCAGCAGCCTTCTTTATTAAAACTATGGCATATGTGTATTCTTTTATCGGAGTTATCCCAGAAATAGGGAAGTTCATCAATGCTCTCTGAGTTTGAACCCCCCAATATGCATCTTTAGGAACTTTGACTGGCCCAAGATAATCCTTTTCTATCCTAAATTTGTCCATCTTATTTAATGTTTTTATAGATATTAATTATTTTAAGCAGGAGCCGCGTTTGTTTTTACCTTCTTTCCTCTTAATGTTATGAATGCTCCTACAGTCGTGACTACATTTGTTAGAATTATAACATATGTCACGAGAACTAGGAATGTATTGGCTTGTGGTATCCCATATTCTAAAGCCAATATAGCTAAAGTAGCAGGTGTTAAACCTTGAGCCAACGAAATAAATATTGGCAATTTATCCTTTACCATGTCTGACTTATAGGTTGATACCGAAACTGCGATAAACCTTGAAAATAGCAGAATTCCTAATATAGCAAGTCCAGCTGCCAACCCAAAATAAAGACTAGAAAATGAAAGACTCAGTATTAAACCAAGGAAGACAAAGAAAAATGTCTTTAAGATGAAAGTTATTTCACCTTGAAAATTAAATATCTGTTTTTCAAGTTTGTCCATTCTTAACTTTCTTTTGAATAACTCACTTATGAATTTGTGGTTTCCAAAGACTATGCCAAAGATTATTACAGCTAAATAGCCGCTTCCTCCTGCTTTGTCTGTAAGGCCATAAGTTAAGAAAAGTAATCCAAGAGTTAAGACATAAGTATAGTTTTGATTTTTCAAATAATTCAGCAGGTAAATCCATATTACCGAAAGTATTAACCCGATAAATATTCCTATAGAAAATGAAGAAACTAATGAATCCACTGTAGAGTATATGTTTGCGCTCCCGCTTTGGTAAAGACCCACAAATGTCAAGAATAAGACTACTAAAACTATTGAATTCAATGCTGCCTCAAATGTTAAAAACATTACAGTTTTGTCTTTTATATTCAGCTGTCTTGACAATGGAATTATAACAACGGTTGTGGTTTCACCGCCTACTATAGAAGCGAATATCAGCGAAATTACCAAATCAAAGTGCAGTGCAAAATGAGCAAGCAAAGTAACAAATATTATACTTATGCTTACATAAAACGCAACTTGAACAAACGGCCGCCAGCCATCTTTAAGTAAAGTCCTAGCTTTCAAATCCAATCCCCCGTGGAATATGACCATTATAAGCGTTACTTCTGCAAGTACACCAAGCAAAGGCAGTAAAGACGCCTTTTGTATTACTCCTAAAACTGGGCCTAGTATAAAACCTGCTAAAACCAAAAAAAGAAAAGAGGGAATATGTGTTTTTCTAAAAAATTGTTCCCCGATATACCCCAAAAATATTATGAGTGCTGATATAAGCAATATAAAAGTTGTTGAATCAGCCATTTTTATTTTCCTCCTTGTACTTCTGCTTATTTATTATTGATATCATTAAGCTATTCAGAAATATTGTTACAAATATAACTGCGAATACTATGTCTATAAACGAATTTGTTCCTGATATAGAATAGCTTAAAGGGAGGGCTGCGACTACTGCAGCGCCAGCTCCTCTTGATACCATAGACCCTATTATTGCCTTATCTTTTGGTTCATATGAAGATTTGTACAAAACAATCTTTGTTGATATGTATTTAGTTATAACAAGTGCTAAGGCGATTACTATTCCAAATATAAATCCCAAGTAGTCATTCAAAAGTACAAGCGCACCAAAATAAACAAAGAAAAAAGAAGTCGTTAAAAATGTAACAAGTTCATTGAATGATTTAGATTCTTTGTTTATATTGAAAGATATGCTGTGTTTGTATTTTAATGATTTGAATATATTTTCTCCGTTTGCTATTATTATACCAAAAACCAATACCGCTATCGGTCCGCTACCGTTTATAGCACCTATAAACACATAAAGGAGGAAAGCTATTGCTAACGAAGCCACATATGAGTAATCATATCTTTTCCTCTGCAAATAACCCATCATGGGCACCCAAGCCATGCCTATTAATGCGCCTATAACAGCGCCTATTGAAAACTCCGATATTACTCTTCCTGAAACAAAGCTTATACTTGTGTTTTGTAGTATTATTGCACCTACTAAGACCAAAACAAATATTATTGTTAATGGCTCTTCAACCGTTGCCTCTAGTTCTACAAGGTTTCTTGCCTTCTCAGTGCCATTTCTTCTGCTGAAGCTTGATACTACTGACAGGCTCAATCCTGCCACAGTTAAGCTTAACAATCCGGAAACTATGAGGTTATTCAACAGGAAGTAAGTTATGAAGAAAACTGCCATAAAAGACAAGGTAAAGTTGGTTAGAGACAGTATTAAACCTCTGGAAATTGTGTGTATTATTTTTCTCAAGTTTATGCTTAGTCCTGCATTAAACAGAACTAGCAATATTATTATGTTTATTATAAATGGAAGATAAGAAAGCAGCGAATTTCTTTTAAGTAATCCTAATACTGGGCCAAGAAGAAGGCCGAAGAACATTAACCATAATATATACGGAATAGCAGTCTTTTTACCCAAAACTCTGCCTAAAAAACCGATAAGTAAAACTCCTGCCGTACCCAGCATCAAAAAATTTAGCACCGATGAATCTAACATAAGTAATCTTTAATTTTAATTATTAAATATGTTTAAATCGATAGTTATTTGACTTACCAGTGAATAAATTTAGAAAATATTCAATATTTTGTTTTTATCAGATAAGGTTTTAATAAAAAGACTTCTTTATTAATTAATGGTCGATCTTCTTGAGTTCGAGGGCAAAGAATTGTTTAAATCATTTGGTATAAAGATACCAAAAGGCCAGTTGGTACATTCCACAAAGGATTTTAGAGATTTTAAGGAAGAGCATGTAATAAAAGCACAGGTCCCCACAGGCCATAGGGGAGTGAATGGGGGCGTTTTAAAATTTAAAACACGGGAAGAGTTTATCGATGCTTTCAATAAGATTAGTTCGCTGGCTTTCAATGGGTTTAAACCAACTTCTTTTTTGGTGGAAAAAGCAATACCGCATAAAAAGGAACTTTACATTGCCTTGACTTTAGATCGAAACAATAAGTCACCCGTGTTATTGGTTTCTCAAGAAGGAGGGGTTGATATAGAAAAGATTCCAAAGGGTATGATTAAAAGTTTAGATCTAGACATTTTTTTAGGTATTCTTGACTATAAAAAGAGACAGGCATTTGAATTTATAGAGTTGGATGAAAATTACAGGGCTCAATTCTATAGCATAATCGATTCAATGTGGAAAATATTCACAGAAAAGGATGCCGAATTGGTGGAGATAAACCCTTTGGCAGTAACTGACACTGAATTAATTGCTTTGGATTCTAAGGTGTCCATAGAGGATGATTCATTATTCAGGCACCAAGAATACAAAAGAGACGAGTACTCTTCGGATGAAATTGAGATGAAAGCCAAGAAAAAAGGAATATCTTTTGTTAGATTAAATGGAAATATAGGGTTGATAGCAAATGGAGCAGGGTTGACATTGGCAACAATTGATCAGATAAAATTGGCAGGGGGTATGGCAGGCGATTTTTTGGATCTTGGAGGAACAGACGATCCTGCAAGGGTGGCCGAAGCCATAGAGTTAGTAAAGGAATCAAATCCAAAAGTCCTTTTTATAAACATATTTGGCGGGGTGACAAAGGCAGATACAGTTGCAGAAGGGATAGTCCAGGCAATAAATAAACTTAACATAAATTTCAAGATAGTAGTGAGGTTAAAGGGCTTTAATGAAGTTAAGGGAAAAGAACTTTTAAGAAAAAATGGAATAGATGCCTTCACGGATATGGGGGAGGCAATAATGGAGGTAGTTAAACTTGCAAATTATGGCAATTCTGATTGACAAAGACACTAAAGTATTGGTTCAGGGTATAACCGGCCATCAAGGCAGATTCCATTCAAAGGCAATGATTGATTTCGGTACAAAAGTAGTTGCCGGTGTTACTCCGGGCAAAGGCGGTGAAAGGGTAAACGGCATAAGAGTATTTGATGATGTAAACAGTGCAGTTAAAAAGACCGGTGCTAATGCTTCCGTAGTTTTTGTACCTGCTTTAATGACAAAGGATTCTGTAATCGAAGCAATTGATGCAGGTATTAAATTGATTACTATAATAACAGAGCACGTGCCTTTTCAGGATATGTTGAAAATAAATGAATATGCTAAGTTGAAGAATGTAAAGATAATAGGGCCTAACTGCCCAGGTTTGGCAGCTCCAGGAATTGGAAAATTAGGCATAATACCGAATAGTATACTCAAAAAAGGAGTAATTGGCGTAATATCCAGAAGCGGAACATTGACTTATGAAATAGTAAATGTTATAACTGAAACTGGATTGGGGGAAAGCACTGTTTTAGGAATAGGTGGAGACAAAGTTCCAGGCATGGATTTTATCGATGTTTTAAAGTTGTTTGAAGAAGATAAGCAGACAAAAGGAATTGTCATAGTAGGAGAGATAGGCGGTAGCGAGGAAGAAAGGGCGGCTGATTTTATAAGAAAGAACGTTAAGAAACCAGTTTTTGCATTTATCGATGGAGTATATGCGCCCCCTGGAAAAAGGATGGGGCATGCTGGTGCTATCATATCTGGTAACACAGGCACGGCAAAAAGCAAGCTTGCAGCATTTAAAAAAGCGAATGTTCCAGTTGCAAAAACCTTTGGCGAACTTTCGAGCCTTATAAACAAAAAACTAGGATAAATATCGTACACGTTATATATTTAAAAATACAAAACATTAAATATAATAAATACAACTGTTATATTGTTTATATAACAGATATTTAGGAGGTAAATAAAAAAATGGAAGAAGTAAACGGCGAGGAACAATTCGAAAAGTTGGTTCTCAAATCTAGTACACCAGTATTGGTAGATTTATGGGCGCCTTGGTGCATGCCTTGTAGATGGTATTCTCCAATAATAGAGAAGACAGCTGAGGAAATGAAAGACAAATTTAAGCTTGTGAAGGTAAATGTGGATGAAAACCAAGAGATAGCTGCAAAATATGGAGTAGAGGCTATTCCGACTACTTTATTAATAGAGAATGGGAAAGTCAAAGCCAGTGTTGTTGGCGCAATGCAAGCCGATCAGCTTAAAGGATGGCTTGGGAAGAATCTTTAAATGACAGAATTAACTTGGATGACTGGTGGAAAACAGGGCAGCGGTATAGATGTATCTTTAAGCCTATTTTCAAGGGTAATGATGAAGTATGGCTACAATATATATGGTTATAGGGAGTACTTCTCAAACATAAAAGGGATGCATAGCTTTTTCACTGTTAGGGTATCTGACAAAGAAGTTGCTTCTATACCAAGTAAGGTTGACATTGCAATATTTTTTGATACGGAGTCAGTTCTAGGTGAGATAAATGAAAGAGGAGAAGTTGTCCAGGATGGCCACATTAAGGACATTAAAGAGAATGGAACTTTAGTTGTAGATAGCAAACTCGACAAAAGCAAAATAAACAGAAAAGATATAAATGTCCTTGACATAGACTTTGATGCCATAATAACAAGCGTGGCCAAAAAGTTGAACAAGCCGACTAGTGAATTGGTAATCTCCAAGAACATAATTTGTGTTACTGCTTCCTGTTATTTGCTAGGGTTAGAAGATAGCTATATAGTTGATGCAATAAAAACAGAGTTTGCAAAGAAGCCGAAGAGCGTTATTGATTTAGACATATCCGTTTCAGAGGAAACTATAGATTACATGAAAAGCAAGAACGAATCCCTTGCTACTGAGACCTTGAACCATATAAAAACAAAAGGGATAGCTCCGATAGCAAAGCTTGACAATAAAGATAAAGGAGAGCAGCTTTACATGGAAGGGTTTGCTTCCACTGCGATAGGTAAAGCGATAGCCGGTTGCAAAATGCAGATTTATTATCCAATAACACCCGCTAGTGATGAAAGTGTGTTTATAGAATCTCACCCCGAGTTGGGTATCAGGGTTGTTCAACCCGAAAGTGAGTTAGCCGTTCTGGCAATGGCTACAGGTGCAGCAATAGCCGGTGCAAGAGCTTCAACTTCCACTTCCGGCCCGGGGCTTTCATTAATGTCAGAAACAGTTACTTGGGCAGGAATGAATGAGGTGCCTGTTGTTTTAGTAGATCATCAAAGAGGTGCACCAGCAACAGGCCAGCCAACGAGGACTGAGCAGGGCGATTTGATGTTTGCAGTTCATCAGGGTCACGGGGATTTTGGAAGGATAGTAATTGCTCCAGGAAATGTAAAGGACAGTATAAAGATGACTGCAGAAGCATTCAATTATGCGGAAAGATATCAACTTCCAGTTATAGTGCTTGGAGAAAAGGCAATTTCGCAAGGTTCCATGAATATAAGCAAAAGCACAGTTCTTGATATAAAGAAAAATTACAAAGTTGATAGGGGCAAGCTCGTTGAAAACGTCAGCGGCGAATACAAGAGATTCAAATTTACAGAGGACAATATATCAGACAGGATAGTTCCAGGCAATCCAAATGCAATTTTTTGGCTGACAGGGGATGAACATGATGAATGGGGCCACGTTTCTGAGGATCCGAATAACAGAATAAAAATGATGGAAAAAAGAAATGGAAAATATGCTAAAATACTGGAAGAAATAAAAAAAGAGGATAAATTTACTTTGATAGGAGACCCAAAGACTGCGGATATTTTAGTGGTTAGCTGGGGAGGGCCTTCCGAGGCATTGAAAGAGGCAGCAAATGGAAAGAACGTTGCAGTTCTGCAGATAAAATTAATACATCCATTGCCGAATGAAATAATCGATATTTTAAAGAATGCGAAGAAAGTGGCGGTTCTAGAAGAAAACATTTCTGCACAGCTAAAGCAGCATATTGCTTCAGTTACTGGTTTCGTAATACAAAATGAGATATTAAAGTATAATGGAAGGTTGGTGAGATATGATGAGGTTGCAGAAGCAATTGACAAAGTGATAAAAGGAGAAAACAAGGTGATACTGAATGGCTACTGATGTTAAAAGTTTGACTTCAAATGAATTCAATGACTGGTGCCCTGGCTGCGGGGATAGCGGAATTGTATTAGCAGTCAAGAATGCAATTGTAAAGGCAAATCTAGACCCACATAAGACAGTAATAGTCTCCGGAATAGGTTGTTCTTCTAAGCTTCCACACCTAGTGAATGTAAATGGCGTTCATACTTTGCACGGTAGGCCGATACCGTTTGCAGAGGGGATTAAATTAGCGAATCCAGAATTAACTGTTTTATTGGATAGTGGCGATGGAGACACTTATGGTATAGGCGTAGGCCATTTCATAAGCGCAGGAAGAAGGAATACCGATATTAAGCTGTTTATACATGACAATGGTGTTTACTCCTTGACAAAAGGACAGGCCAGTCCCACTTTGCCGGAAGGAAGGAAGACAAAATCACTCCCTGCTCCTAATATAAACGGGGCATTAAGCCCGCTCTCACTTGCAATAATGTCAGGTTATAACTTTGTTGCAAGAGCACAGAGCTTTAAAGTAAATGAACTTGCTGATATAATGGTAAAAGCTATACAGCACAAAGGTCTAGCATTGGTAGACATAATGCAGGGCTGCCCGACATACAACCCGGAATTTACATCTGCTCCGTGGTTTAATACTCATTTAAAGCCGTTGCCACAGGATTACGACGGCTATGTTAAAGATCCATCTAACAAGGAAGAAGTTAATGAAAAGAAGTTAAACGCAATAAAAATGTTGCTGAGTGAAGATCCTGACAACATGCATACTGGCATTTTCTTTCAGAATGAGGATCCGGACACATTCGAAAGCAGATTACAAGCAAGAAAGATTCCATCGCCGGTATCTCAAAAGATAGCCGATGAAAGTGGGAATCCCTTAACTGACATAGAACCATTATTAAAAAGTTTAGAAGTATAAAATGGCAGAGGAAATTGAGATAAAAGAAGGTTTGCAAGGAGTTTACATTGCTAAATCGGAAATATGCAAAGTTGATGGCCAGGAAGGAAAGCTTTATTATAGGGGCTATAAAATAGAAGACTTGGCAAATTATTCTTCATACGAGGAAGTATGTTATCTTTTGTTATATGGTAAACTGCCAAACTCAAAAGAACTTGCTGATTTCAATAAAAAGATGAAAGAAGAAAGAGTAATACCTGAAAATACTAAGGATATAATCCGTAAGTTTTCCAAAGACTCGCAGACATTGGATGTTTTAAGGACAGCAATGTCTTCTCTTTCGGCTGATGATAGCAAACCTTACAGTGAAGATGAAAATGAAAACATTGAGAAAGCAATAAAAATAATAACAAAGACAGCTACAATAGCGGCTGCTATTGGCAGAATAAAAGAAGGAAAAGAGATATTGGAGCCAGATAATTCATTAAATCACTCGGCAAACTTTCTTTACATGCTTACCGGCGAGAAACCTGATAAAGACTCTGAAAAGCTGATGGATGTGATGTTTATTCTTCACGCAGAGCACAGTTCAAACGCATCTACATTTGCAACTTTGGTTGCTTGCTCCACTTTGGCGGATATATATGCAGGTGTTACCGCCGGTGTAGCTGCATTGAAAGGGCCTTTGCATGGCGGTGCGGATGAAGCTGCAGTTAAGATGATGATGGAGATAGGAAATCCAGATAATACAGAAAATTACATAGAAGAAGCGTTGGCAGGAAAAAAGAAAATAATGGGATTCGGGCACAGGGTATACAAAACTTATGATCCAAGGGCCAGGATTCTTAAGTCTTATTTGGATAAAATAAAGGGAAATTCAAACGAGGAAATAAATGCGCTGATAGAAATTTCTTTAAGGGCAGAAAAAATGATGATAGAAAAGCTAGGAAAAAGCCATGGGATATGGCCAAATGTGGATTTCTTTTCTGGCCCTTTATACATGCATCTTAATATAAAGCCTGAATTGTTCGACACCGTATTTGCGTCTAGTAGGACCGTAGGCTGGTGCTCTCATGTAATAGAATACTGGAGAAACAACAAGCTTTTCAGGCCACTGGAAGAGTTCATTGGAAAAATTGATTTGGAGTATTTGCCTATAGATAAAAGGTAAATTTATCTAGATATGCAATCCTTTAGCAGAAAAAAGGCGTTATTATTTACATCGCTAACGCATTTTGCCAATGATGGTAATTTCCTGCTTTTTTCAATACTTATAGTGTTTTTCTCCAAGTTGCCAGGAGTGAGCATTGCATTTCTTGGATTAAATGCCATAATTTACACTGTCCTTTATGGTGTAATAAGCTTGCCAATAGGAGAATTTGCTGATAAGCTAAACAATGATAGGTTATTATTGGCATCTGGAATAGCGTTAGAGGGGTTGGCAGCGTTCTTTTTCGGTTTTGGGTTTATCTATGCTGGAAATTATATAATATTTGTTGTTTTAGGTTCTATAGCTTTGGGTTCAGGCCAAGCGTTTTACCATCCAATAGGCGCTTCCGTGCTTTCTTTCGTATATGAAAGCAAAGACCTTGGTAAAATACTCGGAATAAACGGGGCATTTGGTAGTCTAGGTAGGGCATTGATGCCTTCTGTCATAACTTTTCTGCTCCTGTTTTTCGGGAGTTTTAAGGGAATGGAGGCCATTGCAGTTTATGTCTGGGTTTTGTCAATGATAATATACTTCGGGATGTCTGGTTTTACAAGGCCTTACAAAAAGCATGAAAAGATCAGAAAGAAGAAATATTTGCCCAAAGGAATAAAAAGAAATCTTTACTCCGCATTGATTCCTATTTTTCTGAAAGGAGCGTTTATTATGGGCACAGTAACTTTTATTGCAGAATACCTTGATAAGATTACAGGATCTGTTGCATTTACAGGTATCATACTTACTATAAGTTTCATACCTGCCATTTTAGGCCAGCCGCTTTTTGGTTATATTACTACTATTAAGGGCGGCAGGTTTACTATCACATTAACTTCAGTCTTTTCCTTACTGGCCTTTATATTGTTCCTTGCTACAGCCAATCTTATAATCTTGACGTTTGCGTATGCAGTTTTGGCTTTTCTAGTATTCACAGGCTTTTCAGTTCTTTTGGATTATACATATCAGCTAGTACCTAAAGAATATTATTCAACTGCCTACAGTTTGGTGTGGGGGGCAGGAAATATCTTAGGAGGGGCATTTGGAATAGCTCTGATGACTTATTTCTTAACTTTTACTGGCATTATAACTGCTATGTATTATATGGCAATAGTGTTATTCATATCGATGGTGTTTCTTCCATTGCTTCCAAAGCCCAGAAAATCCAAATTGCTTACTTAATAAGGGCAGAAGCTATTGAGAAGACGAAAAGCACGGTACCTATAACAATAATTATCTCTTCTATTTCCAGTGTTAAAATATTATATTTGTATAGGAAAGCAGCAACTATCATCAAAAGCAATCCGATGAAAAATAATGGATATCTATATCTGTCGGGAAAGTGCATACTATACCACCTGCAAAATTCTAAAGTCAATTGGCCATCCTGCTGCCAATGCTCTAAGGTATAAGTCTACCAATACTATGAATACCAAGCTTATAAACGCCCATTCTTCATGGTGTTTATTTAACATGGACTGAACGTTGAAGAACCCTTTTCTTGCTTTAGGGTTTAATGCACAGTCGTAGCATTTTACATTACCGCCAGCAAAAACGTGCCTAAAGGCATGGCATGAGAAAACCCACAGAGTTAAAAGTATTGCATTTGTCAATATAAGAAGACTAGCAAATCTGAGTACAAATCCTCCGAAGTATGTCACTGAAACATAGAAATCATAGTAGAAAAATGGAAGCAGTATTATACCTATATATAGTAAATATCTGTGCAAGTTGTTAAATGCAAATAAAGTAGTTTCTCCAGAGTAGCCTCTGCTTGCAGAATCCCCTCTTTCATCGGCTGCACAACTTTGCGGATGGTTGAAGATATTTCTGTAATAGTCTTTACGGTAAGCATAGCATGTCAGTCTAAATAAGCCTACGACTGGAACAACCAATATTGTTGGGGAATAGAACGGGTCTATCAATCCTTTGTATTCTTTTACAGGGAAAACAAACAAGGCAACTATCGCAAATATTAATATTGCCAGAAAAGACCATAATCTCCAGTTGGGTTCGAATAATTCAGGAATCGCTTTTTTCACTGTGCTAAAAAAGTTTGCTTCACTGTCCATGTTTTCTCCTTATCTTATTGAAAAGCATAGTTACAGGGTCATAGTAATTGTCAACTATGCTTTCCTTTTCGGGGATTATTGCATTGTCTGTTATTGCTATATGCTCGGGGCAAACAGACTGGCAGCATTTAGTTATGTTGCAGTAGCCTGCGCCTCCTTCTTCATGCAGAAACTTTGAGCGGTTTACTGAATCCAAAGGATGTGTATCCAATGAAGCGGCTTTTACCATAAACCTCGGTCCTATGTAGTTTTTATCATGCTCTCTTATCACATGGCAGACATCCTGGCAGAGAAAACATTCTATGCAGTTCCGGAATTCCCTTGATCTTGTTATGTCTATTTCGTCTATCTGCCAAGGCTCTTTTAATCCTTTTTTTGGAGTAAACTCCGGTATTCTTTTTGCTATCTCCCAGTTTTTAGAAACATCTGTCACTAGATCTTTTACAATCGGAAATGCTTTCATAGGCGCCACATGTATTTTATCTCCTAATGAATCTATTCTTGTTTTGCACATCAATTTTGGCATACCGTTTATTTCTGCGGCACAGGAACCGCATCTTGCGGCCTTGCAGTTCCATCTCACTCCAAGCGTTGGATCCATGTTGTTTTCTATGTAATGTACAGCATCCAAAACAACCATCCCTTCCTCTACAGGAACAGTAAACTCCTGAAACGTTCCTTCTTTATCTTTCTTTGGATCAAATCTATACACGTTTATTTTTACTTCTTTATTCATATTTCTCCTCTGGCAATATCTCTTTAAGGTAAGGTGGCATATCTGGCGGTGAGAATGTATAGCTTTCTAATTTATCCTCGTTTTTCTTGAATATTATGTTTTTTAGCCATTTTCTATCTTTTTTTGGAAAGTCGCTTCTATAGTGTGCGCCTCTGCTTTCCTTTCTCATTATTGCCCCTCT
This sequence comes from Nanobdellota archaeon, assembly GCA_021799085.1. Taxonomy (GTDB): domain Archaea; phylum Nanobdellota; class Nanobdellia; order Parvarchaeales; family Parvarchaeaceae; genus Parvarchaeum. The sequence goes on along the minus strand of JAJZBD010000010.1, from coordinate 2,029 downwards.
AACTAGTAACTCCGAAATCTCAAGCATACTGTGCAGTTCAAGGCATTGCAGTAATCCAGGGTTATACCGAAGGTTGCCTGCAACTCCTATATTTTTGTACTCTTTTTTTATATCAAGTATTACTGATAAGGCCTTTTGCATGTTTTGTTCATTTCTTACTATACCAACATTTTCTGACATGGTTTTTCTTAGTTTTTCTGTAAGTGAATACGGGTTAGTTCCGTTAGGATTTATAAATTCACTGACTCTTTTTATCTCTTCCTTTATTTCATTATCAGGTATCTTTTCTAAATTCACTTTTTTGGCGTATGCGGCTGCATTTATTCCAACATACTTTCCAAAGACCAGCAAATCTGCTAGCGAATTTCCTCCCAACCTGTTAGCACCATGAACTCCTGCGGCAGCTTCTCCGACTGCAAACAAACCCTTGATATTTGTTGAATTAGTTTCAGGGTCTACCTTTATTCCGCCCATGTAATAATGGGTTGTAGGCCCTACTTCCATCTTTTCTTTAGTTATGTCGACCCCAGCAAATTCCTTGAATTGCATGTACATTCCAGGCAGCTTTTTCATTATGAAGTCTTTTCCTTTGTATGAGATATCAAGAAATACACCACCATGCTCCGTGCCTCTTCCTTCTTGGATTTCATTGTATATAGATCTCGCAACAACATCTCTAGCGTCTAGCTCTTTTTTCTGCGGAGAATATCTTAACATAAACCGCTCTCCTTTTGTATTGTAAAGCAAGCCACCTTCACCACGTACGCCTTCTGTTACAAGTAAACCTCTAACGCCAGGCGGCCACACCATTCCAGTGGGGTGAAACTGCATCATCTCCATGTCCATCATCTCTGCCCCGATATCAAACGCCAATGCTATTCCATCACCAGTACTTTCCCACGAATTAGAAGTAACTTCATATATTCTGCCGCAGCCACCTCCTGCAATAATAGTGGATTTTGAATTTATTGCAATGAATTCACCAGTTTTCATGTCTAAGGCAATAGCTCCTATGACCTTGTCATTCTTTTTTATCAGTTTTGTTACAAAGACTTCATCCATTACCTTTACATTGCTGCTGTGCAGTATCTTATCTTCTAAAGTTCTCAAAAGCTCTAACCCTGTTTTGTCTCCTACATGGCATAGTCTTCTATAAGTGTGTGCACCAAAGGCTCTTTGCATTATCTTTTTTTCGGGCGTTCTATCAAATAATGCGCCCATTCTTTCTAGTTCATATACTCTGTCAGGCGCTTCTTTTGCTAGTTTTTCAACTAGTCTCCAATCAGAAAGATAAACACCTTCTACCATTGTATCTTTAAAGTGTACTTTCCAGTTATCTTCAGGGTCTACATCCCCAAGAGACGCGGCTATTCCTCCCTCTGCCATCACAGTATGCGCTTTTCCAAGCAAGGATTTAGATAGGATTGTTACATTTACATCTGCATTTAAAGCTTCAACGGCAGCTCTTAATCCAGAACCACCTGCTCCGATTATCAGCAAGTCCGTATCTATACTTTTGTAATTTTCATTTTCCATATTAATCTAAAAACATGCCAAACTCCTTTTAATCTGCAATTTTCCTATTATAAAATTGGACAATTGTTTTTTATTTGGATTTTTTGTTTTAAGTGGATTTACGGCCATTAATAATAATAAACTTTATCCTTTATATTTTATTTGTTTTATAGTAGAATAAACTTATTATTTAGCTGCGTTTGTGAAACTTAGATTAAGTGCTATCGATGGAGAAATATTTATATCCCTCGTTTTTATATAAATAATATGCCATTTAAACCGGTTTCCAGGGCTTTAGATAATAATTTGTTCTCAATAAAATCAAAAAGATCACAATCTGCTTTAGAGTACATGATGACATATGGCTGGGCAATTTTAATAATAGTAATCGTAGCTGTAATCCTTTACAGCATGGGCATTTTCAATCCAAGTTCAAGTGTAACCTTCACAAGCAGTGGTTTCTCACCGTTTACAGTAAGTTCAAGCTTATGCAATAACTTAGGCTACAAAATAG
>JAJZBD010000006.1 GCA_021799085.1 Nanobdellota archaeon | reverse complement strand
GTTATAGGCTACATAAATAGTTACGGTGCAAATAAAGTAGAAAAACTCAAAGTCTTCATTGAGCATTTTAGGAAACTAAAAGACAGTTCAATTGAGCTTCACTTATATGGAAAAGGCTTTCCATTGTTAGATGAAATAAAAAATGCGGAAAATATAAAATATTACGGGTTTTTGCCGCAGGAAAAAGTCGTGGAAACTTATAATTCATTCGATGCTTATCTATCCACTTCAACAATGGAAGGCTTTGGGTTTCCAATAATGAAGGCGAAGGCATGCAAAGTTCCAGTTCTGTGCTATGACGGCGATCTTATAGAGATAGTAAAAAGAAACACTCTTTTGTGGGATGAAAACAACATAGATGAAATACTAAGTAACAAAGGCTGGAATAAAGTTGATGTTGAAAAAGCATATGAAGATGTGGCAGAAACTAGACCTTCTGCGGTAAAGGAAAACATGCAACGTTTCTTGGAAAGTTTTTAAGCATTGCAAATTTAATATGTTGATATGGCGGATAACTCTAAAAGTATACTTATTTCTGTAGTTGTGACAGCTTATAACCGGAGGGATTTTCTTTTAGGGGCCCTAAATTCTGCGGTTAACCAGACCTTAAGCAGGGATTTGTATGAGATAATATGTATTAAGAATTTCTTTGAGGAAGATATAGATAGTTACATCCAAAAGAATAAGATAATCTCTGTAAAAACAGGTAATTGTAATCTAGGGGAGTACTTAAAAATTGCCGCCGAAAAAGCAAATGGGCAGGTAATCGCCTTTTTGGATGATGACGATGTTTTTGATAGCAGGAAACTTTCCAGAGTATACGAACTACTAAAGTCAAATGACATAGGGTATTACCATAATGCTATGACAAGAGAAGAAAAAGATCTTAACACTGGCAAGTTAGAAGAAGATGTGTTAAAAATTATCCCAAGCGACTATAATAAAAATTACAATATTTTGCATTCATCCGCTTTTTGCATGAGTGCAATAGTGATAAAAAAGAGCTTGATAGAAAAATACTCAAAGGATATTATAAATTTGAGGGGCAACCCGGATTGTTTTTCGCTTTCTGTATCATTAGTTAACAATGCAAACATAATTATAGACAGTAATAAACTTACTTTTTACCGGGTGCATGCAAACAATACCTCCAAGCAAAACGACTTGAATAAAGCAATAGAAAGTGAGATTGGATTGAATATCCCTTCCTTAAGATTTATAAGAGAACTTATAGCAAAAAGCAATTCAAATTTGGCATTGTTGTTTTTGGATACGGTTATATTCCAGGCACAAACTAGGCTTGATATGTTAAAGGGAGACAAAAGCGGTTTGGTAGGGGATACCCGGAAGTTTTTTAAGGAGTATGGATTAAAACTTCTAAGGAATAAGCCTTTTTTAAGGAGAGTAATGCTGATTTTGGTCTTCTTTGTTTACAAGAATTACGCTATAAAGAGGTTTTTAAGTTAATCCTTACTGGAAGTTAGGTAGCTTGAAGTTCTCTTTTCCTTTGAATATTTCAAGCTCATTAATCAGATCTTTAAACTTGTCTGCGTTCTCTTTTTGATCTATGCCCTTTCCATTCAACGTAAATTCTTCTACCTTCCCAGTAGCCCCTTCAACAGATAGCTTGTAACCATCCTTAAAAACGCACTTTCTTGGCTTTTCATAGTTCTCCTTAACGTATTCCATTCTGTCTTTAAATCTGTCGGGGAGCGACAAAGCCGCCCCGTAAGATTCGGAAAATGCTGTCTCAGTTGTCAAAATCGAGTCATCACCTCCATCTAGAATTGATTTTATGAGTTTGAACAGGTTTACAGTGCTTTGGTACCCTTGCCTTTTCTCGAATTTTTTACTGTTGGGGTACTTTATAATAAGAGGTACGCGGATTATTTCGTCGTATAAAAATATCTCGTGGTACATGTATCCGTGCTCATTGAATGCCTGTCCATGATCGCTGGTTATTATTATCATTGTGTCGTCATAGAATCCCTCCTTTTTTACGGCTTCTATGAGCTCGCCAAGCTTTTTGTCAAGGTACTCTGCAGCCGAAATATATTTGCTTTTCAGTTTTTCAACCCTCTTTTTTGATATGTTTTTTATGCCAGTGAAGTTCTTGAATATCTCATCGCCATGGCTGTTTGTTTCATACGATTCATGCATCTCCATAAGATTTAGGAACTTAAATGACTTAGAACGCCATATCCCATTCTCTACCATCTTGTTTGAAAGAGAAGCTCCTTTTTCCAACGGGTAATTATAAAGTTTGTCAAGCTTTTTCATATACTGCAGGTAATTGAAGTATCTTACTATGTCAATGAACCTGCCTTTTTTAATCAGAGCCTTTAGTATCTCTGCAGGGCTTTTGCCCAATTTTTTTGCTTCTTCTATAAGCTCTGTTTTTCTAGTGTCAGGTCTCGGGTCTATTGTGTAAAAGCTGTCAAAACCTCTGTCAAAGAAGGAAAATGGAGAAACAAAAGGGTTCGCAGACAGACCCTCTGTGGTGTACCCCCTAGCATTCAAATATTCTGCTACATACTCTGTTTTCAGTTCCTGATGAAACTTGTTTATTTTGTATGATTTTACCTCAAGGGTTTCATGTACCTTATGCTCATTCAAGTAAAGGCCGGTAAACATGGAAACATGCGAAGGGTATGTCCAAGGCGAAGGCGCTATTGCATTTTCATAAACCATCGAGTCATCCGCTAATTTTATAAGATTAGGAGTCTTGGCTTCCCCGCCGTAGAGCTCCAATACGTCCTTTCTCAGCGTGTCACAGACTATGAAAAGTATATTTGGCTCCATCAGAATTCATTATATCTGAATATTTAAATATGCGATTAATATTTATCATATGGTTGAAAATCCGCAGGTAAGCATATACGGCACGGTTTATAACAGCTCTTCCTATATAAAAAATTCGATAGATTCAATAATAGACCAGTTCAAAGACTTCAGAGATAATTTTGAGATGGTTATTGTTGACAACTATTCTACAGACGGAACATATGAGATACTAAAGGAATATCAAAAGGAATACAATAACATAGAAATAATACAGGAAAAATGCACTAGGGGGAAAGGTAGGCAGATAGCTTTCAACAACACAAAAGGAAATTTTGTTTTCACAGTTGATTTTGACACGGTTTACTCAGAATCCCTGTCAAAAATAGTATATTACGCACTAAAAAACTACGAAGAGAACAGCCTTTTCTCCCAATCAGAGTTCTGCAGCAGAGCCACGATGGAAAAGATAGGAAATTGGATAGATTCAAACGAAGGGGAAGGCATAGAGCTTATTGCCAGGGCTATAAGCAAGGGGATAAAAGTGTACTTTGTTCCGGCGTTATATTCAAAGAACGCCATAAGCTCAAAGCGCGAGACCCGCTATGCAAAGGGGATTTTTAAGTATGCTGTCAGGGGCTTCAAGTACTACAGAGACAGGATAATCTCAGAAGGCATAACATCAAGAGAGGGTTTAATAACAAATACTATGCAAGGCAAAATCCTGATAAATCTTGCTTTTGTGTACTTAAAATTAGCAAATAAAAAAGTCTATAACTATTCAAGCCATCTGCTAAATTCACATTTTATGCTGGATAACGTAAATTTTGTAGATCCCAATAAAATAGGCATAAATCCGTCAGACTATGGATTTGATCTTTATTTTAGCAGGGTGCCTACAAAAATATTAAACTCAATAATGGACAAGCTTTATAAGTTAAACATAAAAAGAATCAAGTTTCTGACGAAAAATGTGCTTCTTTTTTATTCAGACTCCACTTCCGAGGAAAACATAGATTACTTCACAGCTTTTTACCAGAATCTTCATGGCTAAATCCAAAAATTAATGATTAAATTCTTACTTTAACAGCTCTTCAATCCTCTTCTTTATGTTTTTTATCGCGATTTCAGGTTTTAATTTGCTGCATGATTTTTCGGAGTTCATTCTCATCCTGTCATACTCCTTATTTTTTAATCTTAAAATACACAATATCCTTTCAGATATCTCCTTTGCATCGCCGTCCACCAAAAACCCATTCTTCCCATTCTTTATGAAATCAAGCGACCCGCTCGTTTTAGTAGAAATAACAGGCACTCCAAATCTAAGCGCCTCTGCCATGCTTAATCCAAATGTTTCCCTGTCAGAAACAATTAATACTGCTTTCGATATACTCAAAAGAAAAGATTTCTCGTCCTCATTTATAAACCCTAAAAGTAACACTTTGTCTTGCAGCTGTAAGCTGTTTATCATGTTTTGGTACCTTTCCCTGTCGGGGCCATTTCCAGCTATCAAATAAAGAAAGTTCTCCCCTGATTTTGTTAGTTCCTTCATTGCGGATATCGCAACAGAGAATCTTTTCTGGTTTTCGCTTAGCCGTCCTATGCTTAATATAACTTTTTTGCCCGCTGTCTTTTCTATTAGGCTTTTAGCCACGTTTTCTTTGTTGTATTTTTCCTTGATATTCACAGGAGGGTATACAACGACAACTCTCTTTCCGTAGTCTTTGCTTAGCCTTTTCTGCTCTTCATGGTTTTCTACAAATATGAAAAATTTATGCCCTTTGATTATGAAGCCAGGGTACTTTTGATTGAATTTATAGTAAGGGTGGTGTTTTACTATGACTGCAGATTTGTAGTAAACATCTCTGTTTCTTTTTAGTGTCAGGTAATCTACTGTGCTATTGCTTATTATTACGTCTGAATTAAGTTCTATATTTTTTATTATTAATTTACTTAAAGCCGGCAGTTTAAAGCACAATCTTTCGATTCCCCTAGCAAGAACGTGCATTTTGTTTATTCCGAGCTTATAAACAAAGCTTTTAAATGGCTTTATGGTTTTTACATTGCCGTAATTCAGAAATTCATCGCTGTCGCCAATGTATATTATATTATAGTTTTTCTGCAGCCCGCTTATTAGCGATCTTACAACGACTTGGCCCCCGCCGTTAATTGAATACAGCTGTGTATCTGTTATGCATATTGTTTTTTGCATATCAACCAAGCAAGTTTTTATATTCTGTCAGAAGGTTACCTATGTTGTTTTCCCAGGTAAACTCTTTCTTTATTTTATTTGATCTGTCTGCAAAGTCCTTTTCAATCTCCGTTCTGTCGTATTTTTCTATGTCATCTATCCTTTCAACTTCTAATGCGTATTTTCTAACTTCCTGCGGAATTATTGCGTCTTTGTATATGAAGGAAGGTACGCCGCACGCTATACATTCCGCTAAAGACAGACCGAATCCTTCATAAAGAGTTGGGTAAAAGAAATAATCGAAGGAATTTATGATTTTTACCAGCTCTTCCTCTTTAATGCTTTCTTTGAATATAACACTCCCGAATTTTTCGTATTTATTTTTAAGCGATAGGTTGTTTTTTGATCCGTCCCCATACACCACAAGTTTAAACTTTGCGCTTATGCCCGAGGCAATGAAATCCTCTATTAATTTGTCTACCCTTTTTCTGTTGCTAATGCTTCCAAAATATCCTATAATCCCCGCTTTCTTAGTGTCAATTTTCTTAAACTTATCCGATATTCCAAGAGGGTTTATAGCTATTTTTTCAGGTGTTATCCCTACCAAATCCACTATTTCATCCCTTGTTTGCGTGCTATCAGATATTATCCTATCGGCCCTTCTTATCGCAGCTATAAACTTTTTTTTGTCTGAAGCGCGTTCTTTGACAGAATTCTGATTTAAAAAATCTTTTGTCTTGAATGGGGCCAGGTCATGCACCGTAACCATAATTTTCTTTTTATCCAGCTCTCTTGTTTGAATAAAAGATTCTGGCTGTGTAAAATGAAGCAACTTTCCTAGGTTACCTGAGTTTCTTTCAATAATTTTTTTCCTCCTGTAGCCTTTGTTTAGACATTCATCTAAAAATCCCCCGGTTTTTAAGGATCTTGAAAAGTCTACTACATTTTTTATCTCCTTTACCTTGCTTAGCTCATAACCATACCTAGAAGCGCTACCTCTGCTAGGATCCAAACTTTCAGCTACAAGCGTTACTTCCATGCTATTTTAATAGCAAAAGTAAAATTTAAAGTAATAATACATGTAAAATCCATATAAAAAAATGAAAAGCTGGGTTGGCTGAGCGGTTAAAGCGCCGGTCTCGAGAACCGGTTTCCGAAAGGATGCGTAGGTTCGAATCCTGCACCCAGCGTTTTTCATTGCCTGTTTAGAACCGACAAGTCCTTTATAGCAGCGTGCGTAAATTGAAACAATTTAATAATTTATTCCGCATTAGTCAAAAGATTTAAATAATGAATCTATTCATTGTACTGAAATGGCATACGAAGATAAAAACGCCTATCAAGTAAAAATAAACCTAAAAAGACAGGAAAATGGATCAAATCTGATAGATTACCTGGAAAAAGCGGCAGCAGACCTTAATCTATACATTGAGAAATCCTACCCATCAGGTAGCATGTGCGGCAACCCTTATATAAGAAGAGGAGAGTGCGTTAACCTCTTATTCTTTAGACAGTTCTCAAAGCTGCTACATCTTTATGTAGCACAGTTCTCCATTACCTTAAACAAGAACGAGAATTACAATTCTTTAGTTGTTAGGGATGAGCCTTTTTCTTCTTTGAAGAAGGTAAAGGGGATTTCTGGAAAACTGGAAAGCAAGATGGAAGAACTACTGAAATAAGCATTGGGGAAACTTTTAAATACCACAATAATTTAGGTATTGCATGGATTCTGATAAAAACAAGCAGAATCTTGATTTAAAAAAAGAAGAAGACAAAAAAGCAAATCAAGATTTGGAGAAGGGGAAGAAAGCTGAAGAAAGCAAATCAAAAAACACTGCAGATTCAAATGCAAGCGACAGCGATGCAGCGGAAAAGAAGTCACAAGGCAAAAACCCGGTTAAAATCCCTATAAAAATCATTGTACCTGCGGCCATAGTAATAGTAGCCGTAATTGCAATTGCAGTCTTTCTTATTCATCCCTCAGGAATAACAACTGTAAGCTCTGTAGGTTATACTCCAATAACTTACCTTTCAAGTCCGGCCCTAAATTCTATAATGGGGGGAAATTGGTCCTTAATATACAATCAAACGGCAAATTCAACTGAAGTAAAGGCTTATGCAGGAACTGGGCAGTTTCCCGCGGGAACTGTAGCAGCGTCATTTCAGGAATTTATACCCTCTTCTGAAATTGCACAGATCTCAACAAATAAATCCAAAAATAACATAACTACGCTCATATCAACAGCGTATTACATTAATTCTTCTTCTGAAGCTAGCACAATTTTCACTTCAGCGGAGACAGGCATAGCTTCAGAGTACGCAAATGATTCAAGACTGAAGTTTAATACCTCTACTATAGGCAGTTCAAGCATGATTTACATAAACGGACAGCTGAATTCAACGAATTCGTCACTGGAAAATGTTACTGAGCTTTATTTGTTGAACGGCAAATCTTTAGTTGTAGTTTCATCCTTGAACAAAGAAATAGGTTACAGCCAGGCAAAAAGCATAGTCTCATACATGTTTTCTTAGTTGTAATAAGCAGACGAAAAGATTAATTACCGTATTTTTTACTTATACTATGGAAAAAAGCGTAAAGGAGCTTGCTGAAGTTGCAAAGAATTTCATAGACGAAAGGGATTGGAGACAGTTTCAGACCTCAAAAGACTTAGCAGAAGACATTTCAGTGGAAGCGAATGAGCTGTTGGAGCTTTTCCTGTGGAAGGACGGAAAAGAGCTCGATGAGAAGGCAAGGGAAGACAGCGAATTCCTGCAAAAGATAAAGAACGAGACAGCAGACGTTTTCTTCGGCTGTTTAGCCTTGTCCGATCACTTGAATTTTGATTTGGACGAGGCTTTCTTGTCAAAGATTAAGCAGTTGGAGAAGAGATATGACAAAGAGCAGGTAAAGGGCAAATCAATAAAAATAGATGAGAAGGAATGGCTGGAAAAGCAGGGCAAAACATAGTTTGATTTATTGCAAACTAGGGTAGTTATACCTTTGATTTTATCGCAAATTGAAGGCAGCAAATGATTTAATTCACACATTCTTATCATATACTATGCCTTACAGCGTAGTTATAGGGAGAAACGAGAAAGACCACAAGGATTACGGGGATCTAGCGACTACTCTGATAGGAAAGCAGTACATAACGATGGGCAATGTAGTTAGCTTGGGAAACAACATCATGCTCGATGCATTAAGACCGCATGTAGTTTTAATAGCCGGAAAAAGAGGCTCCGGAAAAAGCTATACGATGGGGGTGATAGCGGAAGGTTTAGCTTCTTTAGAGGAGGAAACCGCAAACAGCATTACCTCATTGATAATCGATACAATGGGGATATACTGGACGATGAAGAACCCGAATTACAAGGAAGCAGACATATTAAAACAATGGGGCTACCAGCCAACAGCATTCAAAAACATAAACGTATTCGTTCCCAAAGGCGCGTTCGACAGGGTAAAGGAGGAAAACGTGGAGATGGCCGATTACCCGTTTTCAATCTCTGCAAACGAGCTTTCGACAAGCGACTGGTGCGACATCTTCGGCTTTTCAATAAACGATGAGTACGGCATACTTATAAACCAGGTGTTAGAGGCTTTGCAAGAGGAAAATAAAGCCTACGACTTAAAGGACATAATAGAAAACATAAACTCACAGGTAGCAACCTCTGATACGATAAAGGAAGCGGTAAAGGAAAGGTTTGAATCGGCTTTGAGGTGGGGTTTGTTTGAAAGAGAAGGAACAAAAATAGAGGATTTGCTTGTTCCAGGGCACATAAACATACTGGACATAAGCCTTTATGCCCATTCGTTGGGTGAGTTTAGCTTGAGAGCTTTGGTTATAGGGTTACTATCTCAGAAGATATTGGAAATAAGGACAACGCAGAGAAGGGTAGAGGAATTGAATGAAATAAATTCAACGGAGATAACGGAAGAAGAGAAAAAAAGGACGATACCGATAGTTTGGATGTTCATAGATGAGGTTCACGAGTTCCTGCCAGCAAACAGCAAAACCGCAGCAACCGCTTCTTTATCAAGGGTAATAAAAGAGGGAAGGCAGCCGGGAATAGGATTAGTGATAGCAACCCAGCAGCCTGGAAAATTAGACACAGACATAATAACACAGTCTGATATAATAATATCGCAGCATGTGACGGCAAAATTAGACATAGATGCATTGAACACAGTAATGCAAACATACATGGGTTCAGACATACGTAAATACCTTATGGACCTGCCAAGATTGCCGGGAGCATGCATAATACTTGATGACAATTCAGAGAGGATATATCCTGTGCAGATAAGGCCAAGGCTTACATGGCACGGTGGAGAAACTCCTAAATCAATAAGCAAAAAGGCCGGGAACGAATAAAGATGGAAAAGTACTACCTTTTTGGGATAGCAGCCGCTTTTATTGTTTTTGCAGTAATAATTCTGCTTTTCGGCATAGGAAAAAGCAGTACCGCAAATACAAGAATACCTTTACAGGCATACAGCGTTGCAAACTCGTCATTGAAAAGCGCAGTTTACAATGACATACTCGGATTGCAGACCTACCAAAATACAATACCGAACGGCAAAGAATTGCTTTACAGCGTAAATTACAGCCTTTCAACATCTACTTCACTGTCAAACGGCAGCGGGTCAAACAGCACTGAGAATGCAAAGGGTCAAATACAATTGATTCATGGTTTGAACGGAAATTCCGAGGCATTTTCAAACTTCACTACCTTTATACCAGTTTCAGCAGGAATAAACTACAATTTGACTTCGCTTTCGTATGTTTTCGCCCTTGGAAATGACACTTACCTGTGTTCAGGTTCATCTGCAACGGCAGGAAGAGTTTCATGCATTTCATTAAATGAAAGCATGGAAAACATAAGCAACGCCCTGTTAAATTCACTAAACATGAGCAGCGTTTCCCTTTTGGAGGCATACAACACTACCTACAAGGGTTATCCATGCCTTTTCACCCTTTCCTCTTTCTCAGTAGGCATAAACAGCAGCAACAGCCCGTTGATAGCAGGCAAGGTTGGTAAAGAAGAATTGAGCGGCTTGCTGACAAGCTGCGTTTACAAAAAATACAACATAACCGTTCTAAACAGCCTGGCAGCAGGCATTTCAATTTCAATGAAGCTCAACGGCACAATGTTAAACTCAACATCTTTTATAAGCTACAATGAGTCACTGTCTAAGATTAGCAACTTCAATTCTGGCATAACAGAAAACGGCCTTCCAAATAAAACAATCTGAGAAGAATGTTTTATGAAATGTGAACGTATTTTAGTAGCGAATTAGAGTAAAGAATATGATTTCATTTCCTTTCAAGTCAATGAGAAGCGGGCAGAGAGACATAGCCGATGCAGTTGAAAAAACGGTAAGGGAAAGGGGAAAGCTTATAATACAGGCTTCAACAGGCATGGGAAAGACGGCAGCCGTTCTATACGCAGCAGTAAAGGCGGCAAAGGAAAACAACCTAAAGGTTTTATTCTTGACAGCAAAGCATACGCACCAAAACATTGTATATGACACAATGAAGAGGATAAACGATTCTTCATCCGAAAAGATAAGCTTTGCAGGCATAAACGGAAAAAGGTCGATGTGCCTTTTTGAGAATAGCGTTGAGCCGTCTTTGTTCATAGAGTTCTGCAGGGCCGTAAGGGAGCAGAACATGTGCGATTTTTACAGCAACACGTTTACAAAAAGCAAGGATGTCAAGCCTGCTGCAATAGAGGCTTTGTCCGGAAATATCTCAGACCCAAAAAGCGTGATGGAGACCGCAAAGGAATTTGAGCTTTGCCCATATGAGCTTTCCCTTCTTAATGCAAAACAATCAACGGTTGTCGTTGCAAACTATTCGCATGCATTTGATCCAAGCATAGCGCTTGGTTTTACCATAAGGACAGGCATAGATCCTGCAAGTACAGTTCTTGTAGTTGATGAAGCGCACAACTTGCCTGCCAAAATTCTGGATATGAACTCTTTTTCAATATCCCAGAGAAACCTCGAAAAAGCTTATTCTGAAGCTAACATTGCTGGCTACAATGACATTGCCGTAAAGGTAGACAGGATAATAGCAGAGATAAGAAAAGCAACAAATGAAAGTGCAGTAGATATAAGGGACATATTCAGTGAAGCAGACCTGGATAAAATGGAAGATATAGTTAAATTCCATGAGAAAGGGTACAACATACCTGCGGCGTTTATACTGAAGAACTTTACGGAAAAGCTTCTCTCTGCCAAGGAAGAAGACATAATATACGTTTCAATAGATGAAAAGGGCAGGAGGATAAACGTAAATTCATTGGACCCGGCCATTTATTCCCAAGGGGTTATAGATTCGTTTTATTCTACTATATTAATGAGCGGCACTTTCAGGCCGATAGAGATGTTTTCAAACCTTCTTGGTCTGGAGGGGCATGAAAGCTTGGAAGTAAAGGGCGATGCCGTAAGCGATAACAGGCTAATGGTAATAGACAGAGAGGTAACCTCTAGATTTTCGTCAAGGGAAGAGCAATACTCCAGGATAGCAGATTCAATAAATGATATAATGGAGAAGGCAAAGTACAACATGATATTCTTCTTTCCGTCCTATTCCTTTATGGAAAGGATATATCCCTTGATCAATGAAAAAGGAAGGGTAATAAAGGAAGAGCAGAAGATGGAAAGGGAAAGGAAAAACGAGATAATGGAAAAGCTTTCCCTTTCAAGCTCAGTTCTTTTTGCAGTGATGAACGGAAATTTCTCGGAAAGCATAGGGATAAAGAACAACATGATAAAGCTGATAGGCATAGTTGGTGTGCCTTTCGAGCCGCCTTCTATAAAGCTAAGGGCAATGCAGATCTACTATGACAAAAAAATGGGCAACGGGTTTGAGTATGCGCAGGTCCTTCCAACAATGATAAAGGTAATGCAGGCCGCCGGGAGAGGAATAAGGTCAAAGAATGATAAGTGCGCAATAGTGCTCATGGATTCAAGGTATGACACGCCAATATTCAAGAAATACCTGCCGAACGATACTATTGCTGTGGACAGCGATCCCATATCTGTGATAAGGGAAAAGGGCTTTGCCTAGGAGATAGAGCTGCCTTCCTTTATGTCCTTGTCAACCGTTAAAAGAGAAAGGTTTCCTTCTTCATCTGAAGCAGCTAAAAGCATGCCCTGAGATTGCAGCCCCATGATCATTGCCGGCTTTAGGTTATCAATTATTATTATCTTCTTACCCATCAAATCGCTGCTTTTGTACTCTTTCCTTATGCCGCTAAGTATGGTTTTTTCTCTGTCTCCCAAAGAAACCCTTAGTTTTATGAGCTTGCTGCTTTTTTCCACGTCTTCAGCTTCAAGTATCTTTCCGACTTTCAGGTCAAGCTTCCTGAAAAGGTCAATGTCTATTTCTTCTTTTGTCAATTTACTCCTCTACGTTTGAAAGATATGTTGACATCCTTTCCATCATTTTTCTCATATCCTGTATAAGTAGGTTGTAATTCTTTACGTATTCTCTTTGTGTATCCAATGCCTTTGAGTAATTCTCCAAGTCTACTTGTGACTGCGTTATCCTCTTTTCCAATTCCTTTATGTCGTCAAGGACTTTTTTGAAATCGCTCATCTTTATGAATGCTATAGATTTGCTGTTTGATTCCAGCCTTAATGCATCTAATACACTTATCCCTGCGGATCTTACAGGCTGCAGGTTAATGTCAGGTATCTTTACGCTTGGAACAGGTATAAGAGGAATGGAATAATTCTGCTTTTGCTGCTGCGTATTGGCTTGCACCTGCTGTTCTGCAGTATTTTGGACAGCAGGCTGCTGTACCGCATTCTGCTGGTTAGCATTTTGAGGAGGATTCTCAGGCGCAACAGGCCTAAGGTTGCTTTCCTGATAATAGGGGTTCACGGGTTCTTCCTTTTTCTTCTTGAAAAGTGCCATATTAATTAATTATTATACATGTATATAAAAGTTTAAGGATTTTAAGCTTTTTAATTGCAGTATATCATAGATTAATATGCATTTAAGAGAAAAAGTCGATGGATTTGCAAACGTGCTTGTAATAGCATTTGTTGTTTTGTCTATAGCATTGCAGACAAGTATACTAGTCTCCGGTATGCAGGTAAAAAGAAGCTTTACATGGCTTTTTAAAAGAATCCTTGCATTGAAAGCAGAGAAAGTATAATATTTTAATAGATAACCTATATGCATGTCAAAAAGCGCCAATAGTCTAGCAGCATAACTCTGGCTTCCCAAGCCAGCGACCCGGGTGCGAATCCCGGTTGGCGCATTTTCAGTGTGGTGATTTCAATTTCAAATACTCCTAAGTATTTCAATAAAAAATGAAAGATTCTACCTTAACTCCGGTTTGGCGTTTCTAGATAGCACATAAGGTAGATATATTGAATTTATAAGGGGACATAATATCTAAGTAGTTTCCCTGTTTAAGAAATCTCTAAGGGAAATACCTAATTATAGGGGTAAACTTTAAATATAATCATTACCCCCCCCATACTACTATGGATATAAAAACCTATATCCTAACAAAAAGCAGGACATTGGTTCATTGGATGTAAAGGTTCGTGGGCTAAAATTAGAACCTACTATAAATTTTATTACCACTATAATAGGGCCTAGGCGTGCAGGGAAAACCTACTTAATTTTTGAATTTATAAAAGAAAAATCACTTAAACCAGAGGAGTATTTATTTATAAACTTCGAAGATGAGGAAACTATAAGTTTTAGGCGGGAAGAACTATTAAAGTTACCATATTTATCAAAGGAGATATATGGCAGAGAGCCTACTTATCTATTTTTAGATGAAGTTCAAAATTTGAAAGACTGGGAACGTTTTGTCTACACTCTTTTCGAGAAAAAACGATATAAAATAGTCATCACAGGTTCTTCGTCTAAATTACTTAGCAAGGAAATAGCGACTTCGTTGCGTGGAAGATCTCTGCCATTAATGGTTCTTCCATTATCTTTTAAGGAGTTGCTAAGAACAAAGAGTATAGATTTCTTGCCACCCCTGTCGAGTGAAAGGAGCAGCAGCATAAAGTATGAACTATCAAATTATCTAGCCAACGGCGGGTTTCCAGACATAGTGTTCGGTAATGCAAGACCCGTACAGTTCTTTAGGCAGTATCTGGATTTAGTGGTCTTTAAGGATTTAACCGAAAGGTTTGGAATAAGAAACATACCAGTCGTAAAGATTATTATGAACTCAATTTTGTCCGCATTTGGGAAAGAGTTCTCAATAAGCAAACAATACAAAACCCTAAAAAGTATGGGCATACATGTGAGTCAAAAGAGTGTATACTCATATGTACAATTATTTGAGGACGCTTTTTTCTGTTTTTTCGTCCCGCGCTTTTCGTATTCATTGAGAAAATCTTCTTTGTCTGTTAAAAAAGTATATCTGAATGATAATGGTTTTGTCAATACTTCCGGCAAAAATGAGTATGGGAGACAGATGGAGAACATAGTTTTTCTAGAATTGTTAAGACAAAAAGAGGATTATGATGTTTTTTATTGGAAAGATTACCAGCAAAGAGAAGTTGACTTTGTATTGAAAGATAGGAGTAAAATCACAGAGCTAATACAAGTTATATATGCACCAGATAGACAAGCTATAAATGAAAGAGAAATAAAGAATCTTATCATTGCTTCCGAAGACCTACATTGCAATAATCTCTTGGTCATAACCTGGGACTACGAAGCAGAGGAAAAAATAGAAGGAAAGAAGGTTAAGTTTATTCCATTATGGAAATGGCTTCTAAAGATTAAATGAACAACCCACTCAATGTATTACGATAAATTAATTTTATTAAACTAAATGTACCAAGTTTTGCTTTGAAAATACGCCTTAAATAGAAATTAGCGTCGTACTCTATATTTTCAACTTTCAATTAGCTTTAATAATCTGTTTCTGTATTCTTTTATTTCCTTGGCGCTGGGTTTGCTAATTATATTAATAATATCATTTACGATGGTTTTAGCATTTTTAAGCTCTTTTTGTAATTCATCGTCATTCTCTGTCTTCGAATAATATTGTGCGTCTATTCTAAGTTTCTTAGCTCTTTTTATGCCTTCAAAATTAATTAATTTCCCTGTAAGAAATCGGCAATTTCAAGTGAACATTCATGATTTTCGCATTTTATTCCTATCTTTAACAGCAAAGAATAAAGTGCATAATATTCTGCGTAGTATATCATCGATGTAGCCCACACAAAATCTTTCTGGTTAAGTGTTATTTCAGCAGATTTCAATGTTTGAATGGCCAATTTCGTGAAAGACGACTGCATGTTCTCGTTTGGGTCTATTATCTTTGTACCTGCCTTTTTAAAGCACCAAATGATTTTAGTTTCCATAGTTTTTAACTATAGTTTGTAAGAACGTCTCTGCTCCCTTTATTGTTATGTGGTTTTTTATTATCTCTTTAATAACTTCATTTCCATTTTCAAGGTTTTCTAGAAACGTTTCTTTTGTCATGCTTATCTCATGCAATTTAATGGGCAAAACGTATGATGGTAACTGCTCTTTATGTTTTGAAATAACAAGAAGGTCTAAGTCGCTGTCTTTTGAATAATCACCTCTTGCATAGCTACCAAATATAATTACAATGTCCAAATTCTCATCAAATTTCAATATCTTGAAAAACTGGTTAAAGGAAAACTGATCTATAAACTTGATTTTTTTGTAGGTCTCTGCAATGGATAAGAAGTCTATCAACTCACTATTTTCAATGTTAAGCTTTAATATTTTTGAACGGCCACTTTCAGCGTATTTTATTAGACCACGGTCATATAACTCTTTAACTAATAAACTTGCTGTAGCCGGATTCAATTTTAGTTTCCTCGTTACTTCTCTTACATTTATTAGTGCATTGTAGTTTGAAAACAGTAAATTTAATATATCTAAATACATAAACATGTGTTTATATTTATTAATCATATGTTTATATTAACTAAACATATTCCTTCTTACCCTCCAGCAGTGGTCTGCTTGCATGTTTATATTCTTTTTGTTGCCAAATAGACAGAAGTATGTAAATATACGCTAATTCCGTGAAAAGTGTATTTTAGAGATTAAATGAGCCCATATAAAATTAGTGTATCATGATACATTAATTTTGTTGAAATAAGTGTATCGCATACATTCTAAATATACCAGTCTTACGTTATTATCTTTATTCTAATTCAAGACCTTGTAGTGCAGTCTGACTTCGTTCTTTGAAAACTTTTTTACCTGCAACAGCCTAAGGTTCTTTTCAAAGTTTTCGTTTGCAAATATTGGGATGCCTTTGCCGAAAACAATGGGTTCTACATTTAGATAAATTTCGTTTACCAGGCCTTCCTTCAAAAAGCTTGTGGCCAGCTTTCCTCCTGCAACCATCGCATTTTTGTAACCCCTGCTTTCTATTATTTTTATTATCTCTTTTGGCTTTTTGTCAGTTACTATAACATTTTTCCATTCCTTTTTCAGCTTTATCCCGTGTTTAGTTACGACTATATTCAATCCATCCAAAGGAAAACCATTGCTTTTTGAAGCTGTGTTAAAGGTGTTTCTGCCTATGACATTTACCTTGTACCTTTTAATCGTCTTTAGGAAATCAGATCTGGCAAGCTCAGATGAAAAATCGCTGTTGTCCAATCTAGCGATCATGCCATTAATTGAGACATGCATGTAAACTGCTACGTTGATTGACATCTAACCTTCCAATAAAAGTTTTAGAGCTTCCTCTCTTGTTTCCTTGCTCTCCTTGAATACTCCTCGGATAGCAGAGCTTCTGGTCTCTGCATTTAACGATTTGACACCGCGCATCTCCATGCACATGTGCCTTGCTTTTATTATTACAAGAACGCCTTTTGCTTTGACTTTTTCACTTACAAAATTAGCTATTTCCTTTGTCAGTCTTTCCTGTACCTGCGGCTTAGCCGCAAAGAACTTCGTTATCCTTGGAAACTTTGACAGGCCCAAGATTTCATCTCCAGGTATGTATGCTATCGATACTGTTCCAAAGAAAGGCAGAAGATGGTGCTCGCACATTGAATAGAATGGAATATCTTTTACTGCAAGTATGTCGTTGTAGCCAGGGTTTTTAAAAAGTGTTATCTTAGGTTCATTGCCGTCATCCATTCCTGCAAATATTTCCTTGTAAGCTCTAGCGATCCTTTTTGGAGTATTCTTCAATACTTCTGTGCCTTCCTGAATACCGATTTCCTTTAGAACTTCCTTAAAAAGAGCTTCTATCTTGTCATCATCCATGCTATAATTTGAAAGTCTACATATAAAAATTTACGTTATTTAGTATAGTAACTAGATTTTTGTGGATAGAAAGTTTTTAAATATACATTGATTATTATTCTTTATAATGACAAAAAAGGTAATTTATGCAAAAATTAATCAACAAAGAAAATCTACCAGAAATGTTCAATTTAAGCTCTCTAAAGTCAAAAAATAAAATAAGCTACAAGAGAATTTATTACGCTTTGAAGGAACTGGAAAAAAAGGGAGAGATAATAAAGATTAGCAAGGGGATATACTCAAAAAGCCATAACCCGTTTTACATTGCAAGCAGGTTCTTCAACGGATACATTGGATTTTCATCTGCTTTGTATCTATTAGGGTTGAAAACCGAAACAATGGGAACAATTTATGTGTGCTCCTATAAAAATCACTTACCAATAAAGGTCTTGGACAAGAAAATAATAAACGTGAATATTAAAAACCATTTTTATGGAACCCAGTCAGTGATATTAGATGGAAATGAGATACTGGTTTCAACATTTCCGAAGACCCTCTTTGACATGCTCTACAAAGTAAAGTATGCAGACTTCCAATCAATTTTTGTTGCTTTGAACAACAGGAAAACGAAGAATGAGGAATGGGCGGAATTTTTTTCTTATGTGAAGCATTCAAACATTTCTGTTGTAAGGCGCGCAGGTTATGTACTGGAAGGGATAGCGCCTGCAGAATTTATTAGAGAAATCAAAGCAATAAGCGACAGCAAGAACGGCCCTTCGTTTTTGTTTAACCATAGCTTCACAAATTACAACAAAGAATGGAAAATATTTGACAGCTTGAATTTGAGGAGGTGGAAAAATGGAATTTGATGCGGATAAAATAGCAATACAAACAGGCATATCTTCTACCCGAATAAAAGATGATTTAGCTACTTATTCTGTAATGTCTGAACTGTTTCCAAAGCTTGAAATTAGCAATCAGAACATAGGGCTTTATGGCGGAACGGCCTTAAACAAAATATACTTTGGAAAATATCAAAGATTATCGTATGACATAGATTTGTTTAGCTATAATTACAAGGAAACATTTGATTTTATATCAAAGCTCGGAGCAGTACTTGTAAGCAAATCCAATGAAAGAGAAAGGTGCAAGTTCAGATTCAAAGGCGTTGACATAGATATATGGGGCGTCAAAAGCAAGGAAATTTTGGAGATGCCAGAAAAGAGAGAATTGTTTGATTTACTCTATTATCTTGGTTATTTAATTCCGCCATTAGCTGTTCCCTCATACAGCCTCGAATATTTGATGGCTGAAAAAACGTTTGCATTGGCAGATAGGAACATGCTAAAAGACATATATGATTTATGGAGGGGATTTAAGGTGTTGGAAAACAAGAATAGATATAAGGAATACATAAAGAAAATAGGTAAGCTGAATAAAATCGATTTATTCTCTTACGCCGTTAATCAAATTGAGTTTATGCTCAAGAACATAAAGTATTATAGAAAAGAGAGCATAGACATTTTATACCAGCCAGATGCTGAAATCATGTTAAATGAAATAAAGCTTTCCATTCAAGGTTTGCGATGATTTTTGTTTTCATCAACAATAAAAAAAGCAAGTAAAAATGTTAAATAGGTTGCTAATTTAAAATAAACATGGCAGAAGATGATATAGAACTAAAATGCACGATAGAGCTGCTTGGGAAGCCGAAAGAGGCAGTGATTGATTCATTGAAAAAAATACTTTCAAACATTGAGGAAAACGGAAAGAAATTAGAAATAAAGGAGGAAAAATACGCAGAGCCGCAGGAAGTAAAGGACGGCTTCTATTCATCTTTTGCAGACTTTAAGATCAAAGGTAATGTTGTAGACTTATTCGGTTTTGTAATGGATTATGCTCCCTCTTCAATAGAAGTGTTAACGACAAAGGACACGAAGCTTTCCATTACGGACTTGCAGGCATTATTAAACGACCTTTCGGGAAGGATGAATGAGATGGACCAAAGGATAAAGATTTTTTCCGGCCAAACGATTTTGCTTTCACAGCAGTTAGAGGAATTAAAAAAGCAGATTGAGAAAAAGTAAATGGCTTTTTGCCTTTATTCGATGTCAATGCAAGTGAAAAATAAAGTATTTTTCACTCAAAATTGGTAAAGAATAAAAATAGAAACCTTTTTAAATACCTAATTTATTAAATCGTTAAGGCATCAAAGCCTTAGACACTTAAAATAAGTTAAGTCCGAGTAAAATGTGAGGTAAACATGAAAGCGAAATTAGTAAGGAATGTAAAGAAAATAGCAGCAGTAGCAACAGGAGCTCTTTTCTTAGGAGCAACATTAGGGATGGCAAGCGTATTTGCAGCCGGTCTATCAAATTTGGGCCCAACAAGCGCAAATCCATTTCTTAGCAATGGACACGTTAACGCAGTCTTCGTAGTTGGAGCAACTGCAAAACCAACCGACGTATTGGGTGCAATTGACATATCAGCGGCATTATCAGCAGCTGCAGCAGCAACTCACTCTTCAACAGTCAGTGGACAGATATCAATAGGAACTTTGGCATTGAAATCGAGGGCACAGACTTCTTCAGTTTTAGCAGCAAACGCAACGGCATTTACTGGATTTAGCCCATCATCGATTAATTTAGCAGCTGAGAACTTCACTTCAAAGGGTATAAATTACACATCTGTAGAGAACCTTACATTTACTTCGAAAGCTCCAGAATTTAATGGATTGAACGTGGAGCTTCCAGCTGGTAGCTATGAATTAGAGTCATTCATAACCAATAGGAGCGCTAACGGCAATAAAATAACATTGGGCTTAACAAATGCAGTTCCATTAAATGATACTGTTGGTTTAGCGAATGCCTCATTCTTCTTCGGAAACGCAAAGGATTCTTTGCTCATAATAAATAAAGACAACGCCTCATTCGGTGCTTCTGAATCATTTACCTCTGTAGCAATGCCTACAGTTTTGACGGTAGCAGGAAATTCTGTTGATTTATTGGGTGGAGTACAAAACTTAGCTGATCCTGCAGAGAGTCAGGTAGAGGTTAGCGTGAATGGTGGTGCAACCCAGTATATAAATCTTGGAGTAGCCACAAAAGTAGGTCCAGTTACTCTTACACCTACTGGCTTGTTCAAGTACTCAAATGGGACAGAGTTCCTTAAGTCATTGGAAGTTTCAAGCATAAGCTTGACACAGAGGATAAATAACAGCGCGGCCACATTTTCTGGCTTGACTACATTGAACGTGACCAACAGTAGCGATGCATTTCTATTGACAAACACGAAGAGTGGAATGCTTAACTACAACTTCAAGAATGTAAGTACTTTCAACTTCCCTGAGAACTTGACAGTACTAGACCTTGAGCCTTTAACCCCCGTGTACAATGAGGGACTAAATTTAACGATTACTACGGGTACAGCTAAGAGTGATACACTTACGCCTGCTAGTTTAACTAATAGCACATCAGAAAATCTAATCGCTTTGAACTATTCACAAGCCTTACCGGGTGTTTCATTCGGTACCGACTTTAGAGGATCAACACAGGTTGCGCCTTCAAACTTGTACAGTTCACCGGACTTTTATCTAGAACACTACAGCGTTTACAATAACGGAACATTTTCGCACCCAGACTACATAAATGGCTCATCTGAGTACATTTATCCGACACCAACACACGCTACGTATTATTATAAATCAATACCAACGTTCGTTGGCACAAAGCTTAATGGATCAGCAAACGTGTACTACAATGAAACTAGTGGTCCAGCAGACAATGTCGTTAGCAACCCAAACAAAAACACAGTTAACTTCGTATATGAGCTTCCAAATGGCAAAGACTTCATGTTTGACTTTACTCCAGTTGTGTTTAAAGGAGACTTCCAGCCTGGAGTAAATGGTAGTTTAATAGGTACTGGTTTAGTCTACAATGCTACTGTATTTGCAATTTACAACAGTACAACGCCACCAACCACAGCTACACCTATAAACACTAGCAAAATATACAATCTAGATGGATACAACTTGACATTGAACTTAGTGTCTATAACGTTAACTTCAACGAGTAATACTACTACGGTTGCTCATGAGACAGTTAAAGTTATAGAACCGGTGCTTACAGGCCCGAGTTTGACATTTGCTCCTGGTAATAGCTCAACTTATTCAATGTTGCCAGGCGTAAACGCGATTTACAACAATGAAGGTGCTTCAATTAGCAAGCTTAGCTTGACAAAAGAGCTGGGAAGCATTTCCTTTTCGAACAATGCACTTGTTTATACTGAACCAACTGGCAGTACAGTTTCGATTCCAATCGGAGAAAACTCTAACAGCTTCACGACATACTTTACAGACGTAAAGAACATGTCTGCTGACATGTGGGGAACCAAAGTGAATTACCCTGGTTCAATAAAGACATATGATAATGCGTCAAGTAAGGGAACTGCGACTCTAATGGTACCAACAGAGAACTACACTTTAGCAGTAGCCGGTTCACAGGTTGTGAGTGGAGTTACAAATTACTCGATTGGACAGACTGTTTCAGCAGGTAAGCTGTTGGGAATAAGCGGCGTTTCAACGATAAGCGCTTCAGGCGTTGACAGCAACCCTAACATGGCAATACTTGACACTGAATTTGTGGGAAGCACAAACGACGTTCCAGTGATAGTTATGGGAGGTCCAGCAGTTAACAGCTTAGCAGGAGACTTGCTTAACATGACTGCAAGCACACCACTTTCGCAGTTCATAAACGAGACAGGAGTTGGTCCAAATGAAGCAATGATTGAATTGTTCAACAATGTTTCAGAATTCGGCAACCAGCCAGCATTGCTAGTAGCAGGTTACTACGGAAACAACACTCTTGAGGCAGCACAAGTGCTTTCAGAGTCGCTGATAGGTCAGCCAGTTGTTCCATTGACAGGTAATAAGGTAGTCCTTAGTACCGCAACCGCAAGCTATACTGGTGTTAAGATAGTGAACAGCAGCAGCTGAAAAACCTTACATTAAGAAATAAGTTGGGGGGTTTTCCTCCCTTTTTGTCTTTTTTGTTTTTTTATAGTTTTATAAATTCTTGTTTTCTTTATTAGTCTAGTGATACTTATGAAGTTGATAATAAAAAAAGAGGAAAGAGAAAAGAAAAGAGTGAACAAGCAGCTGATAGCGGCAGCAGTATTTTTCGTAGTGATTGCAGTCCTTGTTTACTTTATAGCAGTTTCGTTGAATCATGTATCTCAGCAAAAAGACCTAGCAAAATTAGATGCAGAGGCAGCGGCATACGGTCAAGAACTTACAAGGGAAGTAGCAGCAAACTCTTCTACATGCATGCAAAATTACACGTCCGTAAACTCAAGCAAGATAAAATTAGGCTGCGGAGCAGTCCTTTACTGCTATTATTCAACTGCATGTCAGTACAGCGGTCCGCAGTCATCTAATACAGTCAGTTTCATGTGCGATGCTTTCAAGCCAAACCAAGTTCTAGCTACTGGAATGTGCTTTAAGGTTGACTTAGGTTGATCAGGATGCTAACGCTTGAACAGATAGGCATAGAAAATTTCCATTCATATAATATAAAAGGAAGCTTGTTTGAAAGAGAGGAAGATTTCAAGGTCCAGGAAATAGAAGAAGACGGGAGCATATTGGGCTTGGAGAAAGAAGAGGAAAAGAAACCGTTAAATGAAAAGAAGGATTACCTGTCGTTTACTTTAGTGAAGAGGGGCATTTCAACACCGGAAGCTGTAAAGATTCTTTCAAGAAATATGCATATAAGCTTCAAAAGGATAGCCTACAATGGGAATAAGGACAAGAGGGCATTGACTTCGCAAAGGATAACTATATTCAAGTTAGATCCAGAAAGACTTAACATAAACTCCGAAAGAATGTTCGCAAGAGATGTAGCCTACAGCAATGAGCCATGCAAGATTGGAAAACTATACGGAAATAGTTTCACTGTATTTGTCAGGAATTTTGATTCAACTGTTGATATAGAAAGTATACCTAAAGAAATAAGCAAGCTACCTAATTTTTATGGGCCGCAAAGGTTTGGAGCTTCATCCCTGAACATAGAAATCTCCAGGCATATACTAAAACAGGAATTTAAGGAAGCATTTAAGACAATGGTTTTAAATGAAAGAACGGAATCAAAAGCCGCTGCGGAAAGCCGTGTTTTATTGAGAGAAGCATTCTCAGATTATTTAGAAGGAAGAAGAATAGACAAAACTTCTACGGAAGAAGTGCTGTCAAAGCTTCCGCATTCGTTGTATTTTGAAAGGGAATCACTGAAATACCTGCTGCAGCACAAGAATGACTACATAGGCGCGATAAGAACCATGCCAAAATATGCAAGGCTATTGATTCTTCAATCTATGCAATACTTCATATTCAATAAAACGCTCAGTAGGGCAATAGAAAGATATGGCATGGAGAACCTACCAAAGGAAATACCTGTTGTAGGCTTTTCAATGGAGCTTGGAAGTGATAATATAAGCCAGATAATAAAAGAGGTAATGTCAGAGGAAGGAATAAATGACTTAAAAATTCTAAAAATAGAAAGTATGCCTGAGGCAAGCCTGAAGGTTTTCCAGCGTCCATCTATTCTAGAGGTGGAGAACTTCTCTATTGAAAGAAATGAAGAAAATGCAATAATAAAATTCGATCTTAAAAAAGGCTCGTATGCGACTGTTGTTTTGCTTAAGCTTTTCGGAAATTTAAGCTACAATATTTAATGATTTGGTAGATCCTGCAGTAATCTACATTTATATAAATGTAATCTCTTTATTATATCCTATGGATGTTTTTGATAGTGTGCTTTCCTATGTACTGATGTCGATGCTGCTTCTTACAGTCATATTCTGGCTTATCGTTTATTTTGAGACGTTTGACAGTGAAAGCAACAAGATCAAGATAAAGAACTATCCAAAGGTTGCTGTTGTTATACCAACTCTTTTTGAAGGCAAGTTCCTTAGGAATTCAGTTGACAGTGTATTGAACTCGAATTACCCAAAGGGCAAGTACAACATATACATAGGGTTGAATGAAAGGACAGACAAGCTAACAAGAAAGACTGCATACTCATTCAAGAACAGAAACATAACTGTTGTAGACACACATTTAAACGGAAAAAGCAGGGTAATGAACTACGTCATAAAAAACAAGTTGAAAGACGAGAAGTTTATCCTGAGCCTGGATGCAGATTCTGTTATAGATAAAAACCTGATAAACAAGCTTGTCATTCCCTTCTTTGAGAAAAAGTCTGTTGGCATAGTTGCACCTTCTATGTTGATTTACAAGCCGAAGAAGCCGTTGGAGATGATACAAAAATATGAATATTTGTTCAATATAGCATTGAGGAAAGGGCTTAGCATGCTCAGCACGCTTCTTGTAGCACCAGGTCCCGGATCATTGATAAACAGAAAAGCTCTTGAGAAAGCAGGCTACTACGATGAAAACAACATAACAGAAGACATGGAACTTACGATGAGGATGTTAATACACGGCTACAGAATAGAGAACAGGCTAGATGCAATTTCTTATACCTTGCCGCCAAAAACCATACCTGCGTTGATGAAGCAAAGATTTAGATGGTACTCAGGTTCTTTTTTCAACATGATAAAATACAGGAAGCAGCTGGTTGTGAAAAGAGAGGATGAGAACATAGACAGAGGAACTATTTCATTGATACTTATCTCTTCAGGTTTGTCTCTCTTAGCGCTTCCACTTTTAGGGTACTATATATATTTGTATTTATCAAAATTGATTTTCCAGCTGTCGCAGGTGGGATTGAAGTTTACGCTGAGTTATCAGTCTTTTGTGAACTTCCTATTCAGCTTTAATGAGCTTTCCTTCATAGGCATAATAACAGTAATCATAGCGATCTATTCCATGTTTTACATCCTAAAGAACATAAACAAGAAGGTGTCGATAGTAAAGGACGGCTTCTGGTCGATGATTTTCATACTAATTTATGGTTACTTGCTTGCAATCGCATGGACTGCAGGCTTTTTAAATTCATTGAGATTAATAAATAAATCGAATGGAACGAAGAGCTAAACGGAAAGCAGTGAATCACGTGCTTGTAAGCAGGAAGACAAAATTGCTTGTAAGCATTCTCATAGTAGCAATAATAATAGGCTTATCCTTCATATTTGGATACATTGCCGCGGAGCTTAAGGTCTCTCCAATAGTAAATAGCATAAATCAGGATCAGGCAAATCTTGAGTCACTGATACTTACAGCTTCAATAAGCTCAAATAGCTCTTTCTCCTGTCCTTTGATTCAGGCAGGGCTTGGAACAGTCAGTCAGGAACTTTCTAATATATACTCCGAGCTCTCTGGAGCAAAGAGCGGTTACCCATTGCCGCCGCAGTATGCAAGCATAGGCATACAGCTGGCTTACCTAAGGCTTAACTACTGGATACTTTCAAACAAGATATACGCAGACTGCGGTCATAGCATAGAGACTGCATTGATGTTTTATCCAAATTCAGTTTGCATAACCTGCGGAGAGGAGGGGCAGGAGCTTGCTGTAGTGTCACAGGAATCAAATTACACTTTCCTGCCAACCGTAATAGAAACAGGGCTTAATATAAATGAGGTTTATGCTTTGCAGAAGGTTTACAATATCACAACTTACCCAACATTGGTAATAGATGGCAAGTATGTGATAAAAGGCTATTTGACGACAAGTCAGATAATAAATGACGCGTGCAAATATTTAGACAACATGTCAATATGCAATTCTTAGCTGTATTAAAAGAACGCAAGTCAATTAATCAATTTTAAGAAAAGATTGTTAACGTCATTGCATGCCTGTCCTACAAAATTGAATGTCCTTTCGGAGAGGTAACTGCAGGCCAAGCTTGGATCAGACCTCGACTGGTTTATTCTGTAGTAGAAGTAACCCGGCAATTTAATTGGAGGCGTGTACTTGCATGTGCTGTACCCATAAAGGTAGATGTTATCCTCTTCCTTTATCAAGGGGTAAGTTGTGTTTATCGGACCGAAATTCAGTATTGGGTATTCAGTGTTTGCAGTTTGATTGTAAAGCGGATATGTGGCACTTAACCCATAGTAGTTCAGCTCCACCCATTGATTAGATTGAACTGTGCAGTTTGTTGTATTGTATACGGATTTAAATAATGATATAGCATTCTGCATCTCCACTTTGTTTATATGCCCGTCGTCAGCAAACGACATTAATATGAAAATAGCAAATATTATACCTATTACTGCCAGTGCAAACATCCAACCTGTGTCCTTTTTGCTTAGGGCAAGACTCACAATAAGCGTTAAGAAGATGACTGCACCCAATACAAATCTATACCCTCCTCCCAGGCTGTGAGCACTAGTTCCGAATATGTAAGCTCCTATGAGAAATGCAACAATTAAAAGCATTAGCCCCTTATTTTTGAAACTGAGCCAATGCGTTCTTTCTTTCGTTTTGAAAAGGAAGCTCCTTATCACAACAATAGCTATAACTGCGGCAAGAAATGCAAATTCCAACATTATGTAAAGGAAATTTGAAGGCAGAGCAGGAACAAGGCCACCAGCGGCATTTTCCTTTACAGATGAAGCAAAACTGTATATGAAATTATGGAAGAATATAAGATTGTAAGCGAAATATGGAGAGATGAACAATAAACCGGAGCCGATAAACACAAGAATCCTCTCCAAGCTCTTTCTAAGGTCCTTATTTATAAGGAACAAAGCAAGAATTATGAAGAATATTGCATAGTACTTTGAAAGGAAAGCAAGTACGAAGAAAAGGCCGGCATAAAACGCCCTACCTCTTTTTACTTCTGCAACGAAAAGAATTAGGAAGGAAAAAACCATAAGCTCAGAGCCTGCCTGCATGGTGTAGAATATTATGTAAGGGTTCATCAGTATCAGCAAAACAAGAAGCATTTTCAGCTTGAAGGCCTTTGAGAAGTCGTAAACTGCAAGAAAGAATATCACAGTGGCAGTTATTATGAAGCCGTATATTGCAAGCGGGCCCATCACAAAGCCGTATAAACCTATTATCACGCTTTCAAGTATTGCTCTTGGTATCTCAAAATACGTTCCGCCATGGAAAAAGAACTGTGCATCCATTATCCTGACAAGGTAATCCCATATCCTTATGTAATAAAATTCAAGAGAGAAGAAAACGGAAAGCGCTATAAAGAGAGAAAGAATCACAAACTTTCTGTTTTTATATATGAAATCTGAGAATATGGAGTAGTACTTGCCTATAGTCTTTACATCAAACTTGCCGTGACTTTTATTTTTTTTCATGATAATTTGTAATGTTGCTCCATGCTACCGTTTCAGAAAGCGAATAATTGAAAATAAACGCTATCAAAATCCCAAAAAAGTTTGCTAGCAAATACTCTATGAACATAGAAAGATATAAAGCTACTCCTACGTTTATCAAAAGGCCTGCAAGTGCTATTAGGTTATACCTTGGTAGCGCCTTTGTAAACTTTACCCTCCTATGGAATGTGAAGTTGTGGTTGAGCATAAAGTTTGTAAGCACTGATGATTCAGCAGACACTAAAAACACCAGATAAAGTGGCAGATAGGGGTGCAGCAAAAATGCAATTCCTTCATTGACCAATACGCCAGAAAGTCCTACAAGCGCAAAAATCAAGACCCTGTAGTTGTTTAATCTTAAAACCTGCTTTATGTAATCGATTATTACTTTAAAGCCAAGTTTGGAGCTTCCAAATTTCCTTTCCCTGAAATCATATTTCACTTCTTTTATGCTTTCATTTGGCTTTAGGTTAACGATGAATTCAAGCATTATCTTGTAGCCTATCGGTTTTACTTTATCAATATTTACGGCGTTTAATCTGAAGCCAAAGTAGCCAGACATAGGGTCACTTACTGCTTTAGTTTCAGGCACCAGTATGTTTGCCAAGCCCTTTGCCGTTTTGGAGATTATTTTTCTGTAAAATGGCATGTTTAGCCTGTTTCTTGCGCCGTAGACAAAGCCGTTTTTATCCAATGCATTAAAAAAATCAGGCAGTTTTTTAGGGTCATGCTGGAAATCCGCATCCATGACAACAACCTTTGCATCTTTTTCTTTTATTGATAATACACCCTCTATAACTGCAGATGCTAAACCTCTTTTCCCTTTCCTCACTATAAGCTTCACGTTTTTGTACTTGCTGCAGAGCCTTTCCGTTCCGTCAAGCGAATTGTCATCAACTATTACAACACTGTATTCAGTAAGAAGGGGCAGCAGTTCCTTAAGATTATCAACTTCCTTGTATGTTGGTATTACAACGTAATTTTTCATCATGCTTTATCAATTTTATTGGTTATATGTTTTTATAGTTTATATTCCGTATGCAGAATCATGCTCATCAAGTCTCTTTATGTATACGCCTTCTTGTCTGTCATAACTGAATATTATCACCTTACTGCCGACATGCTTGCTCCTGTACCCTCTTAATCTGCCAGTCAGTTTTTCACTTTGCTCTGGGTTATAGCATATCCTCTCCACTGCCTTTTTAACCCTATTGAAATAGTTTCCGTCCTTGTTGTACATTCTGTAGATTTCACTTGCCGTGCTGTCGTTTATCCTTAACGGAGTATTACCGTTGCTTAAGATCCTTTCAAGTTCCTGCCTTTTTTGAAAATCCATTAATTTTACTGATTAAAAGTAGTATAAATACTTAACTTATAGCTCATTTATCTGCATTCTGTGCTTTTCTGCTATGCTTCTTAAATCATTTACGACTGCTTTCATTTCATCATTTGTCAATGTCTTTACAGTGTTTTCCTTTTCGGCAAAGGACTGAAAGAACTTGTCCTTGTTTACTCCAAGGCTGTCGTTTCTTTTCCTAGGCATAATGTGGAAATGCAAGTGCTTTATGCTCTGTCCTGCGTTTTCTCCTTTTTGCAGAAGGAAATCAAGGTCATTTGTATTTGCATACTTTAGTGCAATGAATACGGCCCTGTTTGAAAAGGAGATAAAGTCCTTCCTTTCGTTTTCATTCAATTCAATCATGCTTTCAATGTGCCTTTTCGGTATCACAAGGCAGTGGCCTTTGACTACCGGTCTAATATTATATATAGCTATAAAGTTCTCATCTTCGTAGAATTTTTCTATATTCAAAGTAGTTTCACTGCAGAATACGCATTCCATATCAAGTTTTATTCGGGATAACATTTATATATAACTAATTTGTTACTTCATTATTATGAACAAAGCCATTCCAATAGTTGCCGTTATAATTGTTGTTTTAGTGATAGCAGGGGTTCTGCTTTATCATCCAAGTGTGGTTTCAAAGGTAGTAAGCAGTACAAGCACTACTGCAGTCCCAATCGCAATTACAGACCCAGCAGAAGTGCCTGCAAACACAACTAGCTTGTACATTTCCTATTCCTCTTTTAAAATACTTTACTTCAATCCAAACGGATCGGCTAATTATGCGAGTGTTAACTCCTCAGGCAGCATAGACCTTCTTTCTTTGGTTAATAGCTCAAAGGTTCTGGCTTCTGCCAACCTTCCTGTAAATTCAATGATTAAGTCAATAGCATTTGCAGTGGTTTCTGCCAACATAACTATAAACGGAACTACCTATTCTGTAGAAATTCCAAGTCCAGTGGTTACTGCAAATGTCCCTGCAAACTTCAACAAGATAAACAGTTCATCAAGCTTAATATTAGACTTTACACCGGCAGTAGTAACGGTTTACACTGCAAATTCAACGCAATATATGCTTATTCCTTCAGTATTAGCATTGTCATCCACTGGCTTGACAAACAGGGCAGTTGGTGCAGTAGAGCACATACCTGCAAATATAAACAGGTCTTTTTTCGCTGAAAGACCGAATGTAACGATAACAAGTGCAAGCCTGCAGCAAATCGGAAATATCACAAAGATATCAGTAACAGTAAAAGACAATTCAAATGAAAGTGTCGTTCTTCAGCATTTAAGGCTAAAAATGGTAAATGGCTTTAAGCTTTCAATGTTCAATTTCAGTGCAAATCTGTCAGGAAATACAATACAAACAGTAAAGGAATACAGAGCAAAGCTCCAAAATCAGGTTTCAGTCATTAAATCTGAAATGCCTTCTATAATTGGAAATTTAAACAAGTCGCTGGTTGCAAATCTAAGCAGTATAAACGTGAGTTTGGGAGTTGGTGGTTACAACATTTCTATTGGTAACAGTATAAGAAACAGGTTTGGCAACATAAAATCAAGGGCAGAATCACAGTTTAATGCAATGGAAACAGAAATGCATCAGAACCTAATAGCAAATGAAAATAGGGTTAATATTCTAAACAGAATAGTTGCCGGCAGGTCAATAAACTTTTTCATATCATCGAATGCTACACTTTTCCTTCCTTTTTCAGGTTTTAGATTGTTTAATTTACCAATAAATATAAGTCCCGCAAACGTGCAAAGGATAAACAGCACAGATGTAAGCGTTAATTATGGTTATTCTGGCCTTTCAAATGATGTTATGGAGAACAGTAACTTCTCTCTCCCAGCAAATTTCGGTTACAGCTTAAAGGCCGGTAGCTCTGTAACCCTTAACTTTTCAGGAGAGATAAACCTTGGTAATGGTCTGTTGGCGCTGGAACTCGTTCCGGGCACTCAGTATGACCTTTACCTGCAAGGAACAAATGGGGCTAGCGCTTCCTATACTGTAAACGCAACAAGTTAATCATTTTTGCTTTTAAAAATCCATGGAGAATTCTTCTTTTGAAATACTAGTATAAAAATCAGTAGCCACACTATAATAAGCTAAAGTCAATGACTATGTACGCAATTATTACTGCAATGGAGGCAATCCCTTTCTGTCTCTTATCTGTTTCACAACACTAGGGTAAATGTCTCTTGGCAATCTTCTAAATGTTTCGCCTGCCAAAGACCATGAGCCTCTTCCTTCAGTAGCAGATCTAAGCTCATTTGTGAAGTTGAAGGTAGAAGATACAGGCATTTCCGCAGTTATCACCGCTTTGCTTCCGTCATCCTTTACATTGTCAATTATGCTTCTTTTGGACTGTATCAAAGCGCTAACGTTGCTAAGGTTTGCCATTGGTAGGTCAACCCTGATTATCTGTATTGGCTCTAATAATATTGGGTTTGCTTGCAAAACAGCGTCCTTTATTGCATCTCTTACAGCAGGGATAACCTGTGCAGGACCACGATGAATTGCATCCTCATGCAAAACCATATCAGTTAACACAATTTTTATTCCACGCACTTCTTCTCTTGCCTGTGGTCCTTCCTTCATAACTTCATTGAAAGCCTCTATGCACATCTCTATTACCTCACCTATATGTATTATACCCCTTGTTCCGTCTACTAGCATATTCTCTCCGTATATGGCAGCTATTTTCTTTGCCTCATCTCTTTCCATTCCTGCCTTTATCAGTAAATCTATGTTCTCAGGCGTAAATGCCTTTATCTTTCCAGTCGGCATGCTTTCATCGTTCAATGCCTCTATAATTTCCTGCGATAAAGGCTCAGCATATAGGTAAAAGCGGTTATGTTTGTTTGGCGATTTGCCCTCAACAATCGGGCTTTTTGTTGATATGCTTTCTTTGTAAACTACTATCGGCTGTGAACTGACTATATCTATTCCGTAGGTCCTTCTAAGCTTGTCTTCAACTATCTCTAGGTGTAAAGTGCCTAAACCAGCAATCAAATTTTCCCCAGTTTCATGATTTATTGAAACTTTTAATGCAATATCATATATTTCCTGCTCTCTCAAAGCCTGTATAAGTTTAGGCAGGTCCTTGGGGTTTTTAGGCTCTATGGCCTTTACAACTACCGGCTGCAAGGAATGCTTTATCGGTTCAAAAGGAGTGGTGTCCTGTTTGTCGGCAGAGCTTAACGTTTCACCTGAGATTATGTTCTTAAGCCCGGCCATTCCTATCTGGTTCCCTGCCAAAGCGCTTTCTACCTGAAAACGCTGCGGGCCCTTCCATATATAAATCTGCTGCACTTTGTTGATTTGTTTGTTGTTTACTAAATATACATCCTGCCCCCTGGCAATTTTTCCGGAAAAGATTCTTCCTATCGCTATCTCGCCGGCCTGTGGATCTATCTCTATGTTTGTAACGGAAATCATTAAAGGCCCATTTGGATCACATGCTACCAGTGATTTACCAACTTCGCTATCTAATTCACCATGCCACACTATAGGTATCCTATACTTCTGTGCTTCAACGGGATTAGGTAAATGCTCTATAACCATATCAAGTAGTACTTTGTGGACAGGCGTTTTCTTTGAAAGTTCCTTTATTTTTTCCTTGTCGTTTGAAGTGTATGTCTCATAAACATCTTTAAATGACAAACCCGTGTCTTTCATCCTTTTGAAAGACAATGCCCAGTTATCTCTTGATGCACCGAATGCAACGGTATTATCCTGTACGGCGACCTGCCATTTTCCTTTTACGTCATCTGGCGCCAAATCGTTTATAAAAGAATTGATCTGAGTTATGAGCTTAACCAAGTGCTTCTGCATTTCTTCTGGCGAAAAACGCATCTCCGTTATAAGTCTGTCAATTTTATTAATATATAGTATAGGTTTCACTTTGTCTCTTAGAGCTTGCTTCAGCACCATCTCAGTCTGTGGCATTACTCCCTCAACCGAATCCATCACAACTATTGCACCGTCTATTGCCCTTATTGCACGCGTAACATGCCCACCAAAATCTACGTGTCCAGGCGTATCTATAAGGTTGATAAGGTATTCATCGTTTTCGCTTCTTTCATAGACCATGTTAACATTAGAGGATTTAACGGTCATCTGCCTTTCCTGCTCTATCTTTTCGGAGTCCAAGTAAAGCTGTTTCCCCGCCTTTTCTTCAGAAAGCATTCCACAACCTGCAAGCAACGTGTCACACGTGGTGGTCTTACCGTGGTCTACATGTGCTATAACACCTATATTTCTGATCCTATCTTGCTGATTCATCAGCCTCATCACTTTCTCAGTTAAAGACTCTTTTTCAGGCATTTAAATTCACCTTCTATTATATTGTTATTTTTAGATTTTGTAACTTATACTATTTATACTTGCTGTTTTGTACATTAAAGCCTTGGGAAGTATTTTTGCTTTACGGACTTTGCAAAATTAAGGTATTCCTTTGGCAAAAACGAAAGTAGATATCCTATGCCTTCATAGATAAGCTTATTAAACAAATCCTTCTTTTCTTCTGCCACATTCACAAATGAAATATTATAAGTTTCATTGAATACCTTGGAAAAATACCTCTTAGCTCTTGGCATGTGCAATGTGTCTGTCACCACTATGACCTTAGAAAAGTTTCTGCAGTAATTCTCATGGCCTTCATTTGAGAAATTAAAAGGATCCTGTGCTTTCATAATGCGGAGCATTTCAAATGAGTTTACTGCATTATCGTAGGTATTAACAGATTTGTTCTCATACAAGAATTCCTTGTCTTTAAGCATTTCCATTGCATTTTTATCGGAAGGTATGTCCTGCCCCGCTATAAGCAAAAGTGGATTGTCTTTCTTTTCATACAGCTCAATTGCCTTCTCCAGCCTTTTCCTGAATCTCTCATTGCTTCCGCCTAAAACTATTATAGCAGTGCCGTTTTCTTCCTTTAATAATTTTTCTAAATGCTGCATTTATTGAATAGAAAAGGATAATATATAAACTTTAAGGAAAAAAATGAAAATTTAAAAAATAAAAAACTCTTTTTAAAAAAGGATCAGAAGAATTAAACCGTTTTAACGGTTGAATTGGCGGTAATATTTAGTTTATTAAAGAGATCTTACCTCTTCTTTTTTCCTTTTTTAGCTGCTTTTTTCTTTGTTGCCATGTTATATAAAATTCACTCATCATATAAATAATTTTTTGATTTTTTTATTCTGCTGCAGAGCGATTTTTCTAAATAATATAAACATATATTTAGAGTCGTTGATTAACTCTCTATATAAAAAAGCAGAGATAGCGAAGCTCGGTCAAACGTGCTGGCTTCAGGGGCCAGTGGCTTAGGCCTTCGGGGGTTCAAATCCCCCTCTCTGCATGTTAACTTTTTAAAGTAGATTAGCTAAAATGTTATAATTTATAATTTCTAATTATATTATTTCTAAGGCTCTTAATTTTTTTAACTAGCTCATCAGACTCGTTAATAGATAGTTCCTTTCCATAATAGTTTATTTTATTTCTTGTCCTTCTTAAACTATCAAATTCTTCTGCTTCAAAGCTAGCTTTTAACAGCTCTCTAAGAAAACATGTGTAACACTCGTGATTGTATACTTTATACCCCTGCTTTATTGCCAGCGCCTCTAGAACTTCCCGCAACGCGTCATAAGCTAGCGAAAGTTTTGAATTTGCTGTTATGTTGTCTGTCTTTAATAAATTTACTGATTTGATTCGTTTATCGGCTGAAGACAACAGAGAGTTTACCATCTCCTTATCTGGCGTTATTTCCTTTGCCATACCAGAACCAATGCACTCTTTCCAGTCCATATCCTATAGTCTCCCACTTAAAATATATCCATTTAATATTGCTTTCCAAATTGGTAGCTTGCTTGCTTCCTCAAGCGATTTAAAGCTGAATATCTCTACTTTTCTGCCGATGTTTCTTTCAAAAATGGATAGCTCAGTGTCCTTTAACTGACTTAATAAATTATTTAGACTGATGACCGCTAAATCAACGTCTGAATCCTTTTTGACCTCCGCTTTGGACAGGGAGCCAAAAAGTACTATAGTAGGCTCTGATGTAGATTTGCTGATCAAAAATGAGCTTAGCTCTTTTAGCTTATTTCGCCAGTATATCCTAGAAAGATCGATAAAATCCTTACTGTCACGTTTAGCGTTAAAAAAGATATATCTTTCATATTTCGAGCTTTCTAGTAGGTTTTCTTCTTCGTATTTTTTTAATAACTTTGAAGCAGTTGGCGGGGATATTTTCATAAACCGCGAATAACGTCTTATGTTTATCTTTGCGTAGTTGTCTTCAAAAAACATTGTTAAGTTGTTAATTATATCTAACATATGTTAAATATAGTTTACACATGTTTAAATACTTTAACATATACCAATCTGCTCTTAATACCAGCATATTTTAAATATTTTATTTGCAAGCTTGTCTGATAATTCTGTTGTGTAAATGGATGAAAACTTGGTAATATACAAGGATTAGCGGCTTAGGCCTTCGGGGTTCAAATTCCATTTTCTGCATTTTTAAAAGACAAAGCTTTTAAGCTAATATAACTTAGAAATCATATGGTTTGGAATACTAAACAAGAAGCAAGTAAGATTTGGATTCTTTTAGGATTTATAGGTATAGGCCAACTCGTTGCTCTAATATATTCTTTAGTAAGCAAAGACGACAAGGATAGAATATTTGGCGTTCTTTTCATCTTAGGGTGGCTTGGAGACCTAATCCTTTACTTCATAGAAAAGGACAAGGATAAGTACTTGTCAAGTATGGCTTTGTATCTTTTTATAGGGGAAATAATAATGTTTGTTGTAATATTTCCGCTGCTTTTCTTAACAGCATTTATTTAATAAATCGTTTTTAGGCGTATACCAGAAATCAAAGTCGATATTGAAAGCAGTAGCAAAGATATTGGAAGGATGTAAACGAAGTGGTTCATTAACAGAAATGAAAGATCAATCAGAAGGATTGCAGCTATAGAAAGGTAATTTGCATTCCTGTATTTTACCAGCGAGCTTATGTTGTCAAGCATGTAAAGTTCCAAGGCAGAATAAACAGTCCATAGCAATGCAATAAGGAGCAGATAAAAGTTAAGGGCGTAGTGGCTTAAAGGGTAGATGACAA
Organism: Nanobdellota archaeon; assembly: GCA_021799085.1. Taxonomy (GTDB): domain Archaea; phylum Nanobdellota; class Nanobdellia; order Parvarchaeales; family Parvarchaeaceae; genus Parvarchaeum. Next base: position 46,311 of record JAJZBD010000006.1, on the reverse strand, counting down.
TTTGGTTGCTTCCAAAGTAGAGAAATATAAGAAGCAGTGCTATCCCAAGAATCCATATAATGACATAAGAATACCTGAAAAGCGTTTTCCTGTCTTTTTTCCAGGCCTTTCTCCAGAACTGGTTTCTTAGGTAAAGGCCCGCAAGGTAAAGGACAATTATAAATGAGAAAGGGAAGAATGAAAGCTTGTAATCCAAGATAAATTCAATTGAAAGTATAGCCAGCGATAATGTAGTAAGCGCTGAAATGAAGAATCCCGCTTGTCTGGTTAAAACCTCAGCTTCCATTTGGGTTTTGGTATGTCACGTTGCCGATAAGCTTTAGAACCGCTCCTTGAAAGGAGTAGGGGTCACGTATGCCCCGAAGTATGATGTTGGGCCGGCCCTGCTCTTCGGGCCTTATGACAACTTTTCCCAGCTTAAGAATCCGGTCTAAAATGCTTATGTCAACGGAAACATCACTTATCTTTGAAGGAAGGATTATGTTTGTGTCCTTTGCTATCACCCCTTTTTGTATGATTACCCTAGAATTGGTTATTATGTATTCTATAAAGTAGACTTGTAGCTCAGAAATGAATATATATATTATACCTATAATCTCTAAAACAGTTGAAATGATGGGCAGAGAGCCAATAAGAGGAATATTCTTTATCCCAACATAAGAAAGAGCAGCTGAAAACGATAGATCATAATTAGGTTCAAATAGGGACAAGGCAGCGAATATTATTATAGAAATAACAATAAGCCACACGCCTCTCCAGAATTCCTTCTGTCCTAGTATAGAAGGCTTCTCTGACCTTATAACTTTCTCGTTGGCAAGCATGAACTGCTTCATCATATAATTATTAAATGGGATAGCAATATATAACTTAGTTTAGGTGATTGCATGAAATTAGGAGCTTTGTTTACCGGCGGAAAAGACTCAACGTATTCAGCGTTCTTGGCAGGAAAAGAGAATGAGGTAGTGTGTTTAATGAACATGTACTCGGAAAACAAGGACTCATACATGTTTCACACTGTTGGCGATTCTTTACTCAAGATGCAGGCAGATGCTCTTTCAATACCTCTGGAAAGACATAAGACCAAAGGAATAAAAGAAGAAGAGCTTTCGGATCTAAAGGAGTTTATATCAGAAATTAAAGAAAGATATGGGATAGAAGGAATTGTAAGTGGCGCACTTGCAAGCGAATACCAGTATAGTAGGATAAATGCTATACTTAAGGACCTCCGGCTTGTTTCTATAACACCGCTGTGGCACGTTAACGTTGAGCAGTACCTTAGAAACTTGATAAAAGACGGCTTTTATGCAGTTATAGTGTCAGTTTCTGCCGACGGCTTGGATGAAAGATGGCTTGGCAGGGAGATAAACCTAGAAAACCTGGAAAAGCTCATAGAGCTAAGCAGGAAATACAGGTTTAACCTCGGTTTTGAAGGCGGAGAAGCCGAGACAGCTGTTTTGGATGGCCCGAATTTCAATTATGCGATAAAGATAACAAAAAGCAGCGTAGTAAAAGACGAAGGAAAAGCATACCTGAACATAGAAGAAGCTGTAAAGGTTGGAAAAGAAAATTGAATTTTTGTCTTTTTTGACATTTGTTTTATAAATGCTCAACATTATCTCAAATCTAGCCGATTACGTAGAAATGTTGAAAAAGTGAATGGAAAAAAAGATTTAGTTTTTATAGAATTACAGTGTTTTTTCAATTATCCTTTTTATCTTTTCTTTTAATTCTGCAGAGTCATTCTCGCTGTTTTCAAGCCTGAAATCTGAAAGCTTTTCAGTTTCCTTTAAATTGAATATCTTTCTCTCGTTTCTGTCGCCTTTTAAGAATTCCTTGTATGATGAAGGGGCGTCAATCCTTTTCCTGTCCATTGTTCTTTTGAACCTCACCATTACAGGAGCGTAAACGAATATGTTGTAGAATCTTACTCCCTTCTGCCTTTTGAAGAACTTAATGTCGTTTGGAAAGCGTATGCCGGCTATTGCTATTCTGTCTTTTTTCACGCTCTTTATCCTTTTCATGCAGAGTTCCATCACATAGTCTTTTCCATACTTTTCTCTCAGTATGCCTTGGAGCTTTTGCTGCTCTTCCCTTGATATCTTCCCCTTCTTCATCTTTGAAAGTTTCTCTCTTATTATATCCCCCGGGGAAATCTTGTAGAAGCCGTATTTTTCTGTCAGAATATCAGCTATGTAATCCTTTCCCCCTCCCGGAAGGGAAGACAAACCTATAATCAAAACGTCTTTTTTCACTGCTTATAATGGAAGTTTTATAATAAAAATGTTTAATAAGCCGGAGAAAAAAGTACTTATTCGTTGTTCATTCATATAATAATCGATGGAAGGCATTCCTAAGGCTGAAGGCAGGCTTGAGATATTTCTTTCACAGAGCCAATTCAAAAAACAGGTCGATTCTTTGGGCTACAACGTATTCTCTTTTTTGTCCGACATGTATGAAGAGGGCAAATTCGATGAAAATATACGGAAAATGTTTCCAACTGAGAAGAAGCAGGAATTTGACGAGATAGCAGAAGAGCTATCGGAAAAGAACAGCGCTTACCGCGGCATAATGTACAGATACCTTTCTGATTCTAGGGATTACAGGCCGAAGGCTGTTTTTGGAAACGAGTATGAAAGGGTAATGTCGTTAAAAAACAAGATACTAGAGAAATTCGGGAAAAGCGGATATAATTCTATCTATAGGAATTTCATAAATGCCCAGTTCAATGATTCATTGATGGAGGCAGAGGGAGATGATTTTTTCTACATTGGAAAAAGAAGGTTCACACCGAAAGATAAAGACGAAGAACTTATCTGGATTTTCGGAAAGGTAGTTGAGCTTATTTACAGGATTAACAACGATTAAAATGGAAAAACCTTTGACGATGAAAAAGCTTGAAACCCTGCTTTCCAGTTCGCAGATAAAGGCGCAGTTTTTCAACCTAGGTTACGGCGTTTTTAGGGCCTATTCAAAGGCTTACCGGGAATATGGCAATTTCTATGATCCTACCGATTTAAGCGGTAAAAGATACAATGACTTTAAGGAAGCAGATGAAGACGTAAGGTACATTAACGAAAGAAATGGCGGAAAGTCGCTCCTTAGATACTGGTTTGAAACTAACAGGGATTATGTAGACAGAAAACTTTTTGGAAGGTTTTACAACAGGGTTAAGTACCTAGAAGGAATGTTAGTTGACAATAAGCTATTGCAAGAGTTTGTTTACAGTGAATTGATTGTAGAATTCCTTGCAAACCTAGCATCAGATGAAAGCTTCAAAGAATACGGCTTTAAGGAGTTTAAGGACGGAAGGGAAAGGATTTTGCCGGCATACATAAAAGCGTTGGAAGCTGTTTACAAGCTTTATATACAGAAGGCTTTGAACTGATTATTTTAGACGCAAAGCATCTAATACGTGCGGAGCGTGTGTCTCTACCCTGAATCTTTTCCTTATATAACTGGAAAGCTCTAGTATCTTCCCTTCTTCTCCATGCCCTATTATTATTTTTCTAGGCCTTGGCCTTATGTCATTTACAAATCTTTCCAGTTGCTTCCTATCGGAGTGGCCGGAGAATCCCTCTATTGAGTAGACTAATGCGCTTACCGAGAAATGCCTGAGCTTTCCATTAAGCTCTATGTCAACCTCTCTCCCTCCGTTCTGTATTGTTCTTCCAAGTGTCCCGACACCTTGGTAAGAAACAAGAACAATAGCATTCTTCGGATCTTCACACAAGTTTGCAAAGTAGCTAACCGCTGGTCCGCCGTTTAACATTCCAGAGGTTGCAAGTATAATTGCGGGCCCTCCTGCAAGAACCTGCTGTCTTTCTTCCTCACTTACAGTGTGCTTGAATATTGGGGAAAGAAAAGGGTTGTTGTTGTGCGCTATTATCCTGTTTCTTGTTTCGCTGTTCATGAACTCTGGGTAAACTGTGTAGATTGCAGTTACATCCCAAAGCATTCCATCCACTATTACCGGCGCTTCAGGCAAAAGACCGTAGCGCTGCCATTCCTCTATAAGAAGCATCAACTCCTGGGCCCTTCCTACACCAAGTACGGGCACAAGCACTTTGCCGTTGTTTGCTATCGTTTTGCTTATTATGTCAAGGAAGAACTGTTCCGTTTCTGTTCTAGATGGCTGTGTGTCCGAATCTCCTCCGTAAGTGCTTTCCATTATCAGCGTTTCAACCCTTTCAAACTGCGTTTCTGCCCTGTTTAGTGTCTTTGAATTGTCATATTTGAAATCTCCAGTGTAAAGTACGTTGTAGAAGCCATTTCCTATGTTTAAATGAATCATTGCTGACCCTAAAATGTGTCCGGCATTGTGCAGAGTTATTCTTATATCAGGTGTAATGTCAGTGACTTCATGGAAGGGCAGTGTTATTGAGTGCTTAAGCATTTCTTTTACATCATCAACGTCAAACAACAATTTGGAGTTTGTCCTGCTTGCAAGGTTTATGTAATCTAAGTGAAGCAAAGTCATAACATCCCTTGTTGGGGCAGTCGAGTACACAGGGCCTTTGTAACCGTATTTGTAAAGCGCAGGAAGGAAACCGCAGTGATCTAGATGACTATGTGTTATCACCACTGCAGCTAACTTAGAAATGTCAAACTCCGGAGCGTCTACCCTAGGAACAGGTTCCTTTGGATTGCTTACATCAACACCAACATCCAAAAGCACAGAACTTATTGGCGTTTGAACCAATACAGCAGATCTTCCAACATGCCTGAATGCACCCAGAGCGCTTATCCTCACCCAGTACTTGTCATCAACCTCAAATTTGGAGTTGTATATGCTTTCGCCAATTTCATTAAGCATTTTTCTCCTGAATTTCGAGTTGTCGTAAAGCATCTCCCTTATGGCCTTTACTATATCAGACTTTATAAGTGGAGAACGTGCAAGTATAACAGACCAGCCGGTTTCTTCCTTTATCTTGTTTATGCCTGCTTTTCTGTCCCCCGATAAAATTTCCGGTCTTTCAGCTTCTATAGTTACAATGCTTCTAGGTTCGTCAAACCAAAAATCAGTTATATGCGCTTCGCCAAAATCCATCTTTCTTATCTTTTCTTCTGCTTCTTTTTCATTTAGAAGAAGAGATGGGTCAAGCCTTACCTCTACTCTTTTCTTCTCCTTACTTACAAGGTTTCTTATGATTTCTGTATTGTCAAGAAAGAAGTTTCTGTTCTTTGTGTATATAACTATGTTTGAAACCTCAAAGTTTATGTCCTCTATAAGGGACTTGTCAGCTATGAATTCCGTTATTTCCTTTTTTATGTCCATAATTTAATATAAAGTATCTACCATAGGCTAAAATTCCAATAATCAGTTTATCCCATAAGATAAATGAAAAAGACTTGTAATTACTTGCTTACTACTTTCTGTATCTCTTCGTCTGAAAGTTTCTTGTAACCTTTTTTGTTTATTACTGCTATGTCTATTCCTTCTCCGGTATAAACATCTCTTTTTATCGAAGAAGAGATTGCCTTATACGCCAGTTTTATTGCCTCTTCCTCTGTCATATTGTCTTTGTAATCTCCTTCAAGTACACCTAAAGCGAATATTCCACCGCTGCCCGTTACAGTGAATTTGTCCTTGCCCTGCCCACCGGCTTCATCTATTGAGAAAAGCTTCGGCTCGTTATCATATCCACCTATTATAAACTCACCGTAAATCAAATTCAAAGAAAGCCTCTTGTTGAAGAGTATTGCGCTTAATAAGCTAACCGCTCCGTCAGTATCCAATTTTGAACCGGACCTTATCTCATAAAGGGTAAGCTCTGATCTCATCAATCTAACCATTGCTTGTAGATCAGCAACCATTCCAGCAGTTGTTATACCTATCCTGTCACTTATAGCCATGACTTTTTCCGCATTCTTGTTGGCGACTATGTGATCTGCAGTTGCCCTTCTGTCTGCTGCAAGGATTACTCCGTCTTTGTACACTAATCCTAATGTCGTTGTTCCTGTTTTTACTATGCTCATATAAGAATCTTAGTATTTTATTTACATTTCCTAATGACTTTATTAGTATTTAAACTTTTCTTAAACCGTTAGTTTTATATATGTGAATTTGGCTAAGTATTAAACTAAGAAGATCTATATAATGATATGAAAGCAAGAACCTCCTTTACAATTGACGCAGATGTCGTCGCAAAACTTGATTCTTTAGTTGACAATATTTACTACCGGTCAAAGAGCGAAGCCGTTGAGGACATACTAAGAAAGTACTTCGAGAAACAGAATTCTGCAATAATCCTTTGCGGTGGGGAATTTACAGTTAATGGAACAGATTATTACAGGCCATTGGTAAAGATAGGCGAATCAACTGTAATAGAAAGGATAATCTCAAAGCTCAGGGTAAACAACTTTAGGAGCATAATGATATCTGGGAAGACTGAGCTATTAAAGCAGATATTTTCAATATTGAAAAACGGCGAAGGCTACGGTGTTGACATAAAGTACATAGACGACAATAACTTAAAGGGAAGCGCAAAGGCCCTCGAAAGGGTAAAGCAGTACGTTGGAACAACAACTTTGTTTGTAACAGGCGATTCTATATTTGACATTGACCTAAGGGACATGCTTAAATTCCACATGGCGCACAATAGCCCCGCTTCTATGGCAATATACATGCCTACTGATGTTTCCTTTCCTACAAAGGACAGGGTTACATTGAAGGGAAGCAAGATACTGACGTATGAAAAACTACCTGAGCCTGTGAATTCAAAGCTAATACCCACTTCTATTTTCCTGTTGGATCAGGATGTTTTCAAGTACATCCCACCGGGTGACTTGGAATGGAACATAAAGACGGATCTGCTGCCACTGCTTGCAAAGGATGGCCTGCTTTTCGGTTATATATACAACGGCGGTTGGTTAAGTATAAAGACAAAGGAAGACATTGAAACCGCAAAGAAGCTCCTTGAAAAGTAATCTCTGTAACTTTACTTATGCAGTAACAGAAATGCTTAAATCTTATGTTTACTTATTTTTTCTATGGAATTCAAAGATGTAGAAGAGCCAGTTGAAAAGATAACCAGAGAAGGCTCAAGGAATTTTATAAAGATAGGACTTACAAAGGGAACAGAGGGCGAGAAAGAAATAACATTCATAAGCATAAAGAAAGGTTATACAATGGAAAAGGACGGAAAGGAAGAGGAAAGAATAAAGACTAGTTTGACAGTTAACTTTGATGAGTTACCTCTGCTTATAGAGGCGTTGCAGAACTTCAAGAGCAAGCTAGAATCCGGCAGCTTTTCCTAATTAAAGTTCAAGATAACTTATAATTTTTATCTCAGGTCTTTGTTTTATCTTCTTGTTTATTAGATTCACTTTCAATATGTCCTGCTCCCTGTCTTTGTTAAGCGAAGATTTAGATTCAGGGTCAAACATGCCAGGATGCACTATTATTTCATAGCTTTTTCCTTCTTCCATACCATCAATATAAGAATAGATTTCCTCTATGCTGTGGTTTGTTGCGAAGAATGCTTTATCACTGGTGTGCTTTCCGGTCTTGTTTATCCCCAGATTTCTTACAGGCACGTCTTTTTCATCTCCAAACTTTATTATCTCCAAAGCTGCGTTCTCCATTAACCCGTATTTCGGCATGTGTATGTCAAAATGCGAAGGCTGGAAACCGAAAATATTAAAAAATAATGAATACTGCTCATCTACTTGTTGTCTTATGTCTTCGTTTTCATCCATTTCAAAATGAATTCCTATGCTTATCCCGTCTTTTCCGAGGATCTTAAGCTCTTCAATCTGGTATTTTTGCGTTGAGTCTACCCTTTTGACCATTACCGTTGTAGATTTCAATTTTCCTTCTCTTAGAAGCTTTATTATCTCGGTATTAAATATTTTAGAATAGCCGAAATCATCAGCGTTCATTATCAGTTTTATCATATAACCTATTATTTTTATTAAATATTTCTATAAACTTTATAAATGATTAGGTTATTATTAAATAAATGGATTCAAGGCTTTTTATCCTCTCGTTATTGCTTGTCGTACTTTTAATGATAGGCACTGTGCATGCACAGAGCATACAGAATGTAGTTGGCTCTACGAGCCTTTACATATTTGGAGTTACAAATTCATCAAACGGCACATTGGTTGGAGTGCCTGCGCTTCTTAATCTTACGATAACAAATGGAACTGGCAAGGTTTTTTTGGGGTCAACCCCTTTAACTCAGACAGACACACAGGCACAGGCCGTTCTGTCCGCGGAGCTTGCTTGTCAGCTGCTTAATGTTAACTGCGATGATTACAATTTCTATTATTATATTACTTCCTCTTCGGTCGAAGTCGGGGGGCCAAGCGCAGGGTCAGCATTTACAATGGCGGCCATGTCAATACTATCCGGCAAGCCTCTGAATAAAAACGTTGCAATGACAGGTACTGCCAATCCGGACGGCAGCGTAGGCATAGTGGGGGATGTTTCACAGAAATCAGAGGCTGCTGCAAACCAGCACATAAAAACATTTCTTTATCCTTCTACTGACACTATCTCGTCAGCCGCGCTTTCTTATGATGAAGCGCACGGGGAAATTCCAATGCCTGTAAGCTCGGAATATCAGGCATTCCAGTACTTTACCGGATATAATGTAACTCCAACCGTTAATTACAACATACAAACGAATCTTTACCTTTCCTTGATGAAGCAGACTTACTTGCAGTTCGATTCATATCAAAACGGCTTATATTCTTCCTTGCCTAGCGTTAACGACAGCAACTCCTCTATACAGTTACTTATAAACCAAGCGATTTCTGACATGTCGGCACAGAAAGCTGAAGCACAGAACGGCAGCTATTATGTTGCAGCCAGCAGCATGATAACTTCATCTTCGGACCTGTTGCAGGCAAAACTTCTTGAGACCTTGCCTTCTTCAGGCCAGAATTCATTTGTAAAGAACCTTATATCCCAGGAAAATTCCACAATAAAAGGAATAGAGAACAATATCTCATCGAATTACATTTCCAATTCCTCTACTTTAATACTAAAGTTCATAGCTTTTGATCGCCTTATGCAGGCAGAGGATTATCTCAATGATTCAATTCAAAGCCTTTCTTCAGGAAACGTGCAAAATGCAATCTATTATTATTCGCTTGCAGCAGTAAAAGCAGAAACTGCATACTTCTGGGTTTCAATACTTCCAAAGGGAAGCTCAAGCTTCTCGCAGTCAAACTATGAGGCATTGAGTAATTACTATCTTTACAAGGCGTCTTCCTACAATGATTATGCAAGTTTGCTTGGAGTAGACCTTCCACCAGAGATATCTGAAATGCAGTCTTACCTAAGTTCTGCACAGTCAAGATACTACAGCGGTAATTACGTTTCATCTATATTTGCATCTATAGAATCAATAAGTGTGGCACAGATGCTTATAGAGGAAAACAGCCTTATCAACATTTCAGTACTGTCGCAGATAGGCAATCAAAGCGCAATTGCAACTCTTAATACAATAAATTCTGCAGAAGCAAGCGGAGTAACTCCTTTTTTGGGGATAAGCTATTACTATTTTGGAAACCAGTTCTACAATCCATCAAATGCAAGCAATTCTGATTTTTCTGAGTACTTGCTTTTTGAAACGGAAGCAAGGGACTTTACGCAGCTCGGCATGCTTGTTTCAAATGCTAGCCTTGTACCATACACCCCTTCACTTCAGCCGATACCTGTTTCAACACCTGTAACTCCTTTGTTGGAGGAGATAAGTCTTATAGTTCTAGGAATAGCAATCGGAGTAGTGCTTGCAGGCATAGTCTTTGAATATAGGCTGTACTTAAAAACCCGCAAAAAACAGAGCAATACGAGTGGTAAAAAGAAAGTAATCCGCAAGAAAAGAAGCAGAAAGTAATTAATTTAAGCCACCAACTTTATCTGATTAGATGGATACAAAAGAGGAAAGAGATGACGAGCTTTTAAGGATAGCACTTTCTAGGGGTATATTCTTCCATTCTTCGGAAGTGTTCAGCGATAACATAGCCGGCTTTTGGGACTATGGCCCAATAGGCGTAAGAATACTCAACAATTTGTTGGAGCAGTGGAGGCAGACTCTCTATTCAATGAATGGCTTTGAAATTTCAGGCAGTGTTATTCTTCCAAAGATAGTGTTGCAGGCCTCTGGGCATGAAGCCAACTTTTTCGACATGGAGATAAAGTGCAGCAAGTGCGGCACTGTCTACAGAGTTGACAAGCTTTTGGAGGAAAAAGACAGCAGCAAGAACTTTGAGGGTTTAACAGAGGAGGAATACTTGAAGTACCTAAAGGAATATTCCATAAAGTGCAGCAAGTGCGGCGGAGAGCTGGATGGTATAAAAAAATTCGGGACGATGTTTCCTTTAAAGGTCGGCGATGACATTTCAGCTTATCTTAGGCCTGAAGCTTGTCAGTCAATATTCCTTGATTTTAAAAGGGTCTTTGAGGCTTATGGGAAAAAGCTGCCAATGGCAATAGCACAAGTTGGTAAGGCCTTCAGAAATGAGATATCACCAAGAAACAATCTTTTGAGGCAGAGGGAGTTTTACCAGAATGACATAGAAATCTTCTTTATAGAGGATGATTTCAAGCTTGATAAAGACTTCAAGATAAATGTATATGACAAGAATGACAGTGCATTGGGTGAAATAGCGATTAGCGATGCACTTTCAAAGGGAGTAATAAAAAGCAGTGTAACTGCATACGGAATAGCAAAAGTTCATGAATTTCTGCTAAGAGTGGGGTTCAGAAATGAAGACATAAGATACAGGAAACTTTATGAGGACAAAGCATTTTACTCAAAGGAATCCTTTGACGTTGAAATAAAGAAACAGGATCTTTGGGTAGAGCTGGTTGCATGTAATAACCGCGGAGAACATGACCTTTCTGCATATGAAGAATACGGTGCAAAGGGTTTGAGAGTAGAAGATAAGATACCGCAGATATTTGAAATATCAATGGGAACTGATAGGTTGTTTTATCTTCTTTTGTTCTCTTCATTCAGGAAAGATGAACAGAGGGCATGGCTTTCCATGAATAGTTCTATATCTCCTTTTAAGGCTGCAATATTTCCTTTGGTATCAAAGGATAATCTGGATGTTAAAGCAACTTCCATTTTCAACAGTTCAAGGTACAGAAATGATATATTGTACAGTGAGAATGGAAGCATAGGAAAAAGATACAGAAGGGCAGAAGAAGTCGGAATAAAAATCGCTTTTACAGTTGATTATGATACAATAAAAGACAATACAATAACTGTAAGGGAAAGCGATTCAATGAAACAGTTTAGGATAAATGCGGATAAACTAGACTCTGTTATTTTGGATTCGGCTTCAACTGATTTTGAGGAACTTAGGAAAAAGTATGAATATCACTGATATCTCCATTTGTTGATTGTGTCACCTATACTGTCTATTAAGTGCATTACTGAAAATGATTCCCTTTCTCTTTTTGCAACCGTTCTTCCCGTATAGCCATTTATAAAAGCGGCAGCGGCAGCTGCCTCTACTGGGTTGTTATTCTGGCACATCATTGCGGCTGTTATACCGGCTAGTGAGTCCCCCGTTCCGCCTTTTGTCATATAAACCGAATTGTTCTTGTTAATGAACGTGTTTTCGCCGTTTGATATCACGTCTACATGGCCCTTCAATAGTATAGTCGTGTTGAATTGCCTTGCTTTCTCATAAACTTGCTTTATTCTCTTTTCCAAATCCTTGGAAGGATCTTCCTTGAAAAGTATTTTGAATTCGTTTGAATTCGGAGTTATAACTATATTTTTTGTAAGTTGATTAGTATCAGCCACCTTTATTGCATCTGCATCTAATACTATTTTCATGCCTATCTCCTTAAGAATCTTGTTTACAAGGATAGTTTGCTCATATCCAGTTTTTATCCCATTCCCCAAGACCATTACATTGTATTTTTCCGATTCTTCCTTTATCCTATGGAAAGCACCTGAATTCAATTCCGCTGCGTTAACTGCCTCGGTTATTATCTCTGGGGAGAATCCTGCACATGTATCTGCTGCTCTTCTTGGTGCAATTATCTTTGTGAGGTCAACCCCTGCTCTTAATGCAGAAAGGGCGACTATTGCCGGTGAACCGGTATACTCCTCAGATCCACCAACCACTAAGACTTTGCCAAAGTTGCCCTTATGCGACCAGTTGTCCCTCTTTTTATATACCGTTTTTATGATTTTTTCATTCAATGTTGTGTAAATCATAGATTAAGAGAGGAGCTATGCCCTCCAAAAAGGGATGCGTTTGGAGAGATGTACTTCTTTATGTTGTTTATTGCTATGTATGCTTCCGCACCGCCAACTGCTATGAGGGCAAACTTAGGTTCATCAGTTACGTTTGCTATATCGCCTGCAGCATAAACGCCGTTAATGCTGGTTTTGTAGTTGTGGTCAACCTTTATGTACCTGTTAGTTGTCTCTATTGGAAGAGATTTGAAGGTAGAGGGATTAACTTTGTAGCCTATGGCTACAACTACGGCATCAACCTCGAGTGTTTTGCTTGTTTTATTTGTGTTATCAAAAAGTTCTATGCTTTTCACAGTGTTTCCATCGCCGTTTATCTTTTTTACGTCAGTATTCATTATTATCTCCGCTTTGTTGTCTCTTTTTACTGCATCCACGCTTGACTCAGCGGCTTTAAAAGTGTTGTTGTGCTGTATTATGTAGCTCTTCTTGCATACTGGTGAAAGCTGCATCTGATAATCAAAAGCTGAATCTCCACCGCCGATAACCGCAACTATTTTGTCCTTGAAGTCATTTACAGATTTTACTGCATAGTACAGGCCTTTTCCTTCATACTGCTCTTCTCCTTCTATGTTCAATTTATTCGGATGGAAATCCCCTACTCCTCCGCATATAAGGACTGCTTTGCTGGTGTATTTTTTCTGGCCGTTAACTTCTATTGTGAACCTGTCGTTTTCAGGTATTATGTCTGTTACCTTTGAATTGAATTCAATCCTTCTTTTGAAAAGCTGGCTCTGCTCGTACATTTTGTCTGATAAATCTATTGCCTTCATCTTCGGCACAGCCTGCACGTCATACACTATTTTTTCAGGGTAAAGTTCCAACATCTGTCCACCATGCCTGTCTAAGCTTTCAAGTGTTATGCTGTTTATCTCTCTAAGGCCTGCACAAAAAGTGGCAAACATCCCTGTCGGTCCTGCTCCTATTATTATAAGGTCAGTATCTTCCATGGACTTATTAACTGTACTCTCTCCAAGTATAACCGCAGTTTACGCACTTATAGAACCTAGTTGGCGGTTCATCCGAGCTTCTTGTCTGCTCAGTCCAAGATATTATCTTTTTCTGGCCGCATTTAGGGCATTCTGTGTTTGTTTCAAACTCCATTTGGGACATGTTTTCTTCTTCAGATGGAGCCTCTTCCACAGTCTTTTTCTTCAGCTTTTTCGTCTTTCCTTTTAGTTCCATGTCTTCTTCTTTCATTTTATAATATAGTAATCTGCAATTCTTAAATCTTGCTTTTCATTTAAAAACCTTTCTAAAAACTAAATTTATAACTCATAAAAGGTATATTAAAATATGAAAATAAGTCATCTGGTAGTGATTTTGCTCTTATTATCAGTGTTTTCGGTATCGTTAGTTCATGCACAGGCAGGCATACCTCCTCCGTCTACCTCCTCTTCAAGTGGTTCATTTCTTTCTGGGCTATCTTCTGGTAATTCCTACATCTATGCAGGATTCTTCGCAATAGTGATGTTTATAGTATTTGCAATAGCTTTGGATAGGACGCAGCTTTCTAGTGGTGGAATAGCGATTTCCTTCATCTTTGCACTTATAACCTTCTTTCTCCTTTATAGTGATAGCACTTTGCTGCATTTCTTCCTAAACGCCTTTATAGTCCTGGCATTTATAGCATTGATACTAGGAATGCTTGCTGCCGTTAAGTCTCCAAGGTCTATAAGGCTGATTGGCTTAATTGTTGCGCTTTTCCTTATTATAATCTTGTTTGAAAATGACACAAGTCTTACTAACTCTGTAAACTCAATACTGCACATAAATATACTCAGCATACTCCCGCTTGTATTTGGAATAATTACAGTAGCCGTCTTTATAATCCTACTTCTAAGAGGGGTAAAAACGCACAGCAATATAGTTTTAAGGGTTATCCTGCTTTTCATAGTCTTTCTTTTGATTGCATTGCTAATACCAGGGTTTGCAGGATTCCTGTTCAGTCCAATAGTTTTGGTTCCATTGTTTGTTGCCATACTCCTAGTTATATTCCTAATTAGAAGGGCAGGGAGGCATGGCCCGAAGCTCTCAAAAGAGGATAAACAAGCAAAAAAAGAGGCAAAGGTGCAACAGAAAGCGCTTTCTTCAATAGCACAAAGAAAGCAGGCAAATTCTTCTACTCTTCAAGAGTATAGGGATCTGCTGAAAAAGGGCAGCCTTACTCCACAAGAGCAGTTGAGGATGGCCCAGCTCAAAAACAAACTGGCAAATGAAGCCTGGAAGAACGTTGCCGATAGGACAAAGCTTACGCAGGTGCAATACTCCAAGAAACAACTTTCAAACAATAGGGATTTGCAGAAACTAACCGGCTTTTTCTCAAGAGATCAGGCTTTAAAGAATTTAAAGTCAAATGCTCAAAGTAATTACAAACTGTCATGGTCGCAAAAAAGAGCATTGAAGAAAGATCAGAAAGATCTTAACAAGAAAAATACATTTATAAGCAACACTGGAAATAGTCAGGCCGGAGATCTTTTTGATTTGGCAAACGCAGCAAACCAAGGTGCGCTAGGTAAAGTTCCTTCAAAAAGAGAAGCAAAGAAAATGTATGAGCGTAGGCTTAAAAATGAGGGCACTATCAAAAGGTCCTTTTTTGAGAGAAGAAGGGAAGCAAAAGAGCTGCAAAAATCCAGAGAAGAAGCAGCAAAGAACAATGAAATTTTCCAGATGTCAAACGCAGTAAACCAAGGCGCTTTTGGTATACCTCCTACTAACAGTTTAGCAAAGAGAATGTTCAGAAGAAGAACATCAAAAGAAAGCAGACAACAGGAGGTTTTGGATTTGCTTAAGCAGCGTAATGCCGACTTAGATCCAAATCTTAATTTATCGGATTCTACAAGAGCAAAGCGCATCAAGGAAATAGATAAAAAGCTTAAGAAAATTTCAGATAAAATAGATCCAAATTCCATAGTTCCAAAATCTCCCGAGCAGATAAGGCAGGAGAATCTTAGAAACCAGCAAGCGCAGCAGAGGAGAGAGGAATTGAAAGAGGATCAAAGGCTTGCAGACGCTCAATTAGAAGCCGTAAGGATGCATGCAGAAATGGAAAGGCAAGAGCAGGAAAGGTTAGCAGAGCAAGCGAAATTGGCGGAAGCTGCAAGACAGCAAGCCGAACATGATAGGTTGATAAAGGAACAGCAGGAGCAGATAAAACAAGAAATGCTGGAAGAGCAAAGACGCGCAGACGCTCAATTAGATGCTTTGAAAAGAGCCGAGCAGCAGAGATTAATTGAGGAACAGAGAAGACAGGAATTAGAGGAGGATCAAAGGCTTGCAGACGCTCAATTAGATGCTGCGAGAAAGGCCGAACAACAAAGAGCTGAAGAAGCTGCAAATAAAAGCCAGCAAGCAGGTTCACAGGCTGTAAATCCTGGTGTTGTAGGCCCAAGCAGCGCATTTGACAAGAGGGTGAAACCTATTTTATGGTTCTCTCATAAATCTCCTGTAGATGAAAATGGAAAATTGGATGCCCAAATGCAGAACCAAATAGAAGTAAATGGTTTAATGAGCAGACGTGAAAATTTGGTTGGCTTAATAAGTTCTGGAAAACTGTCTGGAAAACAGCTTAAGGATGCGCAAAATGAATTGAATAGGATCGATTACCGGCTTAAAAAATACGGCAGGGATATACATAGGTAAAATAGCAATATTTATTTATCCCATGTTTTTATTCTTAGATTGTATTTATGCTTTGTTAAGGGCTCGTGGCGCAATTGGCAACGCGCTCCCATGGCATGGGAGAGACTACGGGTTCAAATCCCGTCGAGTCCATTAACTTTTAAAATCAGCCGATAAATTAAATTTTAAGCTTCTGTTTCTGATTTGTTATTCTTTGATGTTCTTCCAAAATAATTTTTTAGCATCATGAAGAAAATGGGAACTTGGTAGAAATAAAATATTGAGTTCCATATCCCTCCATAATAATTTCCAAGAGGTTGTGTATTCACGGTAGTATAATAAAGTACTGAATTTATCACGCTTCCAATTTCATACAAAAATCCATATTTTGCCGTTTTTACTCTGTTATTAGCGGTTGCAGTAAGCCCAGCAATCGTTAATCCCTCCTGAGCAAGTGCTATGTTGTACCATTCGTGTCCACCAACTGTGAAATAAGTATACAGAAAAGGAAGAACTACCTTCGCATTGTAAGCAAAATCCTTGCTCCAGTTTGCAACGCCAATGGACAATGCACCAAGAGAAGCTATATAAGGTCTAAGAGAGCCAATCTTTTCATGATAAAGTTCCTTGAATTTAGTTAAAAGCCCTTTTTTGGTAGTCATGTTGCCCTCCAGCAACTTTTCTAGGTCTTCAGCCATTGTTAGTTTAGGCAAATATCCTTTTTATATTTTAGTAAATTTCTATAACCTCTGAATGTTTTTGTATTGCTATTTCAGTATCAAAACAGAATTTTACTGCCTTTTACCATTTGGAAAATGAAATCAATTGCCAGTACTTTCTATCATCCTTATTTCAGTTGCTCTTGTTGGGTAAATCTTGCTTAATTTCTTATGAAGCTGGTTTTGCACCTTTCCAGCAAGAACATCCAGAATTAATTCCTTTAAGTTCTTCTTTTCGGCTAAGCTGTCTATAAATTCGCCCGCTTCTGCTCTTACGAATTTTTTGTACTTGTTCTCTGCCTTGTTTATTATTATCAATGTCTTTATTGCATATTCCTTTTCGTCTATTTTTACCTTTCTCACCACTTCTATTTTTGAAGAATTATGTCTTACCATCCTACCAACCTGCTCTCTTGAAAGCACAAGCGATTCAAGCTGTGCATTCGCTGTGTTTTCAGTCGAAGAGATTAATCTAAAGCCAAGTTTAAAGCCTGGTTTTGTCTTTATCTCGGGCAGATTGTTTGCATTTACAAATAACAATCTTTTTGGTATGTTAGCTTCATTTCCATAGACGCTGCCTATCTCTGCGTTGTCAAAATCAACGGCTTTTACCTTGTACCAAGAATTGGGCTGATTCATATCTTTACTACCAACCTTGCAGATTCAAGCGAGTATTCATAGTCTTTAGGTAATACTTTGGTCTGTTTATAGTATTTAATGAGCTTTTTTATCCGGTTTTCAAGAACAACCAGACTTCTTATAGAATGTTTATCTTTTTTCATCTTATCAACATGCATGTGCAGCTTTACTGCCTTTTTATAAAGAGCTATTAAGTCTTCAGGCAATTGTTCCTGTATCCCCCTACTTTTAAGTATGGTGCTTATGCTTTTCTTTGTAATGTCCTTTACAGAAGGTATTCCATACTGATCCTTTAATACTGTGCCTATTTCTGATTTTGTAAGTCCCTTCTGTGACTTGTTTATTATGAGCTGTTCCACTTCCTCCTGCTTGTAATTAAGCCAGTGAGGCACGAACCTGTTCTTAACGTTAATAACTTTCATTATATCTCCTCCTCTCTTCTATATCTTTAAGATGAGTATCTATTCCTTTAAATTCTTTTCTAATTTTGGATTTATAACCATGAAGGAAATAGGAGTAGGCTTCTTTATATAATTCGTTGTGCTTTGATTTTAACGCGTTTTTAAACAGGAATATATCGCTTGCAAAATCCTCGTCTTTTGATGAATGGTAGCTCAATCCAAAATCTATAATATACAGCTTTTTATCTTTTCTAATAATGTTTGCAGTAGTAAGGTCTCCGTGTATTACTCCTAAATTATGCATTTCAGCAACCGCAATGCCTACCTCCTTTGCATCGTTGACTGAAAATTTCTCTGCTAGCCGTATCCCTTCTATTTTTTCCATCCAGATCTCCTTTTTACCTTCGTTGTATTTCAAAGGCTTTGGAACGTTTAATCCGCCTTTGTAGAGAAACTGCATTACATTGAATTCTGCCTTGCTTCGGCTTTTTCTGAGTTTTTCGTCTATCTCCCTTATCCTGTAGCTTTTCTTTACCCTTCTTTTTATTATTGTGCCGTTTTCCTCGTATATAATAGCTTCGGATCCAACTGCAAGCGTTTTCATGTTTTTATGAAGACTCTGTCTCCATCCTCCAATACATGCGAAAGAGCAACTCTCTGGCCCTGGAATTTTGCGCTTTTGCCGAATACCACTGCATAAGCGTTTTTTTCGGTCTTAAGGTGCAGTTTTTTAACCAAGTCTTTGACTGTTTCGCCCCTTTCCATTGCAACGGCATCCTTTGAGTTTTCAGTGTAAACCCCTATGACTCCAAAGTCTTTAAGCGCTTTTTCCACGTCTATCTTTTCATTTATTACCTGAAAGCTGCAGTACCTGCTTATTTTCTCCTTTGATATTATTATTTCGCTTTGCAGGAGCAGGTCCTTGTTTTTTTCTGGGTCCTTAATTGAGAGCATCTGCACCTGAACGTTGTTTATCTTTACTATGCCGTAAAGCAGGTTGTCTACTCTTGTTAGATTAAACAGCTTTAGTACGTTTTCATCACTGTAACCCACAAGCGAAACTCTCGGCCATCTTTTTCTTATGGCAGTTGCCTTGTGAACCAATGGCTTTCTGCTTGCCTCTTTTTTTAGCAAGGAAAGCCTTCTTTTCAATGATCCAAACTCTCTATCAGTTCCCTTGTGCTTTGGAAGGATAACCATCATCCTTTTAAGTATCCTTTCCTTCTCTTCAAGGTCCTTTTCCTTGCTGTATCTTTCCTCCAATTCATAATATTCTTGGGGCGCATTCATTGGCATATTTACCTGTATTTTATCTCCACCGTATCGGTCCTAAACCTTGGTTTTATTGCAAGGTCTTTTTGCATGTAATCCCTCATAAGGTAACCTGTATAAGCAATCATTGCGCCGTTATCGCCGGCAAATTCCATAGGTATTGCCTTAAATGAAGCATTTCTGTCTTTACACATCTTCTCTCCCATCTCATTCAGCCGTTTGTTTGCTGCAACCCCTCCAGTTATTACTAAACTGTCTTTTAAGCAGTATGACATTGCCCTCTCGCTGGCTTCTATAAGCATTGAAAAGATAGTTTCCTGCAGAGAGAAGGATATGTCCTCAATCTTCTCCTTGCCTATCAATCTTGAAATGAATGTCTCTATGCCGGAAAAACTTACATCCATGCCTTTTATGCTGTATGGCATTTCAATGTAGTGCCTGCTTTTCCTTGCCAGTTCTTCTATCTTAGGGCCTGCGGGAAAAGGTATGTTTAATCTTCTCCCTATTTTGTCAATAAGGTTTCCCACGCCTATGTCCTGCGTTTCGCCAAATACTATGTATGTGCCATTGTAATAAGTTATTATTTGCGTGTTGCCGCCACTTACATAAAGCATCACCGGGTCGTTTAATTTGGTGTAAAGCCTTGCTATTTCAAGATGGGCTATGCAGTGGTTTACTCCTATCAGTTTTTTATTGTATTTCTTTGATAAAAAAGTTGAAAGCTGCGCCCCTACTTTGAGAGAAGGTATTATACCAGGGCCTTGGGAAAATGCGAATAGGTCTATGTCCTTTAACTTCAACCCGCTTTTATCAAGCGCTCTTTTAAGTATCTCTGGGGCAAATTTAAAATGATGCTGTGCCGCTTCCCTCGGTATTATCCCACCAGAGGCAGGCTTAAGTGTGTCTCTTTCATTTGCTATTATCTTTTCATCGTCAGAAATGCCAACACCAAAAGTGTGCGCAGTGCTTTCTATACCCAGAGTATACATTTATAGAATAAGGATCAGTGCTTATTTAATTTTTATCCTTTCTTTTAAATTCAGTGTAACCGCATCTTCCGCATGTATATCTATTATCGTGTTCAGCAAGGAAAGTACCCTCGCCGCACTTAGGGCATGTACGGTTGACTCTAGTTATAGACTCACCTTCTATCTTGTACATTTTCCAGATTTCACTTTTTTTCTGTTTCTTCTTTTCCATTCTTTATACCGTTCTTTTCAAGTATGTATTTCGGCAGTATCTTTTTTGCCATTTCCTCATTTTTGTAAACATGCGCTATACCTTTTGCCTCATTTTTTCCGTACGTGCTTTTTATGGTGTAAATAACAAGAAAACCATTTTTTTCTTCTTCTTCCAAAGTCTTCCTAGTCTCATCTATCTTTGCAGGCTCGCCACTCTTTAATTTTACAGTGAAGTTGATTATTTCCCTGTCAAGATACTTATCATTTATCTTAGAGTTTATTTTAACTTCCATATTCACTCAACAGAAATTGCGTACTTTCCGTTCTTTGCAATGTTCATTGCATTTGCTATGGCAGATTTTTCGCTGTCGGAGATTATAACAACGCCTTTCCATTTAAGTGAAAGGTCCTCGCTGCCGCACATAGGGCATTTTCTATCTTCAGTCAGAAAATTGCAAACTCTGCATGCTTTCAATGCCATAATTATTTCTTAGCAGCCTCCTTTTTCTTTGAGCCCAATTTTCCAAGGCCGGGGGAACGCATTGTTAATCCCACTTTCATTATTCCTTTAGTGCTAACTGCTATTATGCTTGCTATTACAGTATCACCCGTTTTTACTGTCATTTTTGTCCTTCTGCCAGTAAGTGCATTCTTGGAGAAATCAACAAAGTCATCCATTGTCTGTGAAATGTGCACCAATCCATCTATCGGGCCTATGTTTACTATTGCTCCTATCTCACTTACTTCCACTACTTGCCCCTTAACCGTTTCGTGTAAAGTTGGCAGGTATGCTAGCATCCTGAATATAGTGTCGTAGTATATTGAAGCGTCATTTGGTATTATTATTCCTTCCTCTATGCTATCAATGCCTATTAACCCAATGAGCAAAGCCTTGTCTTCTATTATCTTTCCTATGTAGTTTTTTCTTATTATCTCTGTAGTGGCTTCTTTCCTGTCTTCTTCCAGCTTGCTTGGCTCAACCCTTACCTTATCCCTTAACGTTATAATTTCGTACATACACTTTAATAAAATTTTATATCCTATAAATATATTTATTTATCTCATTAAGAGATACTATGTATTTAAATAAGTTTATTTTTGGGCTATTGCGAATTAAATAAAATGGAAAACAAATCGATTCTTGTTATAGGAGCAGGAGCAGTAGGTTCCGCCTTTCTTGAAAGTTCCCAAGGAATCTTTAAAAAAGTTGGGATTTTTGACGGGGACATAATATCAAAAAGCAATTTAATAACACAGCCTTTCTATAAAGGCTGTGACTTTTCTTCCCCTGTTTCAAAGGTGGCCTTTGCAGTGAACAAACTCAATTCTTTGAACAGCGGCACGGAATACGAAGGATATGAAAGATATTTCACCGAAAAAGACTTCGAAACGATGAAAGAATACGATATTATAGCAGATTTTACCGACAATGTCAACAGTAGGAAAATAATAAACAATGGCTGCGTAAAATACAGGAAGGCAGCGGTTTTTGTATCCTTGAATGAAAAGGAAGCATTCCTGTTCTTTTACAGAGAAAGCGCCTGCTTTAACTGCCTCTTCAGGAATTCAATAGGTCACGTAAAAGAGGGCTGTGAATCAATCGTTTCAGCGCCCAAAAATGAATTTGTTTCGTTTTTGAAGGAAAACATAATCGAATTTGCTTCAAGTAAAATAGATGGCGGCAGGATCATGTTATTTAATCTTTCAAACAAAAGAGTTTTAAGTAGCATGCTTAAAAAGGACATGGAATGCGAGGTATGCGTTAAACACGCAATGAAAAATTTTGAAGACGGATTCTTGCAGGTATGTTCCTCAGGCATAAAATTTTCATATGGGAAAAAGCTGAACTTAAAAGAATTAAGCAGCAGGCTTTCAGGCGGCATATTATACGGAGAGTATCTTATTTTTAACCAAAACAATAAATCAATGCTTGTTTCTTTAGACGGCGATTTTCTGTTTACTGGCTACTCAAGAGAGGAAGCTGGAAGACTAATAACCGCGCTTGTTTCTCAGAACCCTAAACATAAGGAATAAGCTGGAAATCACTAGAAGAGAAGCTATTGCAATCAAATATACATCGTTGTCTATCTCATGCGAAAGTGTGCTTCCCCCTATTTTTACGTTTCCATAATAGAAGCCATTCCCGTAAAAACTTGAATAGTTTAATGCAACTATAATTATTATCGCAATGCCGACAGCAGAGCCAACAACCGCTAGGGAAAGCAGAGTTTTCCTTCCAATCTTATATTGTTTGCGTTTTTTCATATTTTGGCATAAGTACAATTATTTAAATACTTCCCAGTCATAATATTAATATGTTAGAAAATATCGCTATGACTGCTTTCAATTTGACGTCGAACAAGACAAATGTCACTACGACGTTGACTTCACCAGCTCCAGGCGTTTCGTTGCTGTTTTCCGGTGTAGAATCGTTTCTTTTTCCATTTCTTTTGGTGTTTGCTATAGTCTACGGCGTTCTTCAAAGAAGTGAGATTTTCAAGGGAAAAAGCGACATAGATGCAATAATCGCATTCGTTCTTGGAATAATATTTGCTACCACGAATTATACGCTTAAGTTAACATATCTTATACTTCCAATTGTTGGCATAGTTGCAATAGTTATATTCATGCTTTTGGTTATAGGGTCTATGCTCTACGGCAGCAGCTCCGAACTTTTAAAGAGTAAGTCGGGAAGGAAGATAGTAGTAATCATAGCTGTACTGATTTCTGTGGGATTGATAATATGGGTTCTTATAACTGCCAATTTGGGATTCGTTGGTCTTTCCTCTAAATCAGTATCCCAAGACTTGTATACATACGCGCCTTACATAGTAGTATTCCTTGCACTAATAATAGGCGCGTATTTTCTATTCAAATAATTGAATACTTATAAGTGAATATATTTAAAGAAAAGTTTAAATACTAAAAGTATCCATAATTATTCATGGTAATTGCAGCAGCAGGGTCTCTCTATTCCCAGATTGATAAGGCATTGAGCCTTATAACTCCTCCTAACGTTACAAACCCCATAGAGTTCTGGCTCGCTTTTCTTCTTATATTAGCGATTTTAAGCACGGTCCTTAAGAACGTAAGCTACTTTGCGGACAATAAGAACAAAGGGGCCAGGGGATTAATAGCACTTATAATATCCTATTTCGCTGTAACGGTTGCATGGGTAAGCCCGATACTTATTTACATGTCTTCTACTCTTGCAGTTACCGCCCTTATTCTAGTGGCGATGCTTATAGTCGCAAGCTTGCTTAAGTTTGACATAACGGGAAATAACGCAAAATGGCTTTTCGTCGTAGCAATAGGAATACTCTTTTTAGGCGGGGGCGTATTTTCGAATGCGCTTGTGCCCTCTAGTTCAGGTGTAGGCAGTGAGCTTTCTAACATTGGTTCTTCATTGATAGGGCCGAATCTCGCATATTTGATCTTGGGGATAATAATCATTTTTGTTATCGCATTTACTTTCGGTGGCGGTGGCGGTTCAAGCAAGAACCCCTAGGAGGATAAAATGATAAATTTACCGGCTTTTGGTTTGTATGATTTAGCAGTATTTGTCTTAGTCTTTGCTTTAGTATACGGCCTACTTGCCCGTTCAAAGTTCTTTTCAAGTTCTGACATCCCAGCGCTTATAGCCGTTGCAATCGGTTTAGTCACTTTAATGTCTTCTTTCTTTGTCAGCTTTTTGATAACATTTTTACCATATGTTTTAACCATAATGTTCTTCATTTTCCTTGTAATATTCCTACTTTCCACTGCTTTAGTTCCACAGAGCTCAATAATTGACTACTTAAAAAAGAGCTCGCTTGTTCCTGCATTAGTCATTTTCGTAATGTTTATCTTTGGATTGATTGCATTTGGAACAGTTTCAAGCTATTACCCCGGCGTTTTAGGAGTTGTAAATTCAACTACCGCAAACAATACAACGGTAGCATCAACATCTTCTTTTCCAGGAGATCTTAATTCAACATACATTATGTCAATATTGACTAGCCCGTCGTTTTTAACTACAATACTTACTTTGATGGCAATGACGATAGCCGTTTTTGCATTGACAAGGCAGGCCCCTGGCAAAAAGTAATCTATAGAACTTTATAGTAGTTTGCGAAGTCGCTGTTGAAAAGGTGAAGCGAATCAGCAGCGAACTTGAATTCCCTTGCTTCAAATTCCTTTTCATCTATTCTTCCAATTATTTTCTTTGCTCTGCACAAAGTAACGTGGGGACTAAACTCTTTATTGCTTTCGATTTTTAAGAAGGAACTTAGTCCTTCAAATTGATTTTTAAGGCTTCCATACACCTTTGCATATATCGTTTTCGGGTCTAGAATTGATGGAAAGGCCCCCAAACCCTTGACTTTTAGTTCTTCCATGAACTTAAGCCCTTTTAAAAAATCCAAAAGTTCTGGTTTGATTTCAACGTTTCCAAGAAATAGAACGGTGATATGCAGCTTCTCTACAGAAACAAATTTTCCTGTGACTTTTTGTGCAAGTATGGGGTAAAAGAATGAAGCTATTTCCTTTTTCGTTTCTTCGGGTATTTCTACTGCTACAAAATAACGGTTCATTTTACAGTTTCTATGGAGTCTATCTGTCCGTCCCCGTCTATGTCGTATCCTCTTACCATGAGGCTCCAAGGCACTTCTCCGTTGTACCCTTTGAAGGTTATACCTGAAAATCTTGTTGCGGCAAGCATTGCCGATAGTGTTCCCACGTTTCTAATCCCGCCTATAAGTATTATGTCTTTATCCTTGTCAAACGGGTTCTTTATCTTTTCTATCGTTCCTTCATAATCCCTTATGTGTATTCCGTTTCTGTCCTTCAACCCCCATCCTTCTTCCTTTATGAATTTTATGGGGAGAAAATTGTTTATGTCTCTTGTTACCAGATTTGTAACTGGTCCACCAATAACTATAAGGTTCTTTTTGAAAAGGTTCTTGGATATAACGTCTGTGTCGAGTATTATAGGCATTGTCTGCGGCAAATCTATGAACTGACCAAAGAACATGCCTAGATATGCAGTGTAGTGCGAATCTCTTGCTACTGCCTTGTATTCTCCATGCGGATCTGATGCTCCAACGCATATGTATCCGTCAAACTTTCCATTGTTTATGAATTTGCTGAAAAAGTTAAGTGCATACTGGTTTTCCTTTGTTTTCATCTTGGGATCAAATTTTATCTTATTGTCATTTATTTCATATGAAAATGAGTTATATGCAGCTTTTATTATATCTCCAGCCTTCTGCGGCTCTATGCTTATCAACCCTGCTTTTTCAAGTTTTCCAATGTAGAATGCAGCGGTTTTCTTGTCAAACTTTAATTCCTTTGCCAATGCCGATGAACTATAGGGTTTTTTTGATACTTTCTTCATTATTGAAATGGCCTTTTCGTCGGCTATCGGCTTAATGTCATTTATGTTTTCAATTATCTTAGTGTCATTTACAAAGTATCCTTCTCCGTCGTTTTTAAGAATATAGCTTTTCATAGTAAAACCTCATTTCCCTTACTTTCTATAACTACATTGATTTAAGTATTTAACTCTTTTCCGTTTGAATGTTTGAGTTATAAAAGCTTTAAATATAAGTTTCCTTCTTACAAAAGCTTAGACTACTTTTATGTGCGGTATCATAGGTTATAACGGAAATGAGAATTCTATCCCTCTTGTTTTGGAGGGTATAAAGAACTTAGAGTATAGGGGATATGACAGTTTCGGATGCGCCTTTGAAGGCAAAGACAACAATATAGAAGTAAGAAAGGACACTGGCAGGATAAATAAGATTATAGAAACTTATGGAATAAGCAGTGAAATTTCAAATAAAAGCATAGCGCATACAAGATGGGCCACGCATGGCGGTGTTACGAAGGCAAATTCGCATCCATTGCTGGATTGCAGCGGAAAAATAGCAGTCGTTCACAATGGTATAATAGAGAATTTTCAGGAACTTAAAGATAGTTTGAAAAATCACACATTTTCTTCTGATACGGACACAGAGGTCCTTCCGCATTTGATAGAAGAAGAAATGAAAAACGGAAAGAGTTTTGAGGATGCGGTTATTTCGACATCGGAAAAGATAAAGGGCTTTTCTTCATTTGTTGTTATGAACTCTTTAACTGATAATATCATTGCAGTGAAAAACGGTTCTCCGCTTGTTTTGGGCGTTAAGGAAAACGGCGTATTTGTTGCAAGTGACGTGCCGTCCTTTCTTAAGCACACAAATAAAGTAGTGTATCTTTTTGATGGGGATGTGATCTCCGTAGGGAAATCTGGTTTCAAGGTTCTAAAGTCTAATAACTTTGGCAAACACAAAGTAAGAGAAGTAAATTTTTCGATTTCAGACGTGGACAAGGGAAAATATAGGCATTTCATGCTCAAGGAGATAATGGAGCAGCAGACGCTGGTTTCAAAGCTTGTCAACTCTGATCTTTCATACCTCAAAAGCGCAGCATCAGCGGTTTCATTGTCTAAGAAGGTGTTTCTTGTCGGATCTGGGTCTTCATTTCACGTTGCGCTTCTTGCCGCCAGCCTTTTTAGGGACCTTGGGAGGGAGGCAATTGCCGTTCAGCCACAGGACCTGTTAAACTATTCAAAAACAATTGGGAAAGAGGACATTTTTATAATAATATCGCAGAGCGGGGAAACAATGGACATAATAGAATCCCTGCCGATAATAAAGGAAAATAAGAAAATAGGCATAATAAATACAGAAGGTTCTTCACTTGCAAATTCAGTTGATTACTTCATAAACATAAATGCTGGCCATGAAAAGGGAGTAGCAGCTACAAAAACATTCACGATGTCAGCGATACTTTCCTGCTTGATAGCAATGTTTTCGGAAGGAGAAGAAAAAGAAGGATTGAATGATCTTAACCTTTTGAACATAAATCTCTATAATCTTTTTGTGCCATCTGTTTACAATGCAATAAAAGAAGCAGCATCTGCGATAAAAGGAGAAAAGAACCTGTTTTTCCTTGGCAGGGGAACTGACTATATCTCAGCTATGGAGGCTGCACTAAAAATGAAAGAGATAACATACATACATGCAGAAGCTATAGATTCAGCAACATTTAAACACGGTCCGCTTGCACTGATATCAAAGGGAACATACTCCGTGGCATTGGTGTCTGACCGGTTCAAAGACAGGGAAATAAACAATCTTAAAGAAATAAAGGCAAGGAACGGAAAAATAATCGGAATAGCAAATGAGAAGCTTGACGTATTTGATTTTCTTATAAGATCACAGCCTGCGGGGATATTCAGCTTTGTTCCACAAGTGATAATATCACAGCTTCTTTCATACTACGTTTCTCTATCAAAGCATATAGATCCGGATCACCCCAGAAATCTTGCAAAGGCAGTAACTACGAAATAAGTTAACCTTTTTTACACACGTCTGCTATAATTTATATTATATGACAGGAACATATTTTCTTGTAGACGCAGATTATACAGTTATAGACAACTTACCAGTGATAAGGCTTTTCTGCGTGGATGAAAAACTGGAAAGGAGAATATTCTATGATAGAAACTTCAAGCCTTATTGTTATGTAGACGCAGGCAAGGAAGAATTCAAAAAAACAATCGGAGGTTTGTCTTTCATAGATTCTTTCAATGAAGTTGAAAAATACCGGCTTGGAGAAAAGAAAAAACTGCTGCAGGTCTTTACTAGATTACCGGAGGACGTGCCGAAGATAAAGCAGCTTAGTTTCCCCACATATGAAGCAGACATACCCTTCTACAAAAGATATCTTATTGACAAAGGAATAGGGACTTTTAACCGCTTGAGCATAGATTCGGAGGGGGATTACTTAATTAATATAAAAGACGAAGGCATAGGCAATTTTCCAATGAAAGCGGCCGCTTTGGACATAGAGACTTTTTCAAAGCGCTCTTTTCCGAATGCAAAATCCGATCCAATAATTGCAGTCTCTGTGGTAAGTGCAGGACTGAAAAAATGCATCACATGGCTTAATGCGGAAGGAAATGACATTATAAAGGTAAAGGATGAAAAAGAGCTGATTTTGAAGCTTTCTGAGTTATTGTCATCGAACAATTTTAATGTCATAATAGGGTACAATTCCGATTCGTTTGACATGCCTTACATTTCGGAGAGGTCAAAGATACTTGGGATAAAATTCATGATAAACGGTTTTGAACTCAAGATTAAAGGGGAAAAGAGAAAAATAGCGGAGATAACCGGAATTTCGCATGTTGACATACTGAATTTTATAAGAAATATCTACTCAATATACAACCTTAAAACGGAGGTTCTTACTCTCAGGGAAGTAGCCGCTGAAATGACTGGGGAAAGAAAGGGAGAGTTTGACTGGGATAAAATAAATGAGGTTTTCACTGACGGGAAGCTCGCAACAGAACTTTGTAATTACTGCATACAGGATTCAAATGTTACACTGCTTATTTTTGACACGCTTTTGCCGTTGATATCCGAGCTCAATAAGCTGGTTGGACAGACGTTTGCAGATGTTTCTAGGATGACCACCGGCTCTGTAGTGGAAAATCTCATAATGAAGAAAGCAATACTAAAAAACGAGCTGATACCAAACAAGCCCTCTGATTTTCAGGTTAATGACCGGATAAAGAAAATAAATGTCGGTGCGTTTGTTTTCCAGCCAACTGCAGGGCTTTATGAAAATATTGCGGTAGTTGACTTCCGCAGCCTTTATCCAAGCATAATCGTATCACACAATATTTGCCCGTCTACTATACAGTACAATAACGGAGAAAGGACATTTTTACCGAAGGAGAAAAAAGTAGGTTTGATACCCTCTGTTTTAGATGAAGTAATAAGACTCAGATTTGAGGCAAAGGATCGGCTTAAAATCGACAAGGACAATAAACAGCTTAATGCAAGGGTATTGGTTTTAAAACTGATAGCAAATGGGTTTTATGGCTACCTTGGTTATTACAATTCAAGGTGGTACTGTTTTGACTGCGCTGGCGCAACAACCTCTTTAGGAAGAAAGTACGTACAGGAAGTAATCTCCACTGCCTCTTCATATAAATTTAAAGTGCTGTATGCAGACACAGATTCTGCCTTTCTTCAGTTCGGCGACAAAAAACAGGCAGTAAATGACTTTATAGTAGATATAAACAGTAAGCTTCCCAAACCGATGGAATTGGAGCTGCAAGGATTCTATGCGCGTGCAATATTTGTAAGTTCAAAGGGAGGAATAGGCGCAAAGAAAAAATATGCAATGTCTGATTTCGATGGAAATTTAACAATAAAGGGTTTTCAGTCTGTTAGAAGAGACTGGGCGGTAATAGCAAAAAATTTACAGAAAGAAGTACTTAAAAAAATTCTCTTGGAAAATGACAAAGAATCTGCGCTTTCAACCGTAAAAAACACAATAGAGAGAATAAGGCTTGGAAAAGCAGATTTGGAGGAACTAGTCATTCTTACAAGGCTGAGGAAAGACCCTTCTTCTTACCAGCAGACAAACAGGCATATCTCTGCAGTTGAGAAAAGTGGGATGAAATTCGTAAGCGGAGACACTATAAAGTACATAATAGCAAAAGGTAAAAGCAATGAAACCGTGTCTGAAAAGGCAGTGCTTTATGACATTGCGAGAAAGAATGGCATAAAATACGATCCAGATTACTATATATATAAACAGGTTTTGCCTTCTGTTCTGCAGATACTAGAAGTTATAGGTTATTCCGAAGAAGACGTTCTAGGCAAGAAAGATAATTCACTTGAAGGGTTTTTATAAAGGATAATACTATTAATATTATGATTTGTTATTGTATACCTACGTGAAATTAAATGGAAAACAAGTTTAATAATGATTTTATAGAAAAGATTACAGACGACGGGGTAGGCATGCTTTTCGTAAAAGAGCGGTACAAACTGGATGAAGCGGCAATAGAACTTCTTTCAAGGATAAAAAACAAGGGCTTTAAGCTAATTTACGTTACTTCAGGCCTTCCATTCAAGTCCATAGAAGAAAAGCTTGAGTTGGCAAATGTAAATGATTACTTCATCATAGACTCCGTGACGGCTCCGATAATCCAAGACAGCGTTTCCAATAACAAATGCATATTCATAAAATCACCTGGGGATTTAACGGAGATAAGCATAACTCTGGAAGGATTGCTTAAAAAGGAAGGGGAAACGTTTGTAGTTATAGATTCCATAACCTCATTTCTTATATACAATTCAGAGAACGAGATACTTAGGTTCATACATTTCACTTCATCCGTAGCAAGAGAAAGAAAAAGCAAACTTGTTTTCATAGTGATAGAAAACAATGGAATAAGCAAAAACTTCTTGGATAAGATAAGAAGCTTCATAGACGAAGAAGCAGAATTGGATTAGACCTTAATGGAAAGCGAAGAAAGGGAAAAATGGCTGTTAGCAGGCAAGATAGGCAAGGAGATAAGGGAGCTTGGCGTTTCTTTGTGCGTGCCAGGAGCAAAGCTTCTTGACATTGCAGAAGCCATAGAAAAGAGAACAATTGAAAGAGGAGCAAAACCTTCTTTCCCACCAAATATCTCTATAAACCAGATTGCAGCGCATTACACTCCGAAGTATGATGATAAAACCGAGCTTAAAAAAGGGGATATAGTTAAGGTTGATGTAGGGGCAAGCGTCGATGGCTATCTTTCGGATACAGCAGCTTCTGTTGCTGTGGGAGAAGAAGGAAACAAGCTTGTCAGTGCCACCAAAGAAGCGCTGGATGCAGTAATTGAGATAATGAAGCCAGGGATATCTGTAAGTGAAATAAGCACAGTAATAGATGATAAGATACGCAGTTTCGGTTTTTCTCCAATAGTCAATCTTGGAGGGCACGGAATCGGAAGATACAGTCTACATGAAGGAGAATTTATCTCCAATTCAAAGAATTATTCAGGGTCTTTTTTAAGAAAGGAAGGGGTTGTTGCAGTGGAGCCTTTTGCTACAAATGGCGGGGGCTATGTCATAGATAGCGCGGAGGTTCAGATTTACCAGTTGGTTGCCAATAAAAATGTAAGAAGCACGCTTGGCAGGGAGATCTTAAAATACATTGCAGAGGAATACAATGAACTGCCATTCGCAAAAAGGTGGATAATAAATAAATTCGGGAGATTGGCGGAGATAGAAATAAGAAATCTTGTTGCAGCAGGGTCACTGCATGAATTTAATGTTTTGAAGGAGAGGGACAACGGTTTAGTATCCCAGTTTGAGCATTCATTTCTTTTTGATGACGGTAAAGTTATAGTAACAACTTTGTAATAAAGCAAAAAAGCATTAATGATTGCAAGTCCTAGTAAAATAATGGGCGTTAAGTTAAACGGTTTATTTGAATCAAAAAAAATAAAGATGGCGGAGCTTTCCGGCAAGGCAATAGCAATAGATGCCTTTAATTGGATATTTCAGTTTCTAACCACTATAAGATTGGCAGATGGCTCTTATCTTACTGATTCAAAGGGAAGAGTGACAACGCATTTAAACGGCCTGTTTTACCGTTCAGTTTCGCTTCTAGAAAACAGGATAAAACCTGTTTTTGTATTTGACGGAAAAGCGCCCAAGTTCAAGAAGGAAACCCTGCAGGAACGGGAGAAAACAAAGGAAGAGGCAATGGAAAAGATGGAGCATGCTTCTACTCAAGAGGAAAAAGCGATGTATATGCGCAGGCTTGCAAGGATAGACGATTACATAATAGACTCTTCGAAGGAGCTTCTTCGTTATCTTGGCATACCTTATGTACAGGCACCGGCAGAAGGAGAAGCACAAGCTGCAGTTTTAAGTCAGCAAGGCAGGGTGTTTGCGGCCGCTTCTCAGGACTATGACACCTTGCTTTTCGGCGCAAAGAAGGTGGTTAGAAACCTAAACATAACAAACAAGCGAAAAGTAAGCGGGAAGGGAATAATGACTGGGGTTTCCCCCGAAATAATAGACGCAAGTTATAATTTAAGCAAACTTGGTATAAGCAGGGAACAGCTCATAATTCTTTCTCTTTTTGTAGGCACAGATTACAACAAAGGCGTTGATGGAATAGGCCCAAAAAAAGCGCTTAAATTAGTTAAAGAAAAGAGCAGGAGCGATCTTTTTAATGAATATGATTTCAGAACAGATTATGATATAAATGAAATCTATGAATACTTTATTTCTCCAAATATAGTTGACGTCACTGAGGATTTAAACCTAGGTAAAATAGAAAGAGAAAAGCTGGTAAAATTTCTGTGCGATGAGCACAGTTTTTCAAAGGAAAGGGTAAACCAATACCTGGAAAAGGTAAAAACAGAAGACAATTCACTTTCTTTTTATGGATGAGGATTTAAAGGAGAGGACAGAGAAAGAGATAAGTATGATGGAGAGGGTTTTTCATTCTTTGTCATTAAAGGACAGTGAAAATAAGCTTTCTTCCGAGTTTTTTGACATGTCATCAAATTATTTCAGCGACAGCAAGTTTTTTGTTGAGAAGAAAGATTATGTGCGCGCGTTTGAAGCGGTAGTTATAAGCTGGGCCTACATCGATGCCGGACTCAAAGCGGGTTTCTTTGAAGTACCTGCCGCTTTAAGGGAGTATTTCACTTTTTGACCGATAAAAGCCACTTTTGCCAGACTAGAAATATTTATATATTATAACGTAGTAAAGATTTCATGGCAGTGGAAAGGGAAAGGATTCCCGCTGTTGTAGTGTTGATGCTTATACTTATAGGTTCGATAGTAATCTATCTGCTTCTTGTCCCAGCACCAGTAGCGTATAAGCTTCTTGGGATAAACAACACAAGTGTGTCTACGCCCTCCATACCTGCAGGAGAGTACTACCAGAATCTTGATACATACATAGGGGGAAACAGCAAATCTGTCAATACTTCATATACTTTAGGTACTTTTGGTGTCAATTACCCGCTTATTAATTCAACTATATTCAATGCAAGCAGTGTATCAATAGGGTCAAGCATATTTGGCTCTTCTTCTTATAATATAAACTTGAATCTTTCCCAGTCAGCAGAGTACTTTATTGAGGTAACAGTTCAGTCAGTTTCCGGCACTCCAAAACTTAGTTTTTCGTTGAATGGTAATTCGTTCTTTTCTACCCTGCCTGCAGAAAATGAAACGATAATAAAGGAAATACCAAAGAGTGGAACAGGTAAGTATGTTTTATCAGTGACTGACAGTTTGAATGGCTTTGCCCTTTCTCAGTCTTTCAAATTGGCAAAAATAAAAGTTATAAAAGAGCAGGGCAAAAACAATGCAAATATCTTACCTGTCAAAGTATTGACTTTCAGTGGTGTTGGCGACTATTCAATTGTTTACACCCCAATAGGTTATGGTAATTTAAATGTTTCGGTCAATGATCAAGTTATTTCAAGCATAAACAATGGAAGCAATTCACAGCTTACAGTAAATATACCCTCTGTTGTAATATCAAAAGCAATCCGCGCTTCCAATATTTCAAGTTCTTCAATAATCCTTCCTTTGTTGTTTAATGTAGGTTTTCAGCCTGCTGAAAATGTTTCATATGAGATAGCAAATGCCTACCTTAACTACACCATACCATACATAGCAGCAAATTCTCCGACAGTTTACTATTCTGTGAATGCGACTCAAGGCAATTACCTTCTAACATTGTATGTATCCAGCATAATAAGAAAAGGTAATATTTACCTTTACTTTACACCGAGCGGTGCAAATTTAACCATTGCTGCAAATACCCTTTCAGACGGCGAAAATGTGCTTCTTATACCTTCAAATTTCATAGGAGTTACCGCAACAAATGGGAATTACAGCGGAACAATAAAGCTCTCCACAAGCGGTTTAGTTATACCATCTTATATTTCAATCAAATCCATTAAAGGTTGAAATTTATATATAGCAATTTCTTCTATTTCTTATTATGGTGCTTAAAATAAACAGAAAAGGTCAAGCAGCTGCAGGTGGGAATCCTTCTCCTACTCCTCCTACACCTACACCTCCAACTCCACCTCCTTCAAATCCAAAACCAAATTCTGATTCAAAGTATGGCAAAAAAGGAAGAAATGTATGCGACATATGCGGAGCGCGCTTTAAAACTAAGGCACAACTATATCAGCATCAGATAGCCGAACATGGAGTATCAGCCGATTTTATAAGGCTTGAGCAAGAGGAAAAGCAAAAGAACAGGTTATTCGATACTACTTCTGCAAAAAGGAGCATAAAAAGAAACTCCGTTCTTTTCGCACCAATAATCATTTTGTTAGTTATAGTTGTGATATATTTCATATTTGTTGCGCCAACAAACGTAGGTATAGTTTACACAGAAGTAACCTACGGCTCCATCTTCTCAAAGATAGGCGGGTTGATTTCATCAGGCATTTCATCGATTTCAACTTTTATTGCAGAAGTGCAAAATCCAAATCTTCTTGTTACGCAGCCCCAAGTCACTGCAGTGAATTCAACTCCCACATTTTTATCTTTTCTTACTTTTAGCTATCCTTCCAGCCAGCAAGTAGTCCTTACAACGAATCCGCAACAAGGCAGCATTCTTTACTCTGTATACAACAATGGAAACGTTCCTTTGGGGCCAGATACTCCGAATAACCTAGAGGTAAATATTTCATGTGGAAGCACAGTTTCACCCGGTGCGGCAAAATACTGCCAGGATATGCTATCAAAATTTATAAGCCCTCCCGAAACGCAAAGCTCACCACCTGCAATAAAAGATTCGAGTTTAGTTGGCATACTAGCGCAGGGTGAAACCAAAGAGAACATTACCAATTTTGAATTATCCTGTCCCCCTTCTTCAGACAAGCTTACTTTTCCTTTGTCCATGTCTTTCCTTGCAAGTTTTCTGATTAAGAATTATACTGCGGCAGTTATACTCCCAATAGAATTTATGTCCGACGCTTTCCAATCACAGCTTGTATCTTCTTCACAGGCACTTGTACCGGCAGAGCCTTCATTTAATTTTTACTCTGCAGGGCCCGTACAGATTGAGGTGTATACTGTAGTAAAGCAGCCAGTGATAACAAAGATAGATTCAGTTCCTTTGGAGGTAACTTTGAAGAACAATGGCAATTATCCTTATGAAATAAACAACGTGTCTCTATACATAAGTAAGGACTTCTATCCCTCTAACCCATCTACAAGTTACTGGAACTGTGTTACTGCAAATCCTGTCCAAATGCAAGGTTTTCAATTTCCAGGATCAAATTATTGGGACTGTTATATAAGCAACAGCAAGATATTGAGCTCTGGTTCAACATTCTATCTTGATTTGAATCCGGTGAGCTCTTTGAATGGCATGCATTTCAACACTATGACCGTAATAGGCTACGTAAACTATAACTACAATGAAACTTTGAACATGCCTGTGGTAATATCAAATCAGGCGTGCAGTTAATATGATGAATAAAAAAGGAGCGAATGGAAGCGGAGTTGCAGCAGGAGTAATTGTACTTGTTATTATAGTAATATTATTTCTATATGGTCCGTACCTTCTCAACAGTCTTGGTTTTTCTCCCGTTCCAACTGCCACTTCATTAAATCATACCGTTGCAGTTGGTGTGATTTCAGTTAATGCCCCAGCAAAAGTTTCTCCTTCCTCAACGTTTGGTGCGACGTTCTTAGTTGCAAACAACCTAAATGGAAAAGCAGCCTCTAATATTTATTTCTGTCTTGATAATCTGGGTCTTTTTACTATCCTTTCAAGTCCGGAAACTTCTTCTCCAAATCCTAATGGCAATGCAATAACTAGCGGAAGGTGCGTAAGCATTCCTTCGCTTGCAACCGGCGATATACTATCGGAAGGGTTTACGTTTTCGGCCCCGCCAGCAAGCGCTTATGGAAACATACAATACTCGCAGAATCTAGGCTATTACCTTAATTTTTCCTATGTTGCTACTGCATCGCAGCAGCTGGAATTTGTTTCTCAGAGTGCAAGCACAAATGGCAATTATCCTGCACCAGTGACACAGCCATCTGACGTTACAGCAGGGCCCATTTATTTCTCCTCTTCTTCATCGCAGCCTGTTGTTTACGGTCAGGACATAGAATTAGGGCTGTCACTTAACAATGTCGGTAGTGGTGTGCCAATAGGGAATACTCAAATAAACATCATATTAAACAGTTCTATAATAAACATAACCGATGCAAACGCCTTGGGTTTTACAGTCAAGCAGTTTTCAAATGGAACTGCCATGTTTTCAAAAACAATTACTATAGGCCCAACTGGCGCTTCTATAGAGTTGCCGATATCCTTGAGTACAAGCGAGTTTAGTAAGCTGTCTGGATCAAGCATACCTTATGTCCAGGCTAATATGCATTTTAGTGTTTCATATTCTTATGAGGAAGAAGGCTATTTCCCAGTAGGGCTATACATAGAACCTTATTCAACTTAAAATGTTAAACGCTTTTATAGTTAATTCACTATTATTATTTTATGAATAGATTGGGTGCAAGTGGAGTTGCAATTGCAGGAGTGTTGATAGTT
Organism: Nanobdellota archaeon; assembly: GCA_021799085.1. Lineage (GTDB taxonomy): Archaea > Nanobdellota > Nanobdellia > Parvarchaeales > Parvarchaeaceae > Parvarchaeum. The sequence goes on along the minus strand of JAJZBD010000006.1, from coordinate 9,829 downwards.
GTCATAATACTAATTGTTGTATTATACAGCTTTAATAGCGGTGCTTTGAAGCTTGGCAAATCTAGCACAAGTACTCCAAGCACTTTTAGCATATCTGCATATTCTAATGTTTCACAGCTTTATTCAGGTAAGTCCTCTCCACTTTATGTAACTCTGTTTAATCCATTTAACCAGTCTTTAACTGCAAGTCTTCAGGTTCTTACTGCCCCACCTGTTTCAATTTCACCCGGGTCAAAATCCATCTCAATTCCTGCTAGCATGAAAACCCCATCAACAATACTTTTTAACACTTCGTGCACAAGTTCAAGCGGGTCAGTTATACCTTATTTTGCATTGGAAGTACAGAACTTTTGGCAGAACTTGACAACTTCGGTAATTACATACCCTTACGGAACAAAATCCGGTTTAATACCTCAATCAATATACTCTAATTCAAATTCCGGTTTTATGACCTTGTCTGCTTTACCTGCATCGGTTGAGACCCAGATTCCATCTGGTTCATTATCGACAACCATCACTTTGGATGTATCTCCTAATTACGATTCAGGAAACTACAAATCTGGCGCGCCTTATACCGCTATCTCCAACAATAATCCAAATGACTACATTAAAACAATAAGCTTGTATATAGACAATACAACAGGAGGAATTGCGAGTGCATTTGTTTATTACAATGGTCAGAATTATCCATTCTCAGTTTCAGGCAAAACTCTCTCTTTAACTCTTCATAACGTGAACCTTCAGTTGATATCGGCAGGTTCTGGCTTACCTATTGAGATAACTGTTACCAATGACAATGCAAGCTCGCAGAATACCATAGCAATAGACACAAACTATAATTATTACGTTGCATTTACAGGCAACCAAATTTCCTGTATATAATCATGAAAAATAAAGGACAGTCTGGAGTTATAATAATCGTTGTGATTATAATAATAGTCGGTGTTTTCTTTCTTTATAAGGGAGGATACCTTAATTTTAAGAGCAGTACTACAACAACGACTACGCAGAAAATAAATCCTTACCTGCCAATTTCATTTAATGTATCTCCTGTAACCTCTTTATCACACTTGTACACTGGAGAAAGCATGAATTTTATATCGAATGTTTTTAACAATGGCAAAAATTACTTAAATGTGACATTATCCCCCTATGGGTGTTCTTTTCTACCAGTGCAGAGCAAGAGCTTTTTGATACCTCCAGATTCACCTTCCTCTTCTACTTGGACTTTTTCAAGCTCAAGTCCAACAAGTTGCTCAATAACTTTTAGCGCCTGCTTTAATGCAGTCTCCTACACAAATTATCCGCTTACTATAGAAAACTACAATTTTAGCGGGTCAATTCCAATATCATCGATTACTTCCTCCTCGGGCCTTCCAATAAGCATAGGGTTAGAGTTGGTTAATACTACAATAACTGCAAGCCCGGTTCCATCGAATCAAAGTGAATACGTTGAGGGCAGTTCCTTAACATCCATAGGTTCAACTTCCAAGCTTAACTGGGTCTACATAAGCATAAAAAATGGCAAGGGATACTTCACTTCGTCTACTGGTAATGTCTATGCTATAAATCCAAGTATAAATATCTCTTCACCAGAGTACTCACTTAATTTCCAGTATGGTAAGCTTCTTGCACCGATACCATTTTCCCTTGTAGTAAAGCCCATCTCTAATTCAATTGGTTACAGTTCTGATACCTCAATAAACGTCAGTGCAGGTTACACATACTGCTTGACTTCTAATAGCATACCCCTAACAATAAGTTCATCCTAGTTTTTTATAGAAATTTTAGTGCATCCTTCTCGTTTTCATTCAGCTCTCCCGGGATGACAAGTGAGCAGGGTGGCTCAAGACCGTTTACATCGTTATCGTTTATATTTACAATTCTTTGGTTAACACTACCCATCTTCGATATTGCGATCACATTCTCCCAGTCTATTATCTTTAGCCCTCTTTTGTTTTCTATATCTTTGAGTATCCCAACGGCCTTTTTCGGGCTTACGAACTCTTCATTGTTTTTTACTTCCAAGAGGACAAGGGAATGGTAATTGCATTTTATATTTTTTTCTATTATCTCAAAAAAGCTTTCTGGGTGAAAATGCTCGCTGTAAATTGGTATGCTGGTAGTGCCACCGAATTTATAAAGTGACAATCCTGTTTCGCCCACTGCAGAGAATATGCTAGAGGAATGGATTATTTGTATTTTTATATTTCTAGCTTTGCATTCCTGTATCAGTGAAAAATGGGTGGTGGCGGCAAGAGGATCGCCAGGCACCAAAACAGCTATCTTTTCATTTATGGCCTTATCTACTATTAGATTGCTTTCCATCGTTTCTCTTCCAACAATTTCTATTTTTTTGCCGATTTCTTTTTCAAGGTTTTCAAGGAAAGTTATGTCATTTAAATTGGTGTATCTTTCAAGAAGAACTTCATCGCATTTTTTAAGTTCATCTATGGCCCTTAGCGGCAAATCATTTAAATAATATAATCCCGTACCAATTAAGTATAACATGGTATATCAAATGGATTATCTGATATTTATCTTTGTACTTTTGATGCTGCTGATAGCTTCCATACAGGACTTCAGAAACAGAGAGGTACCTGATTCAATAAGCTATATCCTAATAGCAGGTACATTGCTGCTTTCATTTATTTATTCCCTAGCTTATAACACTATTTCAAATCTAATTTACATACCAATTTCTATGCTGCTGCTTTTCGGGTTTTCCTATTTCATGTATCGCTTAGGGCAATGGGGCGGAGGGGATGTAAAATTAATGCTTGGGCTAAGCTTCGTTTTTACCTCCGTAAACGTTTTTTCAGACAAGTCCTTTATTGCGTTGTTTATAAATATCCTTCTTTTTGGAGGCATTTATGGGTTAATAGGTACAATATTCTTCGGATTAGTGAAAATAAAGAAACTCAAAAAGCACTTCCAAAGGTATGACGTTCCTTTTTTCATTGCATCTGCTATCATTATAGTTCTGTCAGTTCTGTTAATTCCATCTCCAATAAACATTTTCATTGCAGTTGGTGTATTCATGATCTTTTCCATTCGTTTTGTATTTCTAGTTGCAAACAACTTAATGTACATACAAGAAAAGGTTTCAAAACTTACAGAGGGAGACTGGCTTGCAGAGTCACCAAAAGATTCAAACGGCAAAAAATTAGTGCCTGAAAGAAGTACTGGATTGACAAATACAGACATTCAAAAGCTAAAGGAAAAAGGTGTAAAAGAAGTTCTAATTAAGATCGGCTTGCCTTTTGTTCCTGGCATATTCTTTGCAGTTCTTACAACGGTTTTATTGGGCAACCCCTTTCTTCAGCTTTTTTCTATGTTATAGTATCAACCTTCTAGTAACTCTTCATCTTTCTCAATATCGTAATCTTCATCAGGGTCTTCAGTCTCCCCATCGTTTATAGAAAATTCCTTTCTTTTCATAAATACACTACAATATAGTAATATACATTGTTATATTTAAGCTTTTCATTGCTTTTTCCCAGATTAAACTTATTTAAAATAATAAAGTTTAGTAATCCTTATAAATATGCAAATTAAAGTCAGCAAAAAGGGACAAACTGTTGTAGAAGCCTTGATGACCTATGGTTGGATGATTGTTCTTGTAGCTGCAGTTTTAATTGTGGTTTTTCTCCTTGGTTTATTTTCTCCATTACACTTTATTTCACCTTCTTCAACAATAAGCGGATTTACGGGTGTAAAAGTAACTGCCGTAATTGCAAATTACAGTTATATGGAATTTTATCTTACAAATTCTCTTTCTGTTTCAGTCAATTTAAACAAATTTTCTTTGCTTTATAACAATACAAGGTTGTCAAATGTAAGCTGTCAATATTTGACATTATCGCCTGGGCAGAATTCAATATGCTTTACAAAATTGAAGCTTGCAAACACAAGGGATACCGTTTCATTGGGCATTACATTTGCAATTTCAAGTGTTATAAACGCCTCTTCAAACGGTACAATGTCCTTTGTCCCTGCAAATATAAATCTTCCATTGCCTTCCATTATAACGGAATTCAGCGAAGAAGGCCTTCCAACTGGCTCTCAATGGTGGGTGGATTTCAAAGGCGCTAATCATACTTCTACAGGCACTGAAATACTGTTTGCTTCTGTTCCTGGTAACTATTCCTTTATCGTTGGCAACACATCATTTAATGGCTGTACATTCACGGCTTTGCCTTCTTCAGGCTATTCTGAAGCAGGCCTTCTAAACAATATAATATTCATTAATTCCTGTGCAGCTACTTTCATAGAGAAAGAGTTGCCCTTGGGCACGAAGTGGAAAGTAGAATACGCAGGCGTTAACCAGTCTTCAACTAGCAATTTATTAGTGTTTACAAATGAAAAAAGCGGCACATATCCGTATTCAGTTAACGATTCTATAGTGGCTGGCTGTGTCTATCAACCTTCACCTTCCTCCGGATCTTTGGCTGTAGGGCAATACCAATATATACGTTTTCTAGGAGAATGCACAACTACATTTACTGAAAGCGGTTTGCCTAGCGGTTACAAATGGAATATGTCATTTGATGGGCTTGGAAAGGAAAATACCACAAGCAATATCTATTATTTCAGCTCTCCAGGAAATTATTCTTATTCTGTTAGCACACTATCAAATTCTACTTCCACACCAGACTGTAGTACAACATACACTCCTTCTCCTTCTTCAGGGAATGTTGCAGCAGGCTCTACAGTACCAATTACTTTTTCAGCAGAAACAACATGTACAACAACCTTCACTGAAAGCGGTTTGCCTTCAGGTTATCAGTGGGATGTTACGTATAATTCGATACCGGGGGATGCAGATGCGCCTTCAAGTATACCGTTTACAACAAAATCAAGCGGCAGCAGCATACCTACTTATCCATATTCTGTTCCATACCTTTCAAATTCTTCTTCGACGTTGGATTGTAAAACAACCTATGCTCCCTCCCCATCATCCGGGTCAGCAGAAGCAGGCACTACGGTTCCGATTAGTTTTACTGATTTCACAGTATGTATAACTACCTTCACTGAAACGGGATTGAGCTCAGGAACAACATGGTCTGTAACTTACAACGGAAACCCTAATAGCAGCACTGCCCCATCTGACATAACATTTAAAACAAATACCACTGGCGCAGGCATTCCAGCTTATTCGTATACAATAAATAAAATTGCTCCAAATTCTTCTTCAGTGTATGATTGTACAACGGCCACTACTCCTTCCCCTTCATCTGGAACTGATTTGTCCGCAGGTTCAACTGTAGCAATTTCTTTCTCTTACGAAACAACTTGCATAACTACATTTACAGAAACCGGTCTGCCCTCTGGATATGAATGGAATGTTACATTTAATTCTGTAAATGAGGATAACTCCTCTCCGAACAATATAGTATTTGAGACTGTGACAAGCGGAGCTGGAATACCTTCATATTCTTATTCCGTTCCAACTTTAAAAAATTCATCTTCAACTTTAGCTTGCACAACAACTTATACTCCTTCCCCTTCCTCGAATACTGTCTCAGCTGGTTCTACAAATGCAATAAGTTTCTCAGGAAATACAGATTGTACAACTACCTTTGATGAGTCAAATCTTCCAACTAGCTATCCATGGAATGTTACCTTCAACAATGTTGAGAAGACCTCTACTTCAACAAGCATGCAATTTACAACTCTTACAAGTGGTGGCAGCATACCTTCATATTCTTATTCCGTTCCTACTTTGTCTGCAACTAGCATAGAATGGAATTTTGGTACTTCAAGTTACCAAGGCCGTATATATCAAGGAATGCCTACAGAACCATTTCCATCTTCTTTAAGTGACTTGAACAATAATGCTCTTACTTGCCCCCCATCTTCTACGTACGATTCACAAGGTTATACTGCCGTAGGTTACATGTACTTTACTTCCTCTATTACAGTAACTATAACGACAGATGATGCTACAGCAGTTTTCTATACGCCAGTTGGATCAACTTCTTGGACTAGTGTTTTTGGGAGCAATGCTTGGCACGGACAAGGTGCCACTCAATATGGACCGACAACAATTTCAGTAACTCCTGGTTGGTATGAAGTTGCAGTAGACTGGACAAATATTTGTGGCCCAGGTATGAGCGCCTTTGAGATAAATGGCGCTTATATGTTGTCTAGTCAGTTCAATGTAATAGCATGGACTCCATCAAGCAGTAGTACTGATCTTTTGCCTTATTCTGATGTGACTGCAAATCCTGCAGATCCTTCAGGCATTACAGTGGAACAGACAGGTTCATGGTCGCATGAATTCAATGGTTACTTTACATTTACTTATACTCCTTCTCCTTCCTCGAATACAGTATCGGCAGGTTCTACAAATGACATTTCTTATTCTACAGCAGGTAGCTCTACAACAGTGTTTTATGAAACGGGGTTACCATCAGGTTATACTTGGTCTGTTTCATATGACAACGGCGCTGCAAGCGGTTCAGCATCAACAGGCTCTCCTATAAATCTTTCGTTAAGCAGTCAGTCTTCGCAGTCTAGCTATACCGCAACGGCTTCTGTGTCCGGTTTAGCTTGCACGTCTTCTGTTTCTGTAGAAGAGGGAACTACATATACATTTAACAGTTGGACATGCACTACAACTTTTGATGAAACTGGTTTACCATCCGGCACTTCTTGGAGTGTAACCTACCTAGGCAATACATATACTTCGACTTCAACATCGCTTCAGGCCACATTCACTACATCTACAGTTTCTACCTCAGCTCAGTCGTTTACGGTGTCAAACAGCGGTCTTTACTATCCTTATCCATCACAAGGAAGCGCAGTGGAGGGGACAACTGCAAGTCCAACGATTCAATTTACCGATACACAGTGCACTACAATAGATTTTACAACTACAAGTGATCATCAACACTATAATTATTATTGTGTTGGCGGATCGGAAACTCAAATCTTCTGGGATGCCGGATTGCCTGGCTACATAACTTTAAATGTAGTTGGTGCAAATGGGCAAACATATGCATCCGGTTCTACAACTAACTGGCCAAATGGAGGAATTCAGGGAACATATGCATTGCCATTGCAAGCTTATAATGTTTATGGCGGCACAGGTAACGGCGGTGGTAGCGGCACAGCTCAAGTTCATCTTTATTGGCCGCTTTCGATGGGCGGGGGAACAGGCGGCACATCAGATAGTCAAAGCAGTTTAACAGTAAGTACTTCTTCTGGCTACAACGAATACTTATGTGCTGCGGGTGCAGGATGGGGCAGTCTTAGCGTTAGCAACTGTAATACTCAGAATTCAAATTCAGGTGGAGGCAGTGGAGATGATTCTATAGTTGGTACAGGAACCTCAGACAGTATTACAGCTTCGGGTTTGGGAGATTTTGCTGCAGCAATAGCAGGATTTAATCCAGTTACTTCTCCAAGTGTTACTACCTGCAAAGGGTCCTGCAGCTATACTGTTTCATCCGATTATTCGCAGGTGTTTATAGTGGCAGCTACTGGCTGGTTTGACTGGGCAAGTTTTTCTGTTCCTTCAGGTTATTACAGCTCTGTTTCGTATCAAGGTGGAGATAATTATGAAGATGCAGCAATATATGCATATATGGAGCAGAATTCAGGAACATACTCAATAAGCCTTAATAATAATGGAGGTTATCCTGCCATATACATATTGGTATTCCCACCAGTTGCAGCACCTTGATTTTTACCATGGAAAAAAGAACTAAGGAAAAAACAAAAAATTCGGAGATTAAAATTGTTTTACCAGTTGCAATAGTATTAGTGCTGCTTGTATTACTATTATCTTTCTATTTTTTCCACTTCTTGGGATTGTTTTCAAAACCTCATCCACCTGTTACAGCTGTAATTTCTAAGCAAAACACGAGCAGCGTTCCATCAGTAATGAATATTATAAACAAAGAAGAAAGCATTTTTTCTAATGCTTCTCCATTTAGCGTATACTATAATATGACTTATAATTCTGTCTATAAGGGGGTAAACTCTTATTCCAAGATTTCCTTTATTGTAAAGAGGTATGCCAGTAACCTAAACTTTACTACGATTTCTACATCAAACATAACTTACTTTAATAGTACCTCTAACAGAAATCTAACAATTAACTTTCCAATTATTCATTCTATATTATACAATGCCAGTGGCGAGTTAACCTGCTCCAACAATGCTCTTAGTTACTTATCTGAATATCATGAGGCAGTGCCGAACCAAAGCGGATTTTATTCTTATACCTGTTATTTTTTCCCTTATAACACAACGTCTTTGCAACAAATTGAAATGCAGCAGTACATAAATGTCTTTACGTATCAGCTTTTTATGATGAACAAATCCGATCCTTTAATGACATATACAAATCTTAGTAACATAAGTAATTTTTTATATAATAATCAGGTATGCTCATTATACAACATAACTTACAACAGTAACAATTATAAAGTATGCTTCTCTCCAGAGAATGGAATACCAATTTTTATAAAATTACATGTGCGGGGTGTAAATTCAACCACAGATATAAGCATAAATGGCAGTTTCGAGGCGTCACCAACAAATCCAAGCGAAGTAATTGACATTACGGATAAATATGCCGTGAGCTAAAAGCCAATTTCTCCATTGTAAATAAATTAATCGTGGTAAGACGCCAAAATATACCCTCCCAGTCTATTACAACTTGTAATAGAAAATGCTGTAAGAAACGATATTGTTTTAATTTAATACTTATTTGAACTTTAATTTCTGTCAATAAGGCTCTGCAGCGAATTGAAATCTCAAAAAGAAAAACTTTATAAAGTCCTTCAGCTTATTAGATATTTATCGGTTAAACAATAATATGCACTTCTTTATTTGATAATAAAGAAGGAAGTGTCGAGCTGTTAAAAACAGCAATGTGACTGTGTGATTTGCTAATCCAAGCTATTAGATGGATGACTTGGTTCAGGAGCCGAAGAAGGACGCAGCAAGTTGCGATAATGATGCGGTAGGCGCAGACGACCGTTGATCGCATCGTTTCTGAATGCGTGATGCCTATGCGTAAGCATAGATTCTTTCCTTCACGGAAAGAAAGGGAACGCAGGGAACTAAAACATTTTAGTACCTGCAGGAAAAGAAATCAATAGAGATTCCCCTAGTAATGGCGAACGAAAAGGGAAGAGGGCGAACCGAATCTGCAGCAATGCAGAAATGTGGCGTGGTTAATGGCTGTGCGGAGGAAGACAAACTTGTCTGGAATGACGGGCCAAAGAGAGTGACAGCCTCGTAGTTTTTCAATGCACGGTCATCATACAGAGTAGCAGAGGTCAATACTCTTCTGTGAACACGGGTGTCAAAAACATCCAACCCTAAATACTACCTGAAACCGATAGCGCAGAGTAGCGTGAGCGAAAGTTGAAAAGCACTCTCGACGAGAGGGTGAAAAGAACCTGAAATCTAATAGTTATAGTTGTTGCGGCACGTCGTGAACCTGTGAATAAATAAGCAGGCTCAAGTGTTGCAACATCCTTTTAGCATAAAGGGGCAGGGAGTTTATGAGCATGGCAAGGCTAACGAAAGGAAGCCGGAGCGAAAGCGAGTGCCGCAAGGCACTGGTAGGAAACTGCCATAAGTCATGTTTGTAAGACCCGAAGCCGCGCGATCTATACCTGGGCAGGCCGAAGTAGGGATTACTCTCTATGGAGGGCCGACCTGGTCGGTAACTACATCGTCAGTTGACTTGGGTATAGGGGCGAAAAACCAATCGTGCGCGGCGATAGCTGGTTCCCATCGAAATATCCCATAGGATAGCTTATGCCCGAATTTTAAAAGAGGTAAAGACACTGATTGTGTTGGTAGG
>JAJZBD010000005.1 GCA_021799085.1 Nanobdellota archaeon | reverse complement strand
TTGCAATGGCCTACGAGTATGCAAACTACTCTGACAACCTACCAAATTACCTTTTCATAGGAGGGTTTACAGGAAAGGTTAATCTTTCATTAGATTTTTCAAATGGAACAATCCAAACATTGGCTGTAAGCAATTCTCCTTTCACCTACTTTGCAAACACAAAATCAATAGCTTTACCCGCGGGAATCTACAATTATGTAGCAACAAGCGTCAGCAATCCCAATATTTATATTGATTTGCCATTTTCAATAGGTTAATCCTTATTTTTACTTTTTGAAATAGTAAAATATGAATGTTTAAATACCAGTGATTTTTTATATAATCATGGCAAAAGGACAGTCAGCATTAGAGTACATGATGACTTATGGTTGGGCAATACTGATCATAGTCATCGTAGCTGTAATCCTATACTCTATGGGTATTTTCAACCCTAGAGCAAGCGTAACTGCAACAAGTAGCGGGTTTGCACCGTTCACAGTAAGTTCGACCGTGTGCACTCCATCGTATCTGGCAGTGGCCTTTAGTGTTGGACCATTACCTGGCGGAGCAACATCCGCAAAGGTAACCCGCCTTACACTTAGTTCGCCAACTGGGTTAAATTTCTCTGGGTCCAAGTCTGTGAGTGACAGCAATAACGGCTTCCCTACAACAGCCATAACGGTGACTACAGGAACTAGCTTCGTCATAAACGCTACGAATGTAGGTTGCACAGGTTCGGGGATAGCATTCAGTGCTCCGGGAAACTTGAGCTACGGTGTTTCAAACAGTGCAGGTAAAGCAACTTATTACGCGACAGGAACATTAGTAGGAACAGGTAGCAGCTAAAAAATGATTTGATTTTTTTATTTTTTTCTTTCTGTTTTAAAGAATTAGGTTTAATTGCTGAACTCTAAGAATTCTGAAATGATGATACTTGCAATTCTTAGAGTACCTTTAAAATATCTATAGAGAGCATTTCTTGACAAATTAGTCTAGTAAAGCTTTTAATTTATTTAAAGCCATATATTTAAAATGGCAACACGTGCCCAAGCCGCTATAGAATACATGATGACATATGGCTGGGCGGTTCTGATAATAGTTGTAGTGATGGTTTTTCTTTATTCAATGGGCGTTTTCAGTCCAAGCAGGTCTGTTCCTCCAACTTCTACAGGCTTTTCTCCATTCTCAATATCCGCGGCGATATGCAATTCAACCCAGTTGACTTTCAGTATGCAGGTTTTATTTTCGGGAAATGTTGAATATGGGTATCTTAAGCAGATAACCTTCACGTCTGCGCTCGGCTCCAATATTACTTCAGGAACCTTTAATTTGAATAATATGCAGGTGATAAGAGGTCATTTTTACAATATCAAAATAAAAGGCATAAGCTGTCCGGCACCTGCGGTGACCTTCCGTTTCGCTTCAATATTGGAGTACTCGGATGTATCCTCTGCGCTTCAAGCTACTTATAACACAACCGGCACTATAGCAGGAAAAAGCACATAAAAAACCTTTATTTTTAAAAATTTATTATTTCAGTAGTAAATCCTTTCTATAAATCAACCCAAATAATATTGCACTTAGCGCAGGGCCATTAACAAACATGCCCTTCTTCACCATCTCAATTGCTTTTTTGGCAGGGACTACGCGAACAATTATATTCTCCGCAGGTTCAAGATTTTGCTTTCCTCTAATACTGCAATCAGCTATAAATATGTGCATGAACTCGTTTGAAAAGCCGGGAGAAGTGAACATTCCTCCTGCCTTTTTTATCTTTTTGCATATGAGCCCGGTCTCCTCTTCAAGCTCGCGCCTTGCTGCCGTTATTGGAGCTTCATTTCTTTCGATTAATCCAGCAGGGAATTCATACAACCATTTTTTTATTGTAGGCCTGTACTGCTTTATTATTGCAATTTTGTCATTGTTGATTATGGGTAAAACAAGCGCTATTTCCTTAGAGCTTACCTTCTCAAGTTTCATTGTGTGGCCGTTTGGAAGCTTCACGTTCTCAGTTTCTACCTCAAAGCGCTTTCCGGAGAACTCTTTCATAAAGTCAAATAAGCTTGCAAGGTATTAAACTTTTTTATTTTGTAATTAGGTTATGTTAATTAATAACTGCAGTTAATGAAAAAGAAATTAGCTTTTTTAAAGCGGTCTGCATTAAATATACTATGAAAAAGGCAGTCTATGCAGGCAGCTTTGATCCTATAACTATAGGGCATGAATGGGTTATAAAAAAGGCTGCGGAATTGTTTGATGAATTGGTGGTTGCAGTAGGCGAGAACCAGCAGAAAAAGGAGGATTTTTCACTGGAGGAAAAGAAGAAAATGCTTTTTTCTGCAACAAAAGACTATAAAAACGTAAAGGTAGACTCGTTCAAAGGAGAACTTCTAGTAGACTATGCCGTCAAGATAAATGCTTCTTATATAATAAGAGGCATAAGAACAGAAACTGACTTAGAATACGAAAAAGGGATACAATACATAAATAGCAGATTGAATGAAAAGATAACGACAATTTTTCTTATACCACCAGAGGATCTGTCAGTTGTAAGCTCTAGTTTGGTAAGAAGTTTGGTAGGAAGCAAAGGCTGGGAAAAAGTGGTAAGGAAATTCCTTCCAAATGATGAATGCTACAAGGTATTCACAGAGCATTATTCCAAGATATAAATCTCACTCTTTCTTTTCAGCTTTTTTTATCCTTTAATTTATACAGAAGACTTCTTGCAAGGTTTTCATTTAATTTATCCAGGTATGTCTTTGCCTTCTCCAATATCTTTCCGTAGTTTTCATTGGAAAGTTTGAAACTGCTGAAAGAATTTAAAACCATTCTTTTTTCTTCTTTTACATTTGAGTTTGAGAAATGTTCAGAGTATGTTTCTATGCTCGTTTTTACATCTGTTTTGTATAAAAAGCTGGATATGGCGGAGAATCCTGCAAGCGCTTCTATGTAGTTGTTTGATTTTGAAAGCGCATACCTTGTTGCTTCCGATTCCGGAAAGCCATCTACGACGTAATTTCCGCTGTTAATGTAAAGCAGCCTGTGGAAATAGTCCCTGACGTTTTTATTTTTGTCTTTTACATCATGGGAATGCCCTATTTCATGCCGTATTATAAATTTACAGCCTTCCCTAAGTTCTTTGAGTTCATCCTTCTCTGCTATAATGTACATTATACGCCTAGCTTCATTTGATATCCATATCTTGTTGTATCCTACAGAATAGGCCATGCTGTTAATGTAGTAAGGAAGAATGTTTTTTACGAGTTCAAGCTCTTCATTTATGCCAAATTTTTCAAATAAGAAGCGTTTGTACTCTATGTTATCTTTCAGTATCCTGTTCAGGTTCCTGTTCTTCATTTCCTTTTTAGATTTTAAATAATATAAAAATGTTTATCTGCAAGTGATTAATAAAAGATGATGCAAGTATATAATTGAGAGGGCACTCAATCATAATTTATGAAAGGAGAAATAATCTACAGCTATTTTTACGATTTCGCAGATGAAATAGACCTGAAGGAGGTTAAAAACTATTTTAGGGGAGCAGAGGAATTCTCCTTTTACGAGTATGGAAAAGCCGTGCCGGATGGGCTAAATCCATTTGAGCTTCCCTTAATAATTAATGCCGGTAAAAAAGACGTGAAATTCGACAGCATAAGCATTTCAGTGAATATTCAATGCGTAATCTACTCTGTAGGAGCAATGGCTGTTAGGGTGCGTTCTCCCATTGGAAATCTTAATACAGCTTTGTTGGAAAGTATAACCTTTGACAAGCGGTTTGAAAACCGATTTAAGGAGCTTGCAGAAGATACTAAAGTTAGGATTGAAAAAACACTTTCAAAGAGGATGCAGGTAAAGGAAAAGAGAATATTCGAGATGTATCGGTCATACTTCCTTGAGCAGTGTGCCAGCAGTTTTGTAGAAAAAAACAAGGAGCTAATAGCAGGCATATTGTTGGATGAGCAGAATTACAAGGAACTTTCAAATGAATACGTTACAAATACGATAAAGAGGAATTTGTCATACTATGGCTGTGATTCAGTCATCGTTGACTGGGATGCGATGTTCCTTACATCAAACACAAGCAATTATGAGAATGAAATAATGGTTGCTGATACAGCAAATATACAGCTTTTGGAATACAGAGTATACCAGAGTGAAGTGAACAAAATGATAGACACCGTAAATAATCGTTTCCTGAACATGAAAAGGAATCCAGTATACATGGTGTTTACAAGAAGGAATCTGATAAGGTTAAGCAAGGAGATAAGTGATTTCTATGCAGAGTACAAGGATCTTGTCGAAGGCATAAACCAAATAATCATGAGTTTCGGAGAGTGGTATCTTGCTAGACTTTATTCTCTTCTTTCAGATGCCTTCCGTCTTGCTGACTTAGCAAAAAGGCTGGAAACCACATTTGAAATGCTTGTAAACATACGCAGTTTTATACAGAGCCAAGTATCAGAGGATACCAGCTCTTTTTTGGAATGGATAGTCATCCTTCTTTTTGTAATTGAGATAATCCTCATAATAATACCGTTCTACAAATAGCGGCATTTCCTCTTTATCTTCAGTTTTCTGCTATAGAAAAGCTTAATAACAGGGATATATCTTAAATAATTAATGCTTACTAAGAGCAGAATCGATTTTAAAGGAGTAGTGTTTGATTTTGATAACACTTTGGTGGATACTAAAACAACCATAGCTAATGCATACAAGGCCGTTTTCTCCGATATGGCCGAAAAATTCAATATAGACAAAAAAAAGCTTGTTTCCGAAGCCGATTCTTTCCAGCGGGAAAAGATAAGGGAATTGGCGGATTCTAAAGTGTCCTACAATCATGCAGATTGGATACCATTAATAGCAGAGAAGGAATCAATAAAGTTAAATGAAAAGGAAAAGGAGTACTACCAAAAGATGTTTTATTCCTATGTTTTAAACAATCAGAAATTTTCAAGCAAAACCGAAGATTTACTGAAGAAACTGAAAAAATCTGGCAAAAAGCTGGCACTTCTAAGTGAAAGAGATTCAGTAAGCGGCTTAAAAGCTGAGAGAATAAGCAAGGTTCCTTTTCACAGCTATTTTGATGTTGTAGTTATAGCTGGGGAAACGATACCTTTCTCAAAAACAAGAGACGGCGTTAAACCCTTTATAGAAACTGCAAACCTTTTGGGATTAAGCACAAAGGACATAATAATGGTGGGAGACCGCTTAGACTTAGACATACAGAATGCAAAAGAATCAGGAATGAAAGCTATTCTCTTTACAGGCTACACACGCTCAACGGAAACAAGCGAGTATAAGCCGGATATGATAATAAATGACATTTCTGATTTTGAAAGAATTCTTAGTAAAAATTAAATGCTTTAATTGAAGAGTAAGTTTAGGCTCTGCCTTTTCTCTAATACCTTCTTTTATACGAAGATAGGTCAATTTTCTTGTAACTTATGCCTTCCTTTTCAAGCTTTTCTGATATTCCGTTGAGGTGGTTTCTTCCTGTTATAACTATCACTGGTTTTTCATTGTAATTGTTTTTATCCACGTAGTTTTTTATGTTATCAAACATGTACTGTTCTCTTTTAGGGTTTATAGCATCTATCCAAGAGTCATATTTTTTCAGGTAATATTCTGATTTTTCAATTCTTTCTTCTTCTTTTTTAAAGTTCGTGTAATGGTTGTTATTGAGCTCGTTTAATTCTTTTGTGAAAGGAAGCCTGCCTTTAAAATCGATGTCATGGTTAATTATCTCTGTTCCATTTTCTCTTGCTTTGTTGTACAGTAATCTTTCCTTCTCATTCATTTTTCCTTCTTTGTATCCTTCCCATAAAAGGTAGGCTGGCTTGTACTTCTTAAGTATCTCCATTTCTCTGTATTTATGCTCTACATTTGGATGCTCTTCTCCAACTATTATTACTTCCTTTTTACCTGTCAATTTTTTAGGTATTCCAGATATTATTTCAGATAGCCTTTTCATGTACATTTATAGATAGAGGTAGTATAAATACTTTACTATTATAAAGTAATATATTTTATATGGTAGTAAACACAAAAAGCAATTTGCTGTATTAACAGCGGTAAATAAAATATTCTTAAGTAAAAATTAATTATGAGTTAATATAAGTATGATATATTTTTTATATTTCTATTATAATTCTTCCATTCTTTTCTTTGCTGTTGTTTTCCTTGAATGCATCCTTTACTTCCTGGAAATTGAATTTTTTCCAGACTTTAACCTTTAAGTCCTTAGATTTGTTTACCACTGCGGAAAATTGTCTGATTGATCCGCCTGTTGAGCCTAATAAACTTAGCTGTTTGGAATAAAGCTGTGAAATATCTATTTTGGCATTGCTACCCGTTTCTGTCCCAAATGCAACCATCCTGCCATTTTTACCCAAAAGAGAGTAACCTAGCTCCCAGAATTTCTCTCCTATTGATTCTACTACTACGTCTGCCATCTTTGAGTTCGTTATCTTTTTCACTTCTTCCAATGCGTTTTCATATCCAATCACATAGTCTGCACCGAAATCCTTTACCCAATCCTTGCTTGAAATAGCGATAGTCTTTGTACCAAGCATTTTAGCAAATTGAAGTGCAAATATGCCCGTGTTTCCTGAAGCACCGACTACAACAACAAATTCATTTTTCTGTACTTTTGCTCTTTCTAAAGCATTGTAAGAGGTAAGTGCAGCTACTGGCAGACTTGCAGCCAATTCAAAATCAACTGAATCTGGTAGCTTTAATGCGTTCTTTTGATCAACAGCAACGTATTCTGCCAGTCCGCCATTTGATCCTATGCTGAATATGTATCCATTGTCGCAGAGCATTTCATTCCCGCTTTTGCAGTAAGAGCATGTTCCGTCAAAGTACCTATTGTAAATGCTTACTTTATCTCCTTTCTTTAATTCCTTTACATCTTGCCCTACTTCTTCTATTTCACCGGCAAATTCTGCTCCCGGTATTCTTTCTGCGTTTACAGGTATTAAATCAATCACCATTGAATCTACTGGGTTTAGTCCAAGTGCCTTTACCTTTACAAGAACTTGTCCTTCTTTAACTTCAGGTTTTTCAACTTCCTTTAAATTCAAATTGTCTATTCCGTTTTTACTTAGAACCCATGCTTTCATATCGTATAGGATATATGTTATTATATAAAAACTTTTAGAGATATTCTTCGTAGAATGCCCCGACCGGGATTTGAACCCGGGTTTCCGCCTCGAAAGGGCGATGTCCTTGGCCTCTAGACTATCGGGGCATATCCTATCTAAAAACCATTTAAACATTTAAAGATTGGGGCGTATAAATAGGTATGCCAAACGTAACCTTTTATTTTGAAGTGCATCAGCCTTACAGGCTGAAGAGAGTATACTCTTTCATAGAAGACAAGGAGTTCATAGATGTAGAAAAAAACAGGGAAATATTCAACAAAGTTGCAGATAAATGTTACATACCTATGACAAAGTTGCTCATAGACCTTGTAAAGGAATACCCAGAATTCAAGGTTAACTTTTCTTTGACTGGCGTTTTCATGGAGCAGGCCGAGATGTTCAGGCCGGAGGTCATACAGCTTTTTCAGGAGCTGTTTGACACTGGGAACATGGAACTGCTTGACGAAACATATTACCACTCTCTTTCGTATCTTATAGACAAGGAGGAGTTCATAGCGCAGGTAAAGCAGCACAAGTCACTGATGTACCATTATTTTAAATTCCATCCAAAAATATTTAGAAACACTGAAGCGTTGTACTCAAACGATATCGCAGAAACAGTGGCTAAAATGGGTTACAATGGAATAATAGCAGAGGGCTGGGACAGGATATTGGGATGGCGTTCACCAAATTATATTTACAAGGATCCTGGGGAAAAGATAAAGGTTCTTTTGAGAAATTACAAGCTAAGTGACGACATAGCCTTCAGGTTTTCAACTCCAACGTGGAATGAATTTCCTTTGACTGCTGATAAATACTCTAACTGGGTGGCAAACAATGAAGGAAGCACAGTAAACCTTTTTATGGACTATGAAACGTTTGGTGAACATCAATGGAAAGAAACAGGGATATTCGATTTTATGAAAGATCTGCCGGGCAAGCTTATAAGCAAAGGAGTAGGATTCAACAAGGTCTCTGAGGCAATCAAGCAAAAGGCAACAGGCATAGTGGATGTGCCGTATTATCTTTCATGGGCGGATATGGATAGAGACTTATCAGCATGGCTTGGAAACCAGATGCAGGATGCGGCATTTAATAAATTAAAATCAATGGAGAAGGAAGTTCTACTTTCAGGGAATGAGGAGCTGATAAAAAGATGGAGGATACTCCAGACTTCTGATAACTTTTATTACATGTGCACAAAATGGTTTTCCGATGGGGACATACACAAATATTTTAATGCTTACTCTTCACCGTATGTTGCATACCTGAATTATATGAACATAATCTCGCAGCTTGATTCTATGGTCAAAGCCTTCTTAAAGCAGCGTCATAAGCCTCAAGATAAACAGGAAGGAATTTCTCCCAGCCAAATTGATTAGCTAGATCGTTAGCAGATATCTTCAATTTCAAAAGGTCATCATCATCCATAAGAGCTATCTTAAGCATGTCTTTTGCTATCTGCGTTATTGAGTCTTCCCTCTTTCTTCCAAGCATTCTTTCAACAAAAACTCCTTTGTATCCATCATTATAATCATTTAACAGGTACTGGCCAAAGCCGCTGTAATCCGATGTAAAGGAAATTGACATGTAGGCTGCAGCTTCCAAAGGAGTATAGCCGAAAGGCTCATACTTTGAAAGGAAAAATCCTGCAGTTGAAAGGGCAAGCATTTCATAGTAAGTAAGGTTAAGCAGCTCATCGCCAACGGCAAGGTATTTTGGATAGAATACAACTTTTACGTGGTTTTCTACCGAGTTATTAAGGTTGTTTTCCCTGAGTTTGTTTATTATTGCGTCGTTGTTTTCAGGATATGAAAGTATGAAAGGAGTAAGCGGTGGGTTTGTAGGTTTCGGCCTCCTAAGTTGTTTAATCAGCCTTTTCGAGTCATTTATTATCTTGCTGTAAGCTTTGTCAACATTTCCTTCTTCCAGTTCTATTGAAGAGGCTATAACCGAATCGAAATTTTTCACGTCTTCATCTAAGGCGGATTTTATGCTCATATAAGTGAGATAGTTTGCCACTACGTCATTTCTCACCCCTATCGTACCAGAAGGAACAGCTATGAGTGCGATGACATAGCTGCCGTCTGTAAGCATCTTATCAAGCTTTCCAAGTGCATCTATGAAAACATCATAGCCTTTGTCATAAAATTCATACCTGCCGCTTGTTATGAACACCCTTATGTTGCCTGGATTAATGTCATAATAAGGGAGGAAATATGCATTTAGAAAGTTGTCAAGTTTCTTCTTTGCATTTACTCTCATAGAAGTAAGTTCATCTGTTAGCGGAAGGTTATCCGTGTCTATTCCGTTTATTGTCACAAAATCCGGTTTCTTGCCCAGGATTATATTTGCTTCCTTTGCCACTACTCTGCTGACAGCAGTGAATATAGTTGCGTTGAATGCTCCCGCCTTTTCAGTGAAATGCTTTGCTGCTACCCCATACTTATAAGGCATGTCTGGTGTTATTCCTGTGTTTGCAATCACATATGCGTTTGTGTTTCCACCGGAATAGGAGATGGCCCTTCCAAGCACGGTGGCATGGACCGTGAATACCGTAGGTATTTTCACGTTTTTGTATTTTAAGTAAAGTATTGCTCCCGCAGAGAGCCATTCATGGACCTGCACAACTATAGACTGCTTTATTGTTTTGCTTAATGCTTCTATGACCGCTCCAGCAGCATACGACCATGCAAGCGGTTCATTGTAATCTTCTGGTGAGTTCAATGAGTCTATCTTAAAGTTGTCCCAGAAATCCTTCTTTATCTCATTTATGTGCTTATTCTCAAAGTCCTTTGCATCTATCAATATAAGATTTACATCATTCGCAGATGACCACTTTCCAAAGTATATCTTTAAGCCATCAAGCTTTATGTTAGCCATTGCGTCTTTTATGTACTGTGGAGGCTGGCTTTCCATGAATTCAACGGCCGCCTGATTTGGATTATAAAACCCTATAGCTAGGTAGTTGTCCCCGAATTGTTTTTTCATGTATGATGATTTGGATGTCAAAACTGTCCATATTCCCCCTACCTTATTGCCGGCTTCAAATGAGACCTCTATGAGGAATTTATCCATTATTTTATCAATTGTTGGTAGAATAAAAAACTATCTTAGCAGAAAGCTTTATTTATATCGTATGATATATAGAAAGAATGGTAGAAAAGTTGATAATAATAGGTTCCGGGCCGGCAGGCTATACTGCTGCAATATATGCTGTAAGAGATGATCTAAATCCATTGTTGATAAGGGGCTTTGAAATAGGCGGCCAGCTTATGCTTACCTCTCAAGTGGAAAACTTTCCTGGTTTTAAATCAATTTTAGGGCCGGATCTTATGGACAAAATGGCTGATCAGGTTAAGGCATTGAACTGCAGAGTCATAGATGATAACGTTTCCAAGGTTGATTTAAGTGTTTATCCATACAAAGTTTTCGTTGGCGAAAAGGAATATGAAACCTATTCCATAATAATATCAACTGGCGCATCAGCAAGGTGGCTTGGATTAGAAAACGAAAAAAGACTGATAGGGAAGGGAGTTTCTGGCTGTGCAGTCTGTGATGGGGCATTCTTCAAAAACAAAAAAGTTGTAGTTGTAGGCGGTGGAGATAGTGCAATGGAAGATGCAAGTTACCTTTCAACGCTTACAAGTTCAGTGACTTTGATACACAGAAGGCATGAGTTCCGGGCCAGTAAAATAATGCAGGACAGGGTGCTTTCAAACAAGAAAATAAACATAATCTGGGACAGTGAAGTAATAGACGTATTGGGAAAGGAGCATGTAGAGGGCGTTAAGATAAAAAACCTGAAAACAAATGAAGAAACCGAATTAAAGACAGACGGCCTTTTCCTTGCGATAGGACACAACCCAAATACAGACATGTTTAAAGGCTACATTGACTTGGATGAAAACGGTTACATAAAGACAAGGGATTTTACAAAGACAAGTAAGGAAGGAGTATTTGCAGCCGGCGACGTGCAGGATAGGCGTTACAAGCAAGCGGTTATAGCGGCAGGCTGGGGAAGCATGTGCGCAATAGATGCAAGAAAGTTTTTAGAGGAAAAGGGCTTAAATTGATCCTACAATTTCCTTGAATTTTTTAGTGTAGTCTTCAGGCACCATAGTATTAACGAACACATTCTGCCCAAGTTCTATGCCTGCCAAATTCGAAAGCCTTGGATAAACCTCTATGTGCATGTGGTAATCCTTCTCTTTTTTGTTCTCATGTATGACAAAGTTGTACGCCTGCTCACCAAACAGCTTTTTATTTGTTTGTATTAATTTTTTCAGTCCTTCAACAAGCTCTTCCTTTTCTTCCTGGCTCAAATCCATTATGTAATTCACATGTCTTTTCGGTAAGATCATGGACTCACCAGCAAATCTTGATCCATAAGGTGCAATAGCTATTATCTTTTCAGTTTCAAACAAAATTCTTCCCTCCTCTTTCTTTATCGCATCTTCGTAAATGCAGGAATTGTTTTCTTTTAGGTAATTCTTTGCTATCTCTATTTCTATTGCCGGCGTGCCGAGTATTTCAGGCCATGCTATTATCTGCGTATGTGGATGGCCTATGCTTGCACCCCCAGAGGCTCCATAATTTTTAAAGACCATTACGTGCTTTATGTAGTTCCTTGAATACAGGTCCTCTTCCCTTTCTATTAAGGTATTCAGCCATTCAAGTGATTTTTTCAGGTTCATGTTTTCAAATTTATCGAAGTGCTTTGGGCTCTCTATCAAAACTTCATTGTATCCATACCCCGATATAGATGAAAAAAAGCCGTTTTCATATTCTAATGGAGTATGGCCTTCTAGCTCAGGAAACTTGTTTCTTATCACCATTGTAGTCCAAGGCTCATTTACGTGCATTATCTCAAGATTTACTCTGTCTACTGTATCAGGTTCAAAAGGGCAGTCTTTAAGGTTTTTTGCGCCTTCATCTTCTATCTCTAATTCCTTTGGCCTGTGGTCCCTGCCCGGAACTATTACTGAATAGTATCCAGTCCTGTAGTCTTTCCTTATCTCGCTGTATTGGCTGTCCATTCCTTATTAAAGGAATTTTTCAATTTAAAGTTTTAATGGTTTTTCTGTTTGTATCAAATGCTTAAATGTTGATAAGATAATCTGGATTGCAAAATCATTTAAAACAGTGGAAAACTTTAAATATAACACTAAGCTCTATTAGAGATATCAATGCAAGCATGCATTGAACATATCTAAGTTATTAGGAGGAGGTACAATATGGCAGAAGGAATTCAACCGATTTTCATCTTACCAGAAGGATATAACAGAACAAGCGGAAAGGATGCACAGAGAAATAATATAGCGGCGGCCAAAGCCGTAGCAAATGCAGTGAAATCCACTTTGGGGCCAAGAGGAATGGACAAGATGCTTGTTGACAACATAGGGGATATAACAATAACAAACGATGGCGTAACTGTTTTGAAGAGCATGGAGATAGAAAACCCTGCAGCAAAGATGATAGTAGAGGTTGCGAAGACGCAGGAAGAAGAAGTAGGGGATGGAACTACTACTGCAGTCATAATAGCAGGAGAGCTGCTTAAGAATGCGGAAACACTTTTGGATCAAAGCATACATCCTACTTTGGTTGCTCGTGGCTACAGGCTTGCAGCAAACAAGGCACAGGAAATCTTAGACAAGATAAAATTGCACCTGGATATAGCCAATAAGGAAGATCTAAGCAGAATAGTCAAAACTGCAATAGTTGGTAAAAGCACTGGAGCCGATACGCACATAGTTTCATTGATAGTGGATGCAGTTCAGCACGTTAAGTCTATGTCAGGCAAGAACGATACGTTGGATTTAGATGACATAAAGGTTGAGAAAAAGGTAGGCGGCGGTCTATTGGATTCAAGGTTGATAAAAGGCGTAATAATAGACAAGGAGAAGGTACACCCTGATATGCCAGAGGAGATTAAAAACGCAAAGGTTGCTCTTTTAAACTTAGCACTTGAAATAGAAAAGACAAACATAGATGCACAGATAAGGATAGAGAAACCAGAGCAGTTACAGGCATTCCTTGATGAAGAGGAAAACATGCTCAAGGAGATGGTCGAGAAAATAAAGGCATCTGGAGCAAATGTAGTTATAGTACAAAAGGGAATAGACGATACAGCACAGCACTTCCTTTCAAAAGCAGGAATACTTGCATTCCGCAGGGTTTCTGAAAATGACATGAAAAAGATTGGAAAGGCAACAGGCGCAAAAGTTGTAGCAACTCTTGATGAATTGGGTAAGGACAGTCTCGGAGAGGCAGGCATAGTGCATGTTGAAAAGCTTGCAGGAGAAACACTCGCATTGATAGAGGAATGCAAGAATCCAAAGGCAGTTACCATCCTTGTAAGGGGCGGAACGGAACACGTAGTAGATGAGATACAAAGGGCAATAGACGACAGTTTGGGCGATCTTAAATCAGTTATAGAAGATGGCGGTTCTATAGTTGCCGGGGGAGGAGCAGCGGAGCTTGAAGTTTCAAAGAATCTTAGGGACTTTGCAACCGGCCTTGAAGGTAGGGAGCAGCTTGCAGTTAATTCCTTTGCAGACGCATTGGAAGTTGTTCCAAAGACACTTGCAGAGAACGCTGGTTTAGATCCGATAGATATACTTGTTGAATTGAGAGCAGAGCATCAGAAAGGAAAAACATGGGCAGGCGTAAACCTTTTAGATGTA
Source organism: Nanobdellota archaeon (assembly GCA_021799085.1). Lineage (GTDB taxonomy): Archaea > Nanobdellota > Nanobdellia > Parvarchaeales > Parvarchaeaceae > Parvarchaeum. The sequence goes on along the minus strand of JAJZBD010000005.1, from coordinate 68,490 downwards.
TATAAACCTCAGGTGTCTGATATGTATAAAGAAGGAGTAATCGAGCCTTTAAGGACAAAAAAACAGGCGATAAAGAGTGCAAGCGAAGTCGCTGTTATGATCCTTAGGATAGACGATATAATAGCAGCAGGCAAGTCTGCAAATCAGCAGCCGCAGATGCCGCCTGGTGGAATGGGAGGTTATGGAGATTAGTTATGTCAGAAAATGTTTTGAGTAGGCCTTTGGATCTGTTGAATTCAGCAAAGGGAAAAATGGTTTTGGTAGAGCTTAAGAATGGTCATGCTATAACCGGCAAATTAGTAGCGTTTGACGTTCATATAAACGTTACTTTGGAGAATGCAGAAGAAAAGAAAGACGCAGATACTCTTAGAAAGCTGGGAAACGTATTTGTAAGGGGTGACACGATAATCCTTATCTCTCCAACTATATGAGCACAGCATCAATGGGTTTGCACAATAGAAAACAGCCGCATGTAACGTGTAGAAGATGCGGCAAGGAGTCTTACCTTAAAAGGAAGCATTACTGTTCACATTGCGGCTACGGAAGAAGTTCAAAACTTAAGGCTTATGCCTGGAACAATAAAACCGTAAACGGTAAAAGAAAAGACTGATTAAATGTCAGAGAAGATTAAAGCAAAGGCATTGATATTTGATTTTGACAATACTCTAGTAGATACGCATTCTGCGATAAGTGGTGCATATTCAAAGGTTGTTGAATTGATTTCTTCAAGCTCTGGACTTGATAGCGGTTACTTGATGCAGCAGCTTTTAAAGGCACAGAAGGAAGTAATCGACGATGTTCCATTGGTTTCAAGGCAGTATGATAGGAAGGCAGTTATAAAGAAATTGAACGAGAACCTATCACTTAACATGGATGAAATGCAGGTGGAAAAGCTAGCACAGATATTCTATGATTTCATACTGGAAAAAATAGAATACCCAAAAGATACGGAGGAGGTTCTCAAGGCCTTAAAATCAATGGGCAAAAAATTAGGGCTTTTGACAGACACAGATGTACGGCCTGGTTTGAAGAGGAGAAGGCTAAACAGCCTAAACTTTACAAAGTTGTTTGATGCTGTTTTGATAGCTGGAGAAGACATACCGCAGAGGAAAAACAGCCCCATACCTTTTATTGAGCTTGCTAGGCTTTTGGATGTAGGGCCAGAAGATACGCTGGTAATAGGAGACAGAATGGATGCAGACATAGACAATGCAAAAGAAGCAGGAATGAAAGCAGTTCTTATAGACAAATATTTACCACCTAACACAGGAGTTCATGAACCAGATGCAGTTATACACGAGCTTAAGCAGCTCTTAGAGGTAGTGGGTTAATCATTATTAATATTTGGATGGCTTTTAAATTGGATGGAAAAGCTCAATGTAACGCCTTGGGAAGTAAGCGGGGAGCTAAACGATAATGCTTACTCTAAATTAGTTGAGAAATTCGGTGTTGATTTAATAAGCGATAACCTATTGAATAGAATAAAAAAGATTGCAAATGGAAAGCTGCATCCTCTTCTTAGCAGAAAGGTTTTCTTTGCACACAGGGAGCTTAACCTTGTTTTAGATGATTATGAAAGCGGCAGGCCTTTCTATCTTTACACTGGCAGGGGTCCTTCGGGAAAGATGCACATAGGTCACTTGCTGCCATTCACATTCACGCTTTGGCTGCAGAAAACATTCAATGTTGATTTACTGATACAGCTGACGGACGACGAGAAGTTTCTCGTAGGCAGCAAGGAAAAGAGTGAGATAGAGAAATTTACAAATGACAACATACTTGATATAATAAGCTTGGGTTTTGATCCAAAGAAGACACACATAATAGCGGATTACGAAAGCGCTAAAACTCTATATTATTACGCAACAGACGTCGCAAAGCACATTACAGTATCAACCGTAAAGGCCGTTTTTGGTGTTAATGACAGCGATAATATAGGGAAGCTCTTCTTTCCTTCAATGCAGATAACTCCTGCTTTCCTTCTTTCAGCCTTAGCCGGAAAGAAAATGAGGTGTCTAATACCATATGCAATAGATCAGGACCCTTATTTCAGGGTTGCAAGGGACGTGCTTCCTAAATTGGGGTATTACAAGCCATCTGCAATAATCTCAAAGTTTCTTCCAGCTCTTCAGGGCAATTCGGCAAAGATGTCGTCTTCAAAGGAAGAAAGCGCAATATTTTTAGAGGACAGTAAAGAGCAAGTAAGAAAGAAATTAATGAAATATGCATTTTCCGGCGGCAAGGACACATTGGAGGAGCAGAGAAAGTACGGGGCAAATCCCGATATAGACTTTGCATTCCTAGAATACAGCTTTTTAGAAGAAGACCAAAGCAAAGTAGACAAAGTGTACCAAGAATACAAATCAGGCAAGATGCTAAGCGGCGAGATGAAGGAAATGGCAGCTGAAACAATATCCAATTTCTTGGAGTCATTGAAGACTAAAAAGGAAGGAATGAAGGACAAGGTTGGAGATTACCTGTTCGATCCAGAAAAAATAAAGCATTATAACTAACATTTTTATTCGATTTTAAAATTTATATTGCTAGAAAGACAATTGGTAATATGCAGTTTAATCAAACAAAGCTTAATTTGATTGTTCTTATAATAGTAAGCATAATTGCGGTCATAGCTATAGGCGGAGATATAGGCGCGTCTTTCTCAGTTGTATTCAAGCCAATAACCATCGTCAGTTTTACATACTTCGTTGAAATTGCATTGATAACTGCAAGGGTAGTAACTTTGATAGGCGCATTAGTGACAGTTATTTTTATAGCATTGATATTACTTGTCAATGCTAAGCATGCAAAGGATAGGGCTCCATGGGCCGGTTTTTTTCTGAATAAAGGGCGGTCTAAGGTTTTTATTAAGAGAATAGAGATTCTGCTTCTATTCGGCTTCTTGGCTACGGTGGTTTTTGCAGTAAATGCGGTTACACAGATATTTCTAGCGTATGGTTTAGTTGCAGCCTTTTGGCTTCTAGCTATTTTATCTCTTTTGGTGGCGGGTTTTTCATATGATCTTTACTTTAATTACTTTCGGAGGTTCTCATGAGTTTCAGCATTCCGCTTCCTATTGCGCTTTTAATTGCAGCCGCGTGGGTACTTACCTTCTTTATGTTCTATTTTAACATGCGAAAGATGGAACGGTTTTTGGTTCTATTTTTTGCAAATCCGAAGAAGAAGGTAATTGGTTTGATTATTATATTTGCAGGAATGCTCGCTATTTCAGCCAGCTATATAGCTACATTGGTTCAGTATGTTTTGAATCCGGCATTGGTTACATCTTCGTTTATACAAGGTACTTACATCTCAGGGTTCTACGGCGATGCAATTGCATTGCCACTGATTGTTCTAGGTTTTATTCTGTTTTCAATGTAATCATTTTTTATTTCGCTATTTTTTAAAAGGAAAAGTATTTATACTAATAATTATATATAATTATTAGTAATTATGGATGAACAAAAATTTACAACGGTTTCGATACCTAAGCCTTTGGCTGATAAGGCCAAAAAGCTTATAGAGAAAACGGGTTTCACATCGCTTTCAAGCTTTGTAGAATACCTGCTTAGAGAGCTGGTCTCGGAAAGCAACGAAGAAAAAAAGAGAAGGGAAGAAAAAGACGAGCGGGTGCTTGATCTTGAGGATAAGCTCAGGAAACTGGGTTATATGTAGGAGGTAAACATGGAAAATGAACAATATTCTGTAAAAAAACAAAGAATAGAAGGTGGGTTGAGTTTAGAAGCAAAGGAAGAAATTGCGCTTATAGTAATAAAGGATGCATTGAAAAGATACAACCGGCCTACGGTTGTTTGGAGTGCTGGAAAAGACAGCACAGTGGTTTTGGACCTTGTAAGACGGGCATGTAAGGATTTGGGGATGCAGTTGCCTCCTGCATTATTTATAGACCACGGACAGCATTACGATGAAACCATGAAGATGCTTGAAGACATAAGCAATGAATGGGGCTTTAAGATGGTATATGCAAAGAATGAGGACGTTATAAAAAATGTAGGGAAGGACAACAAAATAAAGCTCAGCAGTCTTAACAAGGTTAACCAGGATGAAGCTAGAAGAATAGGATTCAACGGAGAAGAGTTTGATTACAGCTTAGAAACAGAGGTCGGAAACCATTTATTGAAAACAGTTGCGATGAACATGGCAATCGAAAAGTACAGGTTCGATGCGCTATTTACTGGTGTTAGGTGGGATGAAAATGAAGCAAGGTCTATGGAGGTTTTCATAAGCCCGAGAACGCATCCGGATCATGTAAGGGTACAGCCGATACTGCCTTTTACTGAAAGGAACGTTTGGGGATATATTTTCAAGTACAAATTGCCAATGCATCCTTTGTACAAGCTCGGATATAGGTCAATAGATGGTAAATTGGATTCAAAGAAGACAAGCGATTTGCCTGCATGGGAACAGGACTTAGAGCATACAAAAGAAAGAGCAGGCAGATCACAGGACAAGGAAGGAGTAATGGAAAAACTCAGGCTTTTCGGCTACATGTAAGATGGAACAGCGATTAAAGGATCTTTTAATGAATTCAGGTGGAAGTGCAATCATGGGGTTGGACAATTCTCTATACGATCTGCTGCTAACTGCCGCTAAAAGAAGCGGCAATGACTCGGTAAGTATCAATAGAAAATACGCCAAGTTTTCTTTTGGCAGTTCAGTAAAATATTGCATAAATCCAAAGTACTTTGAAAACGACAACAAGCTTAGAAGAGTGGTTTATTCGATTATTAAAGGCGCTTTTAGGGATTACAAGAGCAGCGGAAAGGGAAACATTGAGATACTGTTGAACTATGGTTATCAGGCAGATAAGGTCAATAAAATCAAGAAAGAGCTTGAAGAAAGTTATGGTTTCAGGGGCACAGAAGCAGGATTCTATGAAGTTCCGGTTCTTGGAGAAGCACTTGAATTTTCTGTGAAAAAGCTGTCTGTGAAAGCCATTGCTGGCAGTGCAGTTAAAGAATACATTTAAACTATCAGGTAATTATAAATATTTGAAGTATCTATTAAAGTAGTCATTGTGGCCTGGTAGCTTAGCCCGGTAGAGCACTGCTCTTATATGAGTATGCTCCAACATTTTAGGAAAAGCAGGGGTCCCGAGTCCAAATCTCGGCCAGGCCAATATTATTCACAAAGCTTAAATAATATTGCTGTTCTATTTTTTATCTGTTAAATAACGGAGGAAAAATGGAAAAGAATTCTTTGGAAAAAATAGTGGACGCAATAAAGTCATTGGATGCAGCGGATTACTCTGTAAACCTAGAAAAGGAGCTTTACTCCACCTACAATAAATTCGGCGAGAAGGCAGCTTTGGATCTTGCAAGTAAGATTCTGGAAAGTAAGTCAGAATCAATCCTTACTTTAGATAACCTTAAAACGATAAGCGGTACTGTTAAGATAATAAACTACCTAGGTCTGTATAATGAGATAAAATCTATGAGTGCTTCTTACGAGAGTAAAGAGAATGAACCAGGTAAAAACTGGGTTTTTTACTTAATTAGCCACAATAGATAAGTTTATAAATAGACTGGTTCTTATACATAAGGTAGAGGAATGATGTTAGGGGGTTCTAGTAGGAGTTTATTGTTTATTCAAACTTTCTCTTATTGGATTTCTAAACTTCGTTCTTAAGGAGGAATATGGCAAAATTCGAAAGAAGAATGTATAAAGCTGTATGTTCCGATTGTGGGAAAGAGACTGAGGTTCCTTTCCAGCCACAAGAGGGCAGACCAGTTTACTGCAGAGACTGCTATAACAAGAGAAAAGGAACACAGTAATTCCTATTTTTAGTTAAATAGCAAAACATTAATTATTTTTTATTTTTTTTATTTATTGATCTTCAAATGTTCTAAGTTGTGGGAAAGGTATAACTTCCTTTATGCTTTTAGAGTCGGTTCCTATCATTTGCAGTCTATCTATCCCTATGCCTACACCGCCTGCTGGAGGCATTCCATAACTCATCGCTTCTATGAAATCCATATCAAACTCTTGTGTTTCATCAATTCCCCTGTTCTTTCTTCTAGCTTCTTCCTCAAATCTGCTTATCTGGTCTATGGGGTCGTTTAATTCCGAAAAGGCATTCGCTATCTCCATGCCCGCTATGTAGAGTTCAAATCTGTATACAAACCTTGGATCATCGGATGTTTTCTTTGCGAGAGGCGATACCTCAATCGGGAACCTTGTGACAAATATTGGATCCATTATGTTGTCTGATATCTTTGCCTCAAATATGGCATTTATGGCTTCGCCGTATGAACTTACCTTGCTGTCAAGCTGCTTCCCCCTCTTTATAATCTCTTCTTCGCTGTTTATTCCAGTGTTTTCCTTTACCATTTCTTCCATTGTTTTTATCTGGAATTTTGATAGGTCTATCATTTTTTCTCCAAATTTGACTTTATAAGTTTTATTTGCTGCATAAATGGATTCTTTTACTATTTCTTCAGTAAGCTCAAGCATTGTACTTAAATCACCATATGCTTGGTATACCTCCAGCATTATGAATTCTGGATTGTGCCTGGTATCTACACCTTCATTTCTAAAGTTCTTGCTTATGTCAAATACCCTTTCAAAACCCCCCACAAGAAGACGTTTAAGGTATAGCTCTGATGCTATCTTAAGGTAAAAATCCCTGTCTAATGAATTGTAATGGGTTATAAAGGGCTTTGCATTTGCACCACCAGGTATCGGTTGAAGTATTGGTACTGTGACTTCAGTAAATCCCCTTTTCTCCATTATTTCTCTTACCTTGGAAAGCATTACGCTCCCTTTTTTTATCTTTTCCAGTGATTCTCTGTTTATTATGAAATCAAGGTATCTTTTCCTGTACCTTTTTTCCGTGTCCTCAAGCCCATACCATCTGGAAGGCATTGGCAGTAGAGATTTGCTAAGCATGGTTATTTTTTTTGCATCAACTGATATTTCATTTGTCTTTGTTTTAACGATTGTGCCCTTTACTCCTATTATATCCCCAGTATCAAGTTCCTCGGCAATTTTTATTGACTCTTCATCAACGTGTTTTTCTGAAAAGTATATTTGTATGCTGCCTTCCTCATCCTGCAGGTCTATGAATTTTATCTTCCCATGGTCTCTCTTCGCCATTATCCTTCCTGCTACTGTAGTTTCTTTTCCCTCAAGTTTTTCAAAGTTTTCTTTTATATCAATGGAATGCATCTCGGCATCAAATCTGCTGCCGTATGGCTCTATTCCTTCCTTTTTCAGCCTTTCGAGCTTTTCCAGCCTTTCCTTGTCAAATTTAAATTCCATGGTATTGCACAAATAGGGTTATCAAAAGGATGAGGCCTACAAGCATAGAATAACCAAATATTCCCTTTCTTGTGCTTTTGTCCCTTGATATCAACCCTATAAATCCTTTTTCTATTATTGCCGCAAATATTGATACCCCTAAAAGCATTGCAGTGTAGCTTGCACTTATCTGGTGATCCAATAAAAGTGTTCCCAACGCAAATGCAGCACCCACTATATTTGCAAGCGCAGACAAAAACATGTCAACTATAAGCAGATTCGGCGCTACGACTGCAACTATTCTTGAAACTGAAAGAACTACGAAGAAGACGGCAGCGAATTCAAGTGTTTTTACAAGAGGAAATGGATTGTTTGGCCTTTCTGCCTTCTTGTTTATTTCACCTTTGCCAATCAGATAAATCATTAAAAGGCTTATTATTGAAACTGCAGTAACGGGTATCATATAATAAATGACTTTTGATGAGAGTGTCACTATATATATTATAAGGAGGGCCTGGATAAGAATCATAGGTATGTTTGCTGCTACTACAACATTGTAAACAACCGCTTTTCCAAGTTTTCTGAACCTGTTTCCTAAATTTATGAGAGCAAAGGTTATAGTTGTGCCTGTTATTAAACTGCCTATTACAGTTGAAACGAGCAGGCCGGATTTTGATACTCTAAGCAGAGCATACTGCAAGAAAAAGACGGTTCCTACTAATGCCACAAGAAGCCAGAACTGGAAGGGATTAAAGAAGCCATAGGGCCCCATATATGTGTTTGGAAGCAGCGGAAGTATAACAAAGGATATTATCAATAAGTTTATAGCTGCTATTATCTCGCTTTTCTTTATTGATGTTATGAAATAAAGGAATTCTCTTTTGTAGAAGCTTATTGCAGTTATTAGTATAACTATGACTATTGCATATTCATAGTAACCTAACCCCACAAGCATTCCCGACAAAAAAAGTATCATCGAGCTTATATACGTCGTTGCGCCCGGATTCCTTGTCTTTGCATTCTTTTCAAAGTAGATTGCGCTTGAAAAGGCAATCATAACTGCAAATCCTGTTATTATAATGGAAGGGTATCCAAAAATCTCATAGAAAATGGCAAAGATGTCACCCAAAAGGGCAATGAATATTGATGTTCTGAAGCCCATGAATATCTTTACGCCTTTTTGCATTCTGTATTCATTTTCAAGGCCGAATACTGCGCCCAATGCTATCGAAAGGACTATGTATTCAAACGTTAAGTCTATATTCATTATTATTCTAAGAAACAAGTATTAATAAAGTTTGTTTAGACCGCTTTATTTATTGTACGTTTCTATGAATTTTTCTGCGGCTTTTTCCCAAGTAATGCTGTCAAGCTCTTTATATGCATTTTTTGCCATTTCTTTGTTTATTTCACTGTATTCCAACAGTCCAAGTATTAAATCAGCCATCTGTTCCGTGTCCCAGAAATTCACTGTAAGGGTGTTTTTTATAATCTCAGAAACCCCTGACTGAGAAGACACTATGGTTGGAACGTTTGAGGCTATTGCTTCAAGTGCCACTATCCCAAAAGGTTCAGATACTGAAGGCATTACGAATACATTTGCAATAGAATACAGCATTTCCATTTCTGCATCCGGAACTCTTCCTAAGAAGATTACTTTATCGGAAAGATCAAGGTTTATTGATAGGTTTATCAAATTTGAAAGTTCTGGCCCTTCCCCTATTATGTACAGCAGAGCATCATCATTTTTCTTAGATACTATTTTGAATGCCCTTATCAAGTTGTCTATTCCCTTTTGTACAGACAACCTTCCAACATAGAGTACCACCTTTCTGTTGCTGTCTCTTTTTATTCCATTGAATTTTTCCCGGTTAATAGCATTATAGATAACACTTACCTTTTTTCCATCAGCATTGTATAAAGCAATAAGTTCTTCTTTGAGCCGTCTGCTTACAGTTACGACAACATCTGCATTGTCTATAAGTTCTTTTTCCTCCTTTGCTATCCTTTCCCAAGGCTTGCCAGCGGTTCTGTCGTATTCCGTGCTGTGTATAGTTGCCACCAGTTTTTTACCAGTTCTTTTTTTAATTTCTATGGCTGCTTTTCCAGTTACCCAGTCATTTGCATGTATAACGTCAAACTCTACTTGGGAAGAAAGCTCTAAAGCTTTGTTTTTGTATTCTTCTACTTCATTAAAAACATCTTTGTAAAGGCTTTTTTCACTTGTTTCATTTATCTCTTTTTTAGTGCTTAGGTTGTACATGCTTTCAAAAAGCTCGCTTTCAAACGTCAAGAAATTTACGCCTTTTATTTCACTGTGCTCCTTGAACGGAAGTATTACGTTTACTATTACTCCCTTCTCAGAAAGTGCCTTTACAATATTATACGAATGAGTACCCAAACCCCCCACTGAGTGCGGAGGAAACTCCCATCCTAAGAAAAGAACTTTCATATTGTTTTTGCAATTTTGTGTATTATTACTTAAAATAATATGTTTTTTATTCTTTAAATACAATAAAATTAATGGATAAATTAAGTGAACTCAAGAGTTACATTCCAGAGAGAATATACCAAAGACTGGAGAAAAAAATAGAATATTTCATGCCCCCACAGTCAGATGCTGTGAAGAGAGGGCTTTTTACTGGAAAGAGCATGGTAGTTTCAGCGCCGACCGCTTCCGGTAAAACGCTGATAGCAGAGATGGCTATACTGAATTCTTTTTTGTCAGGCAAAAAATCGATCTACCTTGCACCTTTAAGGGCATTGATTTCCGAAAAATATGAGGATTTTGTGAAGGAGAACAGTGATATAAAGGCAATACTTTCAATCGGAGATTACAATGAAAAGGATTACAATATAGATAAATACGATGTAATCTTCGCTTCCACAGAGAAGTTCGACAGCATAATAAGGAACTCACTGCATAAGATAGGTAATATTGGCTGCATAGTCTACGATGAGGTGCATTTGCTTTCAGACATTGGAAGGGGGCCTACTCTGGAGTTTCTTGTGACATTAAACAAGCTGTTATTCCCGAATGCACAGACAATTGGATTAAGCGCCACTATAGGGAATGCAGATGAGCTGGCAGAATGGCTGAAGGCCGAGCTTGTAAAGAGCGATTTCAGGCCGGTCAAGCTTTCAAAGAAAAAATACTTTGAAGGTGAGCTTATAAACGGAAGCGTGGAAAAATTAAACAGTGGTTACGAAGATCCGCTTTCAAATATAATTTCATGGCTTTTTAAAAACAACAAACAGGCTCTAGTATTCTCGCAGAACAAAAGAACAGTTGTTGCGAATGCAAAGACGATTGGATCAATAATAGGAAACAAGCTTTCAGATGATGACAAGAAAATGCTTATTTCCGTTTCAAAAGAAGTGTTGAATGTGCTTGAAAGGCCCACAACGCAGTGCGAACTTCTAAGTGATCTTGTAAAGCAGGGTGTTGCATTCCATCACGCCGGCCTAGTAAATAAGCAGAGGAAGCTGATTGAGGACAACTTCAAAAACGGGCTGATAAAATTCATAGTGGCTACCCCTACTCTTGCTATGGGCGTAAACCTCCCCGCTAATACAGTTATAATAAATTCAATACGAAGATACGGGGATTATGGTATGGAACTGCTTCCTGCCATAGAAGTTGAGCAGATGATGGGCAGGGCAGGAAGGCCGAAATACGATAAGGAAGGGAATGCAATAGTAGTTGCAAGGAACGAAGGAGAACTAGACATAATAGAAGAAAAGTACTTCAGCGGAGAGATAGAGCCCATAACATCAAAATTCAACAGCGAGATAGCGATAAGGAAGTACACCTTGAATCTATTCTGCCTGGGAATATACGACAAAGAAGACAGCGTTTCAAACTTCTTTAATGAAACATTTATGCATTTCAGCGGAATAGATGTATACGACAAGATAGACGATGCCATCTCATTTTTGGAAGAAAATGATTTTATAACAGGCAATAAAGACAAAATTGAGGTTACTAGGATGGGCAAGCTTGTAAACTCACTTTACATAGATCCATTGACTGGTTCGTTGTTCATAAAATTCATTGAAAGGATAAAGAAGAAGGAAAAGATAGATGAATTAGATTTGTTGCACGTAATATTCTGCAGCGAGGAATTCAGGAACATACGGGTAAACCAAAAAGAATTCCAGAAATATGAAGAGGAAAGCTATGAGCTTGACTTATCAGCAGATGAGAATATTGTGGATTATGACAGGTTTGTATCTGCAATAAAGATGGCACATGTTATGCAGGACTGGATCTCTGAGAAGAATGAAAAATACATGGAAGAGGAATACGGCCTTTTGCCCGGAGAGTTCTACAATATACTTGAGAACACAAAATGGCTTGTATACTCATTAAGCGAAATCAGCAAGGTAATGCAGCTAAGAAAAAGAGAAATAAATGAGATCAGCATAAGGATAAAAAACGGTATAAAGGCAGAGCTGATACCTTTAGTATCCATGCCAGAGATAGGAAGAGTAAGAGCAAGAAAGCTTTATTCGGCAGGAATAACCTCCTTAAAATTATTAAAGGAAGCAGGGCTGGAACGCTTAAGCTCCTTGTTAGGCAGGGGTGTTGCACAGAAGGTTTACTCGTATCTTCATAAAAATGAGAATACCTTGCTTGACAGAAAGGTATTTGTTTAACGCTTATGTAAATAACTTATGAAAATACTTGCTGCTTCAGACATTCACGGGGATTTACAGGCTGCAGAGGCCCTTGCAAAGAAAGCAAAGAAGGAAAAAGCAGATTTGATAATACTTGCTGGCGACCTTTCAATATTTGGTAACGGCTTGGAGGGCCTGCTTAAGCCGTTCAAGGATGCAGATAAGAAGGTTGCATTGATTCCAGGAAATCACGATAGCGAAGCCGATATTTTCATGCTCAAGAAACGTTATCCAGATACAATCTATGACTTACACAACTATTCATTTAAAATCGGAGATGTCGGCTTCTTTGGATGCGGGCTAGCTAACATCGGTCCAAACGAGCTTTCAGAGGACGAGCTTTACAAGAAAATACAGTCCTCTTACAACTACATAAAAAACTCAAAGAAGAAGATAATGGTAGTGCATGTTCCTCCGTACAATACCAAGCTTGACAAGATCGGGAATAACATGAAGATAGGAAGCACTGCAGTAAGAGATATGATAGAAAAAACGAAGCCGGATGCCTGCATATGCGGACATGTGCATGAAACTTTTGGACTTGAAGACAAGCTAGGTAAAACAAACATAATAAATGCCGGGCCAAAGGGGAAGATAATTGAGATTTGATTTTTAACTTAGTGTTTATATTATATTAAATATTTATAATATTATAAATTTATATGACGAAAGAAATTGTCATAGTTGGTGCAGGAGCTGGTGGCGGATTAGTTGCTAGTAAATTAAGAAGATTAATCCCTGAAGATAAAGCACATATAACTATCATAGATAAATATGGTAAAACCGTTTTTCAGCCTTCTCAAACTCTCGTTTCTATTGGTAGCAGGTTGCCTGAGCAAATAAGCACAGACATTTCAAATTTTTATAAGAGAGGGATAAAACCAATAAAAGGAGAAGTAACAGATGTAGACGCTGCAAACCGTAATGTTGTACTTTCTAGTCAAAAAATACCATATGACATTCTTGTGCTTTCACCTGGCGTTAAGTTTGATAAGCAATCTTTTCCTGGTTACAACAATGTAGAGCAATTTTGGGATTTAGAAGGGGCTATATCTTTAAGGAGCAAACTTTCTACTTTCAAAGGTGGCAACATTGTTATTGGAGTTACTACAAAGGTATATAAATGCCCACCGGTCCCTTGGGAAATGGCCATGATTCTTGATGATTATTTTAGAAACAAAGGAATGCGCGATAAGGTAAATATAACCGTAGCACATTTTGCTAGTAAACCATTTGAAATGTTTGGTCCCGTTCTATCAAATCCAGTTACAAAGTGGTTTGAAGAGAGAGATATCCACACAGTGAATAATTTTAATCCTAAAAATATCGATGGCGAAAATAAAAAAATAATTGGAGAAGCTAATGAAACTATAGACTATGATCTTGCAATAATCGCACCACCCCATAAACCACAGGATTTTATAGCTAAAAATCCGGACCTTTTATCTAAGCAAGGTTGGCTTGATTCAAACATAAAAAACTTTAGAAACAGTAAATTTGATGATATTTATGGACTTGGAGATTCTATTGCACCAACAGTTGGTTTAGGTATGGCAGGTGTTTTCGCTCATTTTCAAGCAGATACTGTTGCATCTCTTATCGCAGGTGATGTAATGGGGATACATGCTCCAATTCCATACAATACAGTAGGTCTTTGTGCAGGTGATACCGGTGATGCGGGCATGTTTGCATACTGTGATTTTGGTGATAAGTTGACTAAACCAGACACTTTATTTCCAGATTGCAGGCTTGTACCTCCGGATAAGATGCTTAAGTTTGCTCATGCTATATATGAGAAATACTTTCTGGCAAATGTTTATGGGGGCTGGTATTATGGACAGTAAAAATATAGGCAAGATTGAACACTTATTAGATGAATTAAATGATTTGGAACCTACAATTAATTCTCTAAAAAAACTACAAGAATCAGGCTTAATGGGGGCCGTCGATGCAATTTCAGAGCAGTCAGACAATATCTTTAATTATGCTACAACGATGACTATCCTTGGTGCATTTTCTGCATTTGTAAAATTGCTCCCGATATTAAGCAAAATATCCGATAATATAGATTTTGATGAACTACAGAATAAAATATCCAGTATCCAATGGGAGTCCTTAATCAAGGTTGTAAATGTTATCTTAGATTTCGTTTCTGTGGATTTACCTAAAATAGAAAATTCAAGTAAGGGAGGGGTCATAAGAGTTTTATCAGATATTAAGAGCCCGGAAACAGAATACCTGCTTAGAATAATGGAAGAATTCAGTAAAAGGCTCATTAAAGAATTTGGCTCACAAAAATAATTTAGTTAGTATAAAATTATCAGCCTAAATTTTTATGAATAATCTATTAATGATGTCGGTGTTAAAGTTAAATACTATCGATTATTAGGGGGGTATTATAATTAGTACGCAGTTAACTTCTCCGATAAACAAATAAATTGTTGGAAAGCCTATAAAAATTTGGGCCTATAGTCTAGTCCGGATAGGACTGATGGCTTCGAATGCCTTCAGTTGGAAGTAACCATCTGACAGGGGTTCAAATCCCCTTGGGCCCTTTTTACTTCTTTGCAGATGAACCTAATGTTTTTATATTATGCTAATTCTGAATATTAAGATATGGAAAACCTTGATGAGAAAATAGAATTGAGGTGGGAGGCATCAGAGATTCTCAAGCTTCTTCTTGAAAGCAGGAAGGAGGGCCTTGCCTACATGCATGCAGTTGTAGACGGTTCGGATTTTAATTACAAAAGTCTGGAAAAGACAGGATTAAATAGCAGGAAATACAGCCTTGAGAATTCTCTGCAGGGAATAGCAGAAACATTAAAACAATACATCTATGAATGCGACAAGCTCTCATTTGGTAATAAAATGCAAAATGGGCTAAGGCAGTATTTTGTAAGGCCGTACCTTAAAGAAGGCATTTTGGATGTTTTAGATAATACCCTAGACGATATAGCTAACGTATACAAAATAAACTTGGATAACTCAAATAATCTGTTTTTAAATGTAAATAATAGTAAAGGAAGTTACAAAGAGAACAGTAAAAAGGAAAGCTTAGGGAAAATTCTCAAGGAGATAACTGAAATAGAGTACTCAACTGAGTTTGTATGCGATCTGGAGGAAAGCATTGATTTTGCAAAAGGATTGAAGATTATAACCTATAAAAAATTATAAATACTTACCAATCGTTTTGTAGTTATGGGTTCAGATGATTCGAAAAAGAGTGTG
Organism: Nanobdellota archaeon; assembly: GCA_021799085.1. GTDB lineage: Archaea > Nanobdellota > Nanobdellia > Parvarchaeales > Parvarchaeaceae > Parvarchaeum. The sequence continues at coordinate 53,325 of JAJZBD010000005.1, read as the reverse complement.
GCCAAATTGTTTCTTCATGATAAGCCTTTCCTTCTGCTGAAGGCCATAAATGAAAGCCGGCAGCCTGTCTATGCTACAATGATATCAAAGAAAATAGACTGCAGCTATGCTTACATAGTAAGATTGATAAAGGTAATGAAAAAGATGGATCTAGTATATTTTGACGGAAGCAATCATAAGAAAATAATAAATCTTACACAGAAAGGTAAGAAAATATTCAAGCTTTTGTCAGAAATAGACTAATTAATCTGCTTTGTCTATCGATTTAGCGTATTCCTCTATTTTGCTCAGCATTCTATCTATTATGTACGGCTTTATAAAACTAGATATTATTTCATTGAGTTTCATGTTTTCCTTTATTCTATAAAGGCTGTTCCTTTTTTCAACCAATCCTACAGCTATTAGCTTTCTTAGATCTCTGAGTATGTTTGCATAAACTATCTTTACTTTTCTCTTGTAAAGTTCCTTAATTATTTCATAGCTATCCAAACCATCCGGCCTCTTTTTCCTTGCCTTAAGCAGTATGTCAAGCAGATATACTATCGCTATCCTGCTTTCTCCGGGGCTTATAAGCCCCAATGAGATGCAGAATCTCCTTAAGTTAGTATTGTAATCATTTGTCGGCCTTTCAAATTCATTTAATGATATACCGCTCAATGGCCGGTCTCTGAACAGTCTTTCCCTTAATTTTTTATTTCCTTTATTGTCCATGAATCTTTATTTCTTTGCATCTTGTGAGTATAGCTTGTTTTGTAGTTCGACTACATCGTCCTTGGTTGCAAAAAGCGAAAGGCCACTATTTATCTTGTTGACCGTGCCTTCCATCTCCGACAGTCTTTTGTTTAAATCATTTATCTTAGTGCTTAAGTCCACGAACTTATTCATGTTAGAATTTATCTGGTTGAACATTACTTCAATCTTAGAAGTCTGTGAATTGACTCTATTTTCACTGTCCTCTACGTTTTTATACACGTTTTCCACGTTTTCAAACAGCTTTGAAGCATTCTTTACTACTGAAAGTGAATTCACCCTATTTGAAAGCTCAGTAATTGATTTTGAAAGATTGTTGTTTGTGTCTATTATTTTTTCAATTTCTCCGGACATAACCTCTGTTTTATCCTGTGTTTTTCTAAGCTCTATAACAAGTTCTGCAGGATTATAAGAGGTTATTGTGGACAAAGTCGATCTTGCACTGTTCATGAAGTCATTAATGTGGTTTTGCGTGTCATTTATTCCCTTCTGTATATTCTCGAATTCACTGCTTACTGTCTCCATCTTTAGATTAAGACCGTTTATTTCTACTGTTAGAGAGTTTACTGTGTTAATCACTTTGTCAAATTTGCTTTCTGATTCTACCTTATATTTTTTAAGCTCATTTATGTCGTCAGAAAATGAATTTATGCTCGGTAAGGAGGAGTATACCGTTTCATTCAGTTTATCGAGCTTTTCCTGCAGTTCATTGTCTACCGCCGACAGGTTTGAAGCCGTTTCCTTCATGTTTGTCATTGCTACTTCGTATTGGCGTGAAATAGCTGTTATACCTTCTTCTATCCTTTTAATGTTGTCATTATAATCCTTATCTTTTAGGTTTATGGCCTTTGCCACACCATTAAAGTTTTCTATTGCCTTATTTACGTTATCGGAAAGCTCCTCCATGTTAGAGTGTATAAAATTAAAGGATTCATTCAATTTGTTTATTTTTGCCGCTGAGTCATTGTAAGCATCATTCATTTTTTCTATTGAAGAATTAAATGCAGATATTGCGCTGTTTACAGCGTTTGAAAGGGAAGATACATCAGAGTTTATCTTGGAGATCCTGCCTTCAAGCTCGGTTGTATTGTCAATTCTGCTTATTTTGTTGTCCAGTGCTATATTCTGCTGGTTCAGCATGTCTATCTTTTTATATAAATCTGAAATCAAGGTACTTATGGAGCTATTAAATTTATCAATTCCTGTAAGATAAGACTCATAGTCTTTTGCTGTGTTTTGGCTATCATCGCTTTCCATATAAAGCTTACTGCTCTTTTTTATATTTAAACTTTTAAATTGTAGGGCTTTTTACAAGCTCTTTCTTTAGCTTACATGCCTCGCAAATGTCGTTTGCAGAGGGGAAACCGCAGTACCTGCACTTGTTAATTTTTATGCCAGTTTTTGTATTATATGCTTTCTTTATCTCTAGCATTGCATCTATTACATTCCTTTTTGACCCTATGAATTCGCTTTCTACCTCCTTTATTTTTCTGGAAATAAGGCCTCTAAAGCCCATTCCTGCATATGGACAAGGAGTATGAATGGCATTTATTCCATTTAACATGGAAAAAAGCATCGTTTCTTTCTCACTGAGAAAAAGGAAAGGTTTTATTCTGGGAACAAACCCTTCTTCCTTTATAATCCCGGAGTAAGCACCAAGTCTTACCATCTTCTCAATGTCATTCTGTACAAGATTCATTATTACATTTTCCGCTTCATCGTCCATGTTATGGGCTGTTGCAACTTTGTCTGCATGGACTTCCGAGGCAGCGTAGTTTATAAGATACCTTCTAAGCACTCCGCATGCAGAACATGGTATGCCTGCCCTTGTTTTTGTTATTGAATCCATGGTCCTACCCGCAAAATCCTTATAGGAGTATATCCTGTATTCTACCCCGTATCTGTTGCAGTAATCCTTCATTATTTCTATCGTTTTGTCTCTGTAGCCTTTTATACCCTCATCTATGGTTATTGAAACAATCTCATTTGATTTTTTGAAGTATTTCGAAAGTATGTATAGAAGAGATAAGGAATCTTTTCCGCCGGAATTTGCTACCGCTATTTTTTCTCCATTTTGAATAAGCTTGTATTTTTTGATTGTAGAAAGAGTTATTTCCTCAAATCTTTGCTTGAAGTGCTCAGCGCAAAGCGTGCCATTGTTAGTTGATATCACTGCTTCTGAGCCGCAGATTTCGCATTCCATTATCCCCCCGAAAACACCTCTACTACGTTTATTTCATCCCCTTCCCTTATTCTTTGGTCTTTTGTGTATATTTTTCCGTCTTTTCCTATAAGTATTACTGAATCATCATTAAGTGAAAGTTTTTCGAGCAGCTCTGTCACAGAGTCATTGTCGATTTTTACGAGTTTTTCTCCAAAATTTATGTTATTTAACTTTATTTCCATTCAATTGATTATGTTGTGCATGCTCTTTAAATCCTTTTCAAATGGTTTCAGATCCGGGGGTATTTCGATTTTTATTGCGTCCCTCAAAGAAAGCTTTTGCTCCTTTTTTGCGTTCCAAACCTTGCTATTAAATTCCATTATTTTATCCCCAAGGATGAGGAGTTTGTCATCACGGTCTTTTGCTTCCGGTATTGTTTGGTAATGTATGGATTCATCGCCGTAAAGCGTATTCCACAGAGTTTGTGTTATGAAGGGAGTTATAGGGGACATCAATAGGAGTATTCTTCTAAGAACGTAATTGAGAGCATAAATTGCAGATTTTCTCTCATTTTCGGAAAAGTTTTCGCCGTACGCTCTTGCCTTTACCAATTCTATATAATGTGGCGCGAACACATTCCACACGAATTCCCTCACTCTATTTGCAGGAATAAAGGGGTTTAATTCTTCATAGCCTTTTCTGCATTCTTCTGTCAGTTTTTCCGTATAAGCAATTATCCACTTGTCGCTTTCATTAAGCTGTATCTCACCGGTATCCTCCGAATTTCCAAATTTGTTTATAAGCCTTGCAACATTCCACAGCTTTGTCAAGAATTTAGCGCTTCCTTGCATCCTGCTCTCAGAGAAAAGGAAATTGCTTCCAGGCAGTGCTTCCGAAGCAGCCCAGAACCTAAATGCGTCAGCTCCGTATTTTTCTATTACGATTGTGGGGTCTATTCCATTGCCCTTTGATTTTGACATCTTTTCTCCATGCTCATCTAGGCCCATGCCATCTATCCAGGCCTTCTCCCACGGTAACTTATCTGTTAAAAGATAACAGCGCAGTATGCTGTAATTAAGCCATGTTCTTATTATGTCGATTCCCTGCGTCCTCAAGCTAAGCGGGTATGTTTTTTCATAGAAATCTCTGTCTGATAAGTATTTTGTAACATACAAAGCGGAAACACTTGAATCCATCCATGTGTCAAAAGTTCTGTCATCTCCTATGAATTCTTTTCCGCCGCATTTTGCGCATACTGCTCCTTCTGGGGGGTTCTCCTTCCAAGGTTGGTAATATCTGCCTTCTTCAGGTACGTAGGGTTCGTTGCATTTTTTGCAGTACCATAATGGTATCTCTGTCCCGTAGTACCTTCTTCTGGAAATGGGCCAGTCCGTGGAGACCTTAAGCCAGTTTATCAGTATTTGCTTGTGCTGTTCGGGAATCATTGTAAGCTCATTGGCAAGTTCTTCTAATTTATTTTTTATGTCAGTGACTTTAAGGTAATACTCGTCAAGAGGGATTATTTCTATGGGCGTTTTACTTCTTTCACACATCGGCGTCCTATGTTGTATATTCTCCACCTTTTCTACACAGCCTGCTTCTTGAAGCATCGAGATTATTTCTTTTCTTGCTTCTTTTACTTTCATTCCTTTAAGTTTATCTCCTGCGTTCTCATTCATCCTTCCATTTGTGTCTATTATTATGTTTTCTGGAAGCTGCAGTTCCTTTATTATCATCACGTCATTGTAATCACCATAGCTGCATATCATAACAGCGCCGCTGCCGAATTCGGCCTTTGCATAGCTGTGCGCTATTATCTTTACTTCCCTGTTGTATATTGGAGTAATAGCCGTTTTATTAACAAAGTCTTTAAATCTTTCATCTTCGGGATTTACAAGAATTGCAGAGCATGCTCCTAAAAGCTCGGGACGTGTGCTTGCAACCAGTATTCTTTTATCTGAATCCTTTATCTTAAAATAGAAATATACTAGGTTAGTCTCCATTTCCTTGTACTCTATCTCTGCATCGGCTATTGTCGTGCCGCAGTCTATGCAGTAATTGCTTGGACGTGTGCCTCTTATTATCCTCCCCGTTTTCCACATCTCTATGAAAGTGCTTTGTGTAAGTTTTCTGTATTCTTCAGAGTCGGTTCTGTAAACATGGTCAAAATCTGCTGAATATGCGAATGACCTCAAAATATCAAACATCTCTTTTTCTAGCTCATCAAGCGATTCCCTGCACAGGTCTATGAACTTCTCCCGAGGAGTGTCTCTCATTCTTATGCCGTATTTCTTTTCAGCGTACCTTTCAACAGGTATTCCGTTTCTGTCCATTCCAACCGGAAACAGAACTTCCTTTCCAAGCATTCTCTGTGATCTTGCAATTGCGTCTATCTTTGAGTACTGTGCTGCTGCACCCAGATGCCATGGTCTTCCAGAGGTATAAGGAGGAGGAGTGTCAATGGAAAATATTTTCTTTCCAGAGGATGGGGAAAAATTCCATTTAAGCGAATTTACCTCTTCTTCTGCTTCTTTCTCCAGTCTTCTGTCCCAATTCTTATTTTCTTCAAATATCTTACTGTCTTCGGCCATTCTAATACAAGATTGTTTTCGTTTTTATCCTTTACTCGAAAGTTATTTCCTGGCCGTCAAGGATTATATGCGAATTCTTGTTAAGCTCATATCCAAACTCTCTTGCCAGCTCTATGTTTGCGCTTAGTTTTTCTATCCCACCATGCGATGGTATCAAATGCTTGGGCATTAGCATCTTTATAAGCAGTTTGTGGTCGTTCTTTGACGCGTGACCGGATACATGTACGTCATCGGCAACATTAACGTTTAGGCTTTCAAGTGCGCTTTTCAGCATTCCTTTGTTTGCCTCATTTATCGGTGTGGGTATTGTTCTGGAAGAAAATATCACGGCATCCTCGTTTGAAAGGTGATATTGGTACTGGCCGGTTACAAGCTTGTCCAAGAATGCACCTTTTTCTCCCTGGTGGCCAGTACATATGATTACGTATTTTCCAGGCCTTTCTGCGACATATTTAAGTGCGCTGTTTATCTGCTCTCTTCTTACGGTAACTTCTGGTAAAGTCCCTTTGTTTATTATACCCGTGTTTATTGCGGCCTTTATGTACATGTCCATGCTTCTGCCGAATATCATCACGTTTCTGTTCATTTTCCTGCTTATTTCTACAATGTTCTTTATCCTTGCTATATGAGAAGAAAATGTCGATATGAAAATTGTTTTGTTGTCCAGGCTTTTCTTGATTACATCTTCAAGCATTATCTTTACGACGCTTTCTGAAAAAGTGTATCCGTCAACTTCTGCGTTTGTAGAATCGGATATTAGGATGAATACCCCCTCCTTTCTAAGTTCTTCTAACCTTTCATAATCCGGCTTCTTTCCGAGCGTCGGCGTATTGTCGAATTTCCAGTCATTCGCATATACTATTACTCCATACTTGGTGTGCAGTGCTATCATCGAACTATTTGGTATGGAATGCGTTATATTCACAAGCTCCAATTTTATGTTCTCCGATATCTTGTACATTGTACCAGTATTTAGTTGTACGAGATTAAGCGACCTGACCTTGAAGTTTTTCATCAGATTTTCTATTACCTTTATTGTAAAAGGCGTTGCTATAATTGGGCATTTATACTTTTGGCTCAGAAAAGGAACTGCCCAGATATGGTCTAAGTGACCGTGCGTAAGCACGATTGCCTTTACCTTTTTGCCTTCTTCTAGAAAGAAACTCCTGTCATCAGGGATAACTCCATTGTCTATAAGCGCTGTAAGGTCATTTACAGTTATGTCGTTTTTGTCCTCCTCAAAATTAACCAGTTTTTCTATGTCTGCACCCATGTCGGTCAATATTATTTCACCGTCAACTTCTATTGCAGTCATGCTTTTTCCTATTTTACTATATCCTCCAAATGCTTTTACCTTTATCATATTTCTTTTATAAACTCACCTACGTTTTCATATTTCCTTTTTTTGGAAAGATCCCTAAGAAGTTTGACAGTTCCACTGCCATACTGCATAGCTTTTTTTCTTCTTTCCGTTAATTTTCCGCTTAGTCCGAGCGATTTGCCGATCGAACGAACCGGAAATTTATCATAATTTTCAGCCAACTCTTTTATATCTTTTGAAAGAGCCGCTTCTATAACCTTGTCATCAAGATAAGGGAATCCAATTGATACATTTAACGTATCTGCAATTGAATTTAATCTCCATAAATCCAGTGCTGGCATGTAGAAAAGTCTGCATTCTCTGAATTCTTCAAGCTCCTCTTTTTTGATTGTTTTATGCCTTTGGAATCCGAAAAACAGTTCATCGCTGCCTATCCCACTTATTATCCTTCGTGTTCCTATCTCCTTTGCCTTTTCAACTGCTAAGAATTCAGTTATCCCCATAATTACATTATAGGTGTCAAGTCCAAGTACTTTAAGCTCCTTGACGGCATGAATTAAATTCTCCTCAGTTATTGTTACATTATACAAATAGCTGTTCAATTCGCTGCTTAAAATGCTTGCATAATCAAGGTCTTCACTGCCTTCAGTGCCTGCAGATATCAACTTTACATCACCGAATTTTTTAACAGCGATGGCCGCAAGAACAGATGAGTCTATCCCTCCCGAAACAAGAACCGAATCAGGTTTAAATCTTATAATGCTGTCTTTTAATGCCTGTTCTACATTATACTGCCCAGTTTTTTCGTTATTACCCAATTTTACATTTATAGCATTACCGAAAAGATTTATAGCTGCGCCTCCCGGAAATATAAACCTGAAGTCAAATATCTTTTCATTTTTGGAAGTCGAATTTATTCTGTTGATAAGTAATGTGTCATTTCTGTTTTTCATATATTTTCATCTGTAGTTTGTCTCCCACCTTTATTTCATATTTTTTGTCTACAGGAAGCTCCAAAACATGCTGTGCATCTTCAGGCCCATTGTAAAGCCGCCATTTCCTAGCGATAGTTTGATGCAATACCTTTAGGTTCTTGTCAAGCCATATAACCCTTAATTCGAATCTTACGAAGTTCATGTGTATATCCTTCACATCTGGCAGGAATGCACCATCTTTAGGGCTCGAAACAAACATTAAACCTAAAATCTTGCTTGAAAGTGTTCTGCAGTATTTTACGTTCTTTGCTATAAGCTTTCCGTTTTTGTAGAAGTCACATTTTTCTTTCATTGTTTTTTCTCCAGTTCGTGCACAGTATATTTATGTTTTCAGTTGACTTTTTGCTATTCATATTATTTTAAAATTCAAGCTCTTTTGACACGAAATCTTCAAGACTTACTTTTTCAAGTTTTTCTTTTTCTTCTTTTTTGGCCATGTTCATTGCAAGCAGGAACAATATCAGCCCTATGCTATTTCCACTTTTGTTGTTTCCAGGTATTATCAAATCAATAAATGCTGTGCTGTTATCTGTGTTCGTTATTCCAACTATAGGGATGTTTATCTTCTTTGCGTCATTTATCGCCCTTCTGTTTGATTTAGGATCAGTTATCAACAGGACTTTGGGTTCAAAGAAATTCTTATAGCTTATATTTGTAAGTGATCCGGCAAGGTATCTTCCGAAATTTACACTTATTCCCATAAGCTTGGAAAAATTATAAACAGAGTAATACGCACTGTCCAGTGTTGACACCAGCAGAATGTTTTTTCTCTTGTAGCCATTTAGGAATTTCGCAGCCAGTTTTATTCTTTCGTCTATTAATTTTATGTTGAGTATGGTAAACTTGTTTGGGATTTTCTTGAAAACGAACCTTTCAAACTCCTTGTTATTGGCGTTCGCTCCTATCCTAGTTCCGTAGGTCTTATACGCCTCTAATTTGTCTATTTTTTTAAATACCATGTTTAATTCAATTCGATTAGCCTATTTATTTTCTCTATCCTTTCTCCTCTATTGATTCCAACTTTTAAATACTTTGCGTTTAGGCCAGTTGCTAAGTCCGCTATTACTGGTATGGAGGTTTCCTCTGATCTGTGTGACACTACCTTGTCTATCTTGAATTTATCGGCAAGTTCCGAGTATTCCTTTACCTTGTACATAAGCCCTACTTGATTTGGTTTTATAAGCGTTGAATTTATATATTCATGCACTTTTTCAAGCCTTTCTGGGGTAGTTGCAGTAAGGTCATCTCCCACTATAATGGAACCGCTAAGCTGTTTCATTACTTCTCCATAGTCCTCTGCAAGCGTCTCATCAACAGGGTCCTCCACATAGAATATGTCAAATTCATCCGCCAGTTTTTTCGTCAAATCTATTTGTTCTCCTCTGTCAACCTCTTTCTTTCCGTATATTGGCCGTTTATACACATATTTTCCGTTTTTGTAAAATGTCGATGCGGCAAAGTCTAATCCTAATCTTATGTCCATGCCGCTTTCTTTTATTATGCTCTCTATCGCTTCTCTTACTATTTTTATTGATTCATAATTGTCCAACTCGCTTATGAATCCTCCTTCTGGGTCAACTCCTCCTATAAAACTGTCTGTTCTGTTCTCTAGAAGTTCTTTTACTTTTTTGTATACCTTCAAAGTTGTGTTTATACTTTCTAAGTTACTATCAGTGATTGTTGTCACAAGTATTTCCTGTATATCCATTCCCAAGCCGGAGGCGTGCATTCCACCGCCTATCATCTTACATACTGGCATAACCTTGTTTTTGCTGCCAAAAAGCTCATACGGTTCCTTGTTCAGATCTGCACTTAGACCATACATCAATGCATAAGAAAGCGAAAGTGACGGGCCGCCTATAAATTCTTGGGGGATTTCTTTTTCTATTGAAAAGATGTCTTCTAAAGTATTTACCTTTCTTCCAACCAGCTTTTTCAGATATTCATTGAAGTTTTTTATCTCGTCATCTATACCTTTGCTGAACTGGTTTACTTCATATTTGCTGTTGCTTTCCCCTGCAGGAGATGAACCGCGGAATTTGCCCTTCTCAGTAGTAAGCATTACTTCAACTGTGAAGTTAGAATTCGCATTTAATATTTTAAGCGCTTTTATCTCTTTTATTTCCATTTTTATTGTATAATTTCATTTTATTTAAACATTTTTCTACTTTCAGTATCTTACCTGAAAAATCAACTTTTTCTCCCTTTCCCTTTCCAGCGATTATTAACATAGCCTTTTTTACAGTATTGTTTATGTTCTTTGTGTTGTCTACCTGAAAAACTTTCCTTTTCATTTGCAATGCCTCTGCATAGGTTCCATTCATTGCCTCAAAAATGGCATTATCATAGATTTTTTCTTTTTTGTATCGTCTTTTTTCGAGTCTTTTTATGAGTATTATAGGATCCGTTCTAAGCACAATAACAAAACTTATGTCTTTTGATTTTATAAAATGGGACAAATGGGAAACTACAAGTAAATTGTCTTTTTTATTCTTTTTAAATGCTTTATTTACCTCTTCAAGTGTTACTTCCCGTTCTTTCTTCCCCTTTTTAAGGATTTGGTTTAAATCCAGTATCTTATAATTGATTTTTCTTGCAAGTGCTTTTGCTAGAGTGTGTTTGCCCGTTCCAGGTGTGCCGGATATTGCTATTATCATTAGGTTATGAAAATTTTTAATATATTTATATTGATATCAACCATAAAATAAGATGGGCTCTGTTGAAAACAGGTCGAAACTGTATTCTATTTTATCAAGTCTAGACTCGGGCGATAACAAGTCCATAAACCGCATATTAAAAGACAACACAGACAAATCTACAGTAAATGCCGTCAAAAAACTTAAAAAAGATTTTATATACCAAAAATACGGCAAAGAGGGTTTGGAAAGGTACTTAAGGAGTGTTCTTGATTACTGGGATGATTATGGCAGCAATGACTATATAAATAATCCAGATATTAAACAGAAGCACATTTTATCAAGAATACTTTTGTCTCCTGCAAAATTTGTTGCAAAAGCATACGATTATATTCTAGGGAAGACAAACAGTCACTTTATATCAACAACTTCGATGGGAACGCTCATCGGGGGCGTCGCCGGGCTTGCGACATTTATTGGCGAAACAGTGTATTTCTCATATTCACTGCACCTTCCATTTGCAAGCCTTTTTGCCGAGGAATTCATGGTAAATTGGCCATCCCTTGTACAGGTGCCAATAATAACTGGATTGATATCTGCTTTGTCAATTGCTTTTATAGTGGGGGGAACTTCTAGGCTATTCAACCCTAAAAAACTGACGATAGAAGAAATAGAAGATGACATTAAAAAGTACAGCAGAGAATTCAAGAAAACATTTGAACATTACAATAAAGCGTTATTTAGCTCGAAGATAGAACCGTCTTTAGAGAACATAAATGCAATTTACATGCTGTCTTCTAGCAGGGCATATGCTAGTGCAAGCGGTTCAGAGGAAAGCTTAAGAAAATATGAAAAATCAATGCTACCCTACATTTCTAATGTACTTAAAAAAAGGATAAATTACAAGTTGATCATTCATCACTCTCCAAAGGGCGTTGGCGGATTTACTTTGATTTATAATTCGCTTTTGGGCAAGCTTATAAAAAAGAATTCATACAGCCCGGTTTTCCTGAACACAGAAAGATTAAATGCCGTCCCAGAGTATCTTTTTGCGCTTTTTCATGAGTTAGCGCATGGAGCAGGCGCAACTACAGAGCAAATGGCAAGCTACTATGCCGAAAAGGCCATGGATTCTATGAAGAATGATTTTCCATTAGAAGGCTATGACCTTTTCCTTTCAGTTAACAGGCTAGAATCGGCAATTTCTGCCCTCGCTAGAAAATTTAAGTCCAATACAGATTTTCTTTCTGAACTCGAGAAATTAAATCTTCCGCGTTTTGTAAAGGAATCGTTCAATTACAGCTTCAATCCGATGTTCTCTGTAACATTTCCTGTGAACGAAGCTATATATGGGGGGTTAATAGAATCAAAGTTCTCAGGACTTTATGCCTCCGGACCTTACCTTGCCAAAAAGATTGTTGAAAAAGGCTTAATTAAAACCTTTTAATTTATACAAGATTTATTTTTATCGTAGATGGAAGGAGAAGATATTATAAGAATGCTGAGCAAGACTGACAAGATTGTTCTATCTGCTCTTGAAAAAGGGGAAATGTTTTCAAGCGAATTAGAGCTAAAATACGCCTTGGAGAGAGCGGCAGTAATAAACTCGGCAAGAAAACTTTTTTCTTTGGGCTTGATAAAAATTGATAACATAACTGCAAATACTACCAGACTTACCTCCCTTGGGCATAAATATCTGAAGGAAGGTCTTCCCGAATACAATGTATTCGAATTTCTAAAACGCAATAAAACGGTGGAATATAAGCAGCTTTTTTCCAGCGTTCCAATGGAAAAAGATGAGCTAAATGCAGCCATAGGTGTGCTAAAAAGAATGCTTGCAATAAATATCGAAGGCGGCAAAATAACCGTAAATCCAGATAAATCTGCAAAAGTCGAAGAGCAGAATAGAGTTTTGCAAATAGTGGAGAAAGAACAGAATGTAAACTATGATGGTACAGCAGATCTTATAAGACGCGGGATAATCGAGCAGGTAAACGAAATAAGGGAAAAATTCTCCATAACTCCGGCAGGAATAAAATTGCTAAAAAACAGTGAATTCAAAGCAGAGTATATAGACAAACTTTCTCCAAATAATATTAAAAATTGGAGTGGGTTGAGATTTAGGGAATACAGCGAAAAGCCCGAGATACTCGATTCTTTATCCGGCAAAATGAATGTGAAGACCAAATTTATCTCATTGATAAAAGATGCAATGGTTTCAATGGGCTTCTCTGAAATGCACAGCAATTACGTTGAGTCAACCTTTTGGAATTTTGATGTTATGATGTTCAGACAAGATCACCCTGATAGGGACATACAGGACACGGTTTACTTAAATGGAGGAAAGGCCGTTATACCGGCAAAGCTTCTCAAAAATGTAAAGCAGGTTTATGAGCACGGGTTTTTTTCTTCCAAGTACAATGAATCTATAGGATATAGGAGAAAGTTTGATAAATCTAAGAGCGATTCGCTTATAATGCGTGGGCATACTACCGCAACAACTTTTAGATATATCTATGAATTTATATCAAAAAACAAGGATAAGCCTGCAAAGTTTTTTTCAGTTGACAAAGGATTTAGGAATGAAACAATGGACAATACCCATCTGCTGGAGCTTTATCAGATAGAGGGAGTCGTATACGATGACAACCTTTCCGTCTCTGATCTCATTGGTTACATAAAACAATTCTACAAAAAAATAGGGATAGAAAAAATAAGGCTTAAACCGACCTACAATCCTTATACAGAACCCAGTCTGGAGATACAAGCTTTCAGTCCCAAGCTTAAAAGGTGGCTTGAAGTGGGGAATTCGGGCGTATTTAGACCAGAAACCCTTAAACCCTTTGGTATAAACAAAAACATAGTGGCATGGGGTTTTGGAATGGAAAGAATGTTGAATCTAAAACTTGGCATGGCGGATATTAGGGATCTTTACGGCGCATATACAGACTTAGATCTCCTAAGAGAGATAGAATCTGCCAGGGTCTTTGGTGAGTTTTAAATGGTAATGCTAAATTATAGCCTTGATGAAATGAATAAAGCAATCGGGAAAAAATTGAAGCTTGCAGATTATGAAAAGATAGCGCTTAAGTTTGGATTGGATTTAGATGAAGGGGAGAATGTGCTTAATTTTGAGCTTACTTCAGATAGAACAGACATAGTTTCAAAATACTCGCTTGCACACGTATTCGCCAGCCAACTTGGAATAAAGATGAAAAGAAACCTTTTGGTTGGAATAGAAAAACCTGGAGTTTCAGTTGAGAATACCGAAAGAAAGTTCGTTAATGTTCTACATGTAATTCTTGATGATAAAGTTGGAGATGACTTAAATGAGATTTTGGCTATCCAAGATAGGCTAGACAGAAATGTTGGAAGAAATCGGAAAAAATCTGCTATAGGGTTTTTTGACTATGGAAAAATATCATTCCCTATAAAATACTGTGAAATTCAAAAGGAGCAAGTAAACTTTATACCTCTTGGCGATTCTTCTTCAAAAAACTACAATCAGATAATGAAAGAAGTCAAGCAGGCAACAGAATACAGGGATTTAATCCCCAAAAAACCGATAGTGTGGATTGATGGTAGCAATAACATAATTGCTATGCCGCCGATAATAAACGCAGATAATTATTCTATAACTGAAAATACAAAAGAATTGTTTATAGACATAACAGGAACTGACAAGGAAACTGTAAATGCAGTGACTAAAATATTAATATACAACTTCCAGTTTCTTGGTAAAGTATCCATAATCGAAGCAAAATACAAAAGCAATGCAATATCTACTAATTTGTCATTGGAAATGCATGGCTTTTATTTAAATGAGGATTCCATAGAATCCTTGCTAGGGAAAAGAATAGCAAAAGAGCAGGCAGTAAAAATACTTTCAGCGATGGATTATAGCATTAAAATGCTTGGAAAGGATATTTTTGTCAAGCCGCCTTTTTATAGACAGGACGTTATGCATCAAGTTGACATAATTGATGATATAATGCGGTCCTTTGGGGTTGATAATATAAATGAAAAAGTTCCGCATTCTTATACCGAGGGCAGTTTTCTGTTCAACCATTATCTTATACAGAACATAAAAGAGATACTCGTGGGTTTCGGCTATCAGGAAATAGACATAAACGCGCTTACAAATGAAAAATACCAATTTACAAACACATTCATCGAAGGAGAGGACTATGTAAGTTTGCTGCAGCTTAAGAGCGGCGATGTTACTATGGTCAGCAAGTATGTCTTTCCCGAGTTATTAAGACTTATTTCGAACAATCTGCACAAGAAATTTCCCCAGAAGATATTCTCATTGTCGGAAATAGTGCAGGGAGGGAGTTCCGATGTTATATTCGAAAACAGGCTAAAACTTTCATTTGTATCGTGCGAAAAAGATGCAAATGTAACGGATACTTTGTCAATAATCAAGAAAGTGCTTTCCGATGCCCTTTCTGTCAAGGCCATATCCACAAATTATGTAGACAAGGAATACGCCAAGACATTTATAAACGGGAGAGCTTACAACATACTTGCCGATGAAAAAAAGATAGGGTTCGCCGGTGAACTTCATCCTAGAGTTATGAATTCTTTTGGAATAGAACTGCCGGTTTCATTGGCAGAGGTATATATTGAGGTGTTATAAAATGAATTGCGAGATATGTGGTGCGTTTGAAGAGAACCTTTTAAAGACCGAAGTAGAAGGGGCAGTAATGAACCTTTGTAAAAACTGTTCAAAATATGGCAGGGTAATTGGAACAGATGTTCAGTCGAGTAAACAAGTACAGAGAACTGTGGAAAGTGAAAGGCAGTTGAAATATGATTATTTAAATGAAATAAAGCATTCATTGCAGGAAAGCGGGCTTTCAATTGAAGAGGTAGCAGAAAAGATAAACTGTTCTCCCAAAGACCTGAAAAAGGTAGTTAACGGCGAAATATTGCCGGATGAAAAAATAACGGTGTGGCTTGAAAGATTACTTAACATATCCTTGTATGAAATGAATTTTGTTTCCGACTCAACTTTCAAAAAAGACACAGAGCAGCTGTCATTTGGAGATGTAGTTGACATTAAAAGAATCAAAAAATAACCTAGCAGAGGTAACGAAGCGGTCAAACGTGTAAGGCTTAGGACCTTATGGCTTAGGCCTTCGAGGGTTCAAATCCCTCCCTCTGCATTTCTTTTGGTTATTTCATGCAAAAAGCTTAATGATAAACTTAAATACTAAAATTTGCTTATCTTCTTATAGCATTAAAATTAAGTTGTGAGGTGTGAACATGGTAAATCTTCCGTTTGATAATTTCTTGAATATATTCAAGAAGAATGTAAATGTGGATTCCTCTAGTCAGGGCAGCGACTACGTTGAACTGGAGGTTGAACAAGGCGATAAGCCGATGGCTAAGATATATGTGAAATACTATAATCTTAATAAATTTGAAGATGCCAGTGCCATATTAAATGACATCCGTTCTGGTTATACTTTATCTTTCATAAAGGTTAAGGAGATACGTGAAAAAGGCGGAGTAGACGAATTAAAAAGAACGATTTCCAAATTAAAGAAAAGTGCAGATGCTGCAGAGGCCCAGATAATAGGCGTAGATGAGGATTACCTCTTGGTAGTGCCTGATTTCGTAAAGGTTGAAAAAGGAGAAGTATTAAGCGGTCAAGACAATAAAGCCTGATTTACTCGTTGTTCTCAGCTTCTTTTGAATAATACGCTGAGTTTATAGCTCCCCTATCCGAGTCCTTTGTTATGCTTAACATAGTAAGCGATTTAACGGGGCCATCGTCTTCTTTCTCTCCGTCAATTTTTACTGTGCTGAATGAAAAAGAAAGATCTTCAAAGAATTCTGCGGCGCTTTTATCCACTCCAACTACGTTTGGTTTTGCAGTGTTTAGTATGTCTTTAACTTCGCTTAGGCTTTTAACTCTGTGTACCTGGACCGAGTTGTTTATGATTACTGCCACTATAATTCTGCCCTGATTTACCGCTATTCCTGCTCTCGTCATATATTTTTATAAGGATAAGCTCCTCGAAGAAAAAATTAACTGAAGATAACTTCTCAAAGCTAAGTCTTAAACGCTTTATCTCCTTATATACTTTATCCGTATTGTAAACACTTGACAGGATAACAAATGCATTTCCCCCTTCTTTAAGATGCGCTTTTAGAGAATGTACCAGCTTTATTGTCAGTTCGCTCCCTTCCTTTCCGCCGCTTAAAGCACGATTTACCCAATTGCTTTCTTTCTTTTCAGGCAGGTAAGGCGGATTTGCATATATAACGTCAAATTTCTTATTATCAAGAGCAGAGAATAAATCTGAAAGTATGCATTCAAAATTTTTAATCCTATTTCTTTTTGCGTTGAATTTTATTGCCTTTATCGCATTTGGATTTATATCTACAAATGTAACTCTTTCTGATTTTCTCGCAGCATTTAATCCTATTATGCCGCTGCCTGCAAACATGTCAAGTACTTCACCATGCGCATATTTTACTGCGCTTAAAAGGAGAAAGCTGTCTTCAGCAGGGGGATAAACATCCTTAAATTCCTTTATATCTACCATATCGAAACACTTATTAACAATCAATACCAGATTAAATGATAAATATGAAAGGCATCAGGAATTATTTATTGCTTGCTTTGTTAATAGTGTTTTTAATCGGGTTTATTGCAGCTGGAAAGACCTCCCCCGTTTATAAAGCGCCAGTAGTTC
This sequence comes from Nanobdellota archaeon, assembly GCA_021799085.1. Taxonomy (GTDB): domain Archaea; phylum Nanobdellota; class Nanobdellia; order Parvarchaeales; family Parvarchaeaceae; genus Parvarchaeum. The sequence goes on along the minus strand of JAJZBD010000005.1, from coordinate 36,161 downwards.
AGGCTATAAACTGCAATTCCGTCAATCTCGGATTTAATTATGCTACAAGTACGAGTGTAAAAGCGCCTGAAAACACCAATACATTTTTCACTATAGGGGTAAATAATACTGGCAATGTAACCGAAAACCTTGCCTTGGCTGTAAAGCCTTTAGGAAGTGTGCCATTTTTCATTAGGGTTGCCAATTCTACGGAGCTAAATGCAAGTGCAAAAGGGTACACAAGTTTTGGAGTTTATTCGCCATCAAAAACTGGAAATTACTCGGTTATTGCAAATCTGTCAGCAAGCTATCTTAACTGCGTAAATTATAAAGTAATACCTATAAATGTAACAGTCGTAAACTCCACCAGTTAATGGAAAACCAGGTAATAAATGACACTGAAATCAAGGGGATAAAAGAGGACAGTGCAAGGGTCAGGTTTGTCGGAAAAGTCCTTTCTTTTGATGATAAAACAGGTATGTTTGAAGTAGAAGATGGTGGCCAAAAGATAACTTGTCTTCCAAATTATCAGGAAAACGTAAAGTTAGAACCGGCAGAACTTGTCCTTGTTACGGGACGGAGTATTGCTGCAGATTCATCATTTGAGGTCAGGGCAGACAAAGCAGAAAAGATAAATATAAATGATTATAACAATTATAAAAAGTATTTAATAATAAGAAATGATCTATTAAGTAGCAATGGAAGCTGAATTCAAGGATGCAGAAGTTTTTAAGAAGATGATGGATACAATAGGCAGTTTAATGTCTGATGTTTCCATAGACTTTAATGAGGAGGGATTTGCGATAAAGGCAATGGATCCTGCCAATATAGCAATGGTCCTTTTTGAGGCTAAAAGATCCATTTTTTCAAATTTCAACATAGAAAAGCCTGTAAAAATATCTGTTTCATTGGATGATCTAAATGGGATACTTAGGCTGGCAAAGAAAGAAGATAAAATAAAGATGTCAGACTCAAAGAATCGGTTGATAATAGATATAAACGGCAAGAACAAGCAGCATTTTGGCATCCCTTTAATTGATGAGAATTACACAGCACAGAAGGTTCCCCAACTCAAGTTTACTTCAGAGGTAACTGTTTTGAGCTCACTTATAAAGGATTCCGTAAAAGCAGCCTCTCTAGTTGACGATTCAATCTACTTTACAGTTGACAGGCCGAGGTTCATAATAAGCTCAAAAAGCGAGGAAAAAGAGTTTTCACAGGAGTTATCTATAAACGATAACAAAGAGATATTTGATTTGAAGTCAGAATCTACAACAAGGTCGAAATATTCAATAGACTACCTTTCAAAGTTCATGTATGCAGTCGACCCTGAAAAGCCTATAAAGCTGTCATTTTCAAACAATTATCCCCTTAAAATGGATTATGAGATAAATTCCGATGCAATGATGTCGTTTATTCTTGCAAACAGACTTGAGTAATTAGAAAACGTAAAGTTCATCTTCATAAATGTCTATGTTTTTAAGAAGAGCTGGCAACGAATAAAAATCCACAGCAAGTATCTTTTCACCCCCTTCTTTATGCATAAGCAATGAATTGGTTTTATTCTTGGTAACCAGCAGAATTATATCCTTTTTCTTCTTTTCCCCTTTTTTCTCTATGAAATTGTAAGCCCTCGTAAGTTGACTTTTTACGAATTCCTTTTCTTTCTCAGGCGGAATGTAAGAATGGTTTTTGCAGTCCACAAAAAATCTTCTGCTGTTGTCTTGAGCTATAAAATCAATCTGAAACCATCGATATGTCTTGAATCTTATGTCTCTGTCTACAGTATAATCGAATTTTTCAAATATGTCTGCAGTGTCATTCTCAAACTTCTTCCATTGATTATTCTCTTTTTTAAATTCCGTTCCGAAATACATAAAATATATAAAAGAGGCATATTAATAAATGGTATCAAGCATCGGTAGTCCAGTGGTAAGACACTACCCTGCCACGGTGGAGACCCGGGTTCGAATCCCGGCCGATGCATTACTTCTTCTGTTTTTTTAACATGAATTTTATATATAACCAACTTTCCAGGTTTTTTATCGGCCTTGTTATCGACCCTCCCCCAAACAGCGAGAGCACAAGAAGCGCTGCACAGACTGCAGTTATTACATATATAAATGGATAAAGTATGTCCATATAACCAAGTATAATCGAAATTATTATAGTTATTATGAATCCTACTTCTTTTCTGTAAAAGTAGGTTATCCCTACGCCGGCTATTATCATTGCAAAGAATAAGTATGCTATGTAAGGGTCTGTCTGCATCATCGAATTTATCATTACATATAATATATTTGTCATAAAAGTTTTAGCTTTGCAGTTATCTTATTTATGTCATCTGCATAGTAAGGCCCTACACCTATTGCAGTTTCAGTTCCAGGAGGAACCTGCGTCTGGCCTGCGTCTTTTACGACTTGGAAGGGTATGCCGCTCGTTTTAAGCCTATTTTTCAGTTCCTCAAATTCAACCTGTTTGTTTACCTTTAGCACTATTTTTGTTTCCCCTTCCGCAAGCCATTTTCTGGCAATCTCAGGGTGGCTTTTTTCGGTATGAAGAAAACTCATAAGGCTTGCATGAGAGCCCTGCGCTACCATCTTTCCAGTTCCCATGTCTATATCCTTCCTAAGTATTATCACTTGTTTAATCTCTTTTTGTTTACTGTCATTTCTTGTTTTTACGCCCCTCATAATCATGTTATCACCTGTTTTATCTCTTTTTCCATATATTATTTATAACAGAAACATATAAATATGAATCTGATAATAAACTAACAAATGGCAGAAGAGTTGGTTGAAACAGAAAAGAATTTCTGTATATCATGTGAAAGGGACATATCCATAATAGGTGATTCGGTGGTATTCAACTGCCCAAACTGCGGTACTAAAATTTCAAGATGCGGAAAATGTAGGGGGAGAGGAGTCAATTACACCTGCAAAGTGTGCGGTTTTGTGGGGCCTTGATATGGGAAAAGTAGTGATAAAAATAAAGGCGCTTCCGAAGGACACTTCATCTGATTTAAATGATACATCGGAAAAAATAAAGTCATTTCTTTCAAAATACGGTTCAATATACAAAATGGAAGTTCAGCCTCTTGCATTCGGCTTAACAGTCATAATGGTAACGCTTGTAGCAGACGAAGAGCAAGGAACTTCAAAGATTGAAGAGGCATTTTCTTCATTTACAGATGCAAGCCTTAGCATATCAGAGGTAAGCAGAGCACCTGATTTCTAGTTATTTAAGATTACTGGCTTCTTCCAAAAACAGCTTCTTGAATTTTTCCCTGTCTTTGTAATCTATTGAGCCACCGGATGCTTTATCATGCCCCCCGCCTTCTCCCTTCATGTTTTTGAATATATTGTTAAGCATTATTGGCAGTTTTATCTCTACCCCATTTGCTCTTAAATTAAGTCTCATAGTCCTTGCATTTATCTTTGTCATGAACACAAGGACATTGCCGTAGTATTCCTTGTCAAAGCTGAGCTCTGTAACCAGCGTAGAGGAATACCTTTTCTTTTTCTGGTCCAATTCATAAAAGTATATCCTCCCGTATTTCTGCGCGTTTTCCTTGAAATCCTTCTTGAGTTTTTCAAGTTCTTCCCTTACCTTCTTATCAGCAAAAACAAGTTTTTGGTTGTTGATAATGTCAGAAATGGAATTGCTGTTAATTAATATCCCTAAGGCTTCATCCGCGCCTTCTCTATTATACAAGGTAGTCATTGAACCTATCATTCCGGCAGCCTTCCCAAAGTCATTATCATACATGAATTCATCTTTTCCTATCTTTATTCCATATTTCTCCGCAGTTTTTTTCACAAAATCGGAATTTTCCTTTCCGCCGGAATCTCCAACAAGGCCTATTGCAGAAGCCCAGTCAAGTTCCTTTATTTCCTGCTCAAATATCCTGTAAACTACTAATGAACAAGGGGTGTACGTGTTATCCCCCCATATTTTAGGATTTGCGTAAGCCAGTAGATCCGCGTTTATTACCTGGTGGTGGTCTATTATACAGAGGTTCTTGTCCTTGAACAATGGCAGCTGGTCTTCTCTTATTTGCATGTCACATACTATTATGTTCTTACTGTATTCCTGCAGGTCCATATCCTTGTAATCTTCATAGTTCGTAGGCCTGTAGTAGTAAATGCCTTTGTTGATCTTTTTAAGTGCGGAGGTAAGAAGTGCTGCGCTTACTATACCGTCGGTGTCAAGGTGATAAAAAATGGTAAAATCATTGTTTTTCGACACAAAATCCCTTACACTCTTTATGCTTTCCTCTTTCTTAGCTTCATCCATAAGAATATCTGTAGGTTATACTACTAATATTATTGCATTCAGTTCCCAAACTTTTTAAGAAGGTTGTCAAGCAAACGATTGTATCTGGACCCGCCCTCCGCCTGCATAGCGGTTCTTATGCCCTGCAATGGTATTAACTTATATTTTAAGTATGAAGTTCCTACCGTTGTATCAGTCGGTATGTAAAGTTCGCTTATCCCCTTCGTGTAGTTAGGTTTGTGTATTATGTAACTCTCAAAGAATGTTTCATTCTCCAAAGCAGGCACCGTGATTGCTGCCATAGTTTTCCAGTCTTCATCCTTCTTTTTCAGTGCAAATTTTATGCCCGGTTCATGGCAGTCACCTGCCATTGCTATGTCAACTAGGTCTTTTCCAGTGTTCTTTACCGTGTTCATAAGAGAGGTTCTTGCGTCTACTCCACCCCTATAACCTGCGCTGTGCACCTGCAACAGCCCATAACTGTCAAGATAAGGCGTTTCTCCCCTCAAAAGATAATCATCTACGTAAACTACTTCTTTAGTCCCATTGTTTTCAAGTTTTGGCCCTATCATTCTGCCTTCACTCCCATTTCCAGTGGCTCTCTCAAAGTGGTTTCCTCCAACTACATAGGCCTTTTCAAATAATGGTCCCAATGGTCTAAGGTACTTATCAAGTCTTTTTTCCTGCTGGCCAAGGTCAATGTCTGAGTTGCCGTAAACAACCTTGTGTAATTCCGACATGAAATTCTCTTTTGCTCTGTCCTTGTCAGTGTCATTTAGTATATCTTCAAGCTTTCCTAAGAATTCCTCCGGGCTAGGAGCTCTTGGCAAAGACATTTTTGTCCTCTGTGCCTTGTCGTTTCCGCCGTCTACCATATCTCCCCCTATAAATAAAATTCTTTTGTCTTTAGGCACTTGGCTTCTATTTATTATTTCCGGGACCTTCTCCATTGCTTCATAATCCGATGCAGCATTTCCAACGTGCCAATCCGATATCTGCACCATTTCATAAAGTGATCCTTTTGTCTTATCTTTGTTTATTTTGTATGGGTTTATGCCCTTTTTGATTCCCCCTAAATCAACATGCTCTATTTCAACGCTTTTGTCATTGTAAACCGATAATAAAGATATCCCACTGTCTTCAAACTGCGATAGTCTTTTTGCCACATCGGTCTTGTTAAGACTGGCTCTCAGTTTGAACTGTCGGTCTATGTCCATTAACGGTCCTTGGTTTAATATCAATACTGGGTCTTTTCTGCTTTGGTAATCCAAAGCTGTGAATTCAGTAGCGGATCCTCTACCGGTTATGTAAATATCTGCAAGTCTTCCATACTGCGCATCAAGGTTGGCGTAGTCTACTATCATGTTTATATTCCTATCGCTTGGTTTCCCTTCGTTTAATCCCGCAGTAAGCGCATTTATTGCGTGGAAAACCTTTACCTTGAAGCCGTTTATCAATATCTCTGCATCAGGATTGTTATCTTCCTTTTCTCCCAAGAAGTTTTCAAATCTTTTGTAAACCTTTATGTTGTCTTCGTTTTTACCATCATTGAGCACCATATTAATTAAGTGCAAGTAAATATCATTTGCCTTGTCTTTTATTCCCTTTTTGTCAGAGGTCTTCCACTGCGAAGCCTTGAATTTGTAGCTTTCTGGTATTATTGACATTATCCTTTCTATTTCATCAGGCATTTTGTTCTCAAGTTTATTCTGCTTTTTGTTTTTCTTGTTTACCTTTAGTTTCTCTTCTTCTTTGTTGTTTCTTCTGCTCAGTCTTTCAAGCGCTTCTATTATCATCTTTACATTCTTGTAATCGGTAACGCCATAGATGTAGTATATAGGTATCTCCTTTTTCCTTGCCTCGTAGGCTATGCTTTTCATTTGTATCTTTGCAAGCCTTGCAGCCTCTGTCAAGTCGTCAACTGAATCAGAGTCATTTTTACCACGCTTAACTTCGTTGTATGCCTCTTCTCCATACTTTTCCTTTAGTCTGTCCTCTACTAAGTCCAGCCTTTCCCCCCTTAATCTACTGTATTTATCAGGAATGTATGCCAGCCCTCCGTTTATCACTATTCCGTCGATTTTTCCCTCATAGTTCTTTATCATCTGGCCAAGATTGTTTAATATCTCTCTGCTGCTTAATTTAGTTGCAAGCTCTAATTCGGACATGACAAGAAGCCTTAATTTCGAATCAGAAGCATCATTTGGTTTTATTATTTCCTCAAGCGTTTTATTCTCCATAATATTACCCCCCTTGATAATAAATGGATTTTTCCTTTTATAAATTAAAGGTGAGTATTACTATGGTATTACTAAATTTCGCTGAAACCTGTGTATTTTCTAAGCACTTCTGGAATAATTATGGTTCCGTCTTTCTGCTGGTAAGTGTCGATTATCGCTATCATTGCTCTCTGCATCGGTAGTCCTGTCCCATCTAAAGTGTAAACATAATCCTTGTTTCCCCGTTTATCCACATATTTTATGTTTAATCTTCTAGATATCCAGTCTGTGGTATTATCAAATGAGCCTACCTCTCTATATTTTCCTTGCGAATAAAGGTAAGCCTCTATGTCATATTGCTTTACGTCTCTAACGCCCATATCCCCAGTAGAGCAGCTTACAACCCTGTAAGGTATATTTAGCTCTTTCCATATCTCTTCAATATTGCCCAGCATTTCTTCGTGAAAGCGTTTTGAGTCTTCAGGTTTGCACAGCACTATCTGTTCAGTCTGATCAAATTGGTGTAGCCTGAATATCCCTTTCGTGTCTTTTCCATGTGCTCCAGCTTCTTTTCTGAAAGCAGGACTTACCCCAACCATTTTTATAGGGAGTTCTTCTTCAGGTATTACTTCATTTGAATACTGCGCTATCATTGGATGTTCTGTTGTAGAAATAAGAAAACGCTCCTCTTCACCTTCTTCTTCCACACCGGTAACTTTGTAAAGAGCATCTTCAAATGTTGCCATGTGCGCTATTCCGCTGTAGATGTCTCTTCTTATCATAAAAGGTGGGATGATGGGCGTATAACCCTTCGAGGCTATTTTTTGAATGGAGTACATCTCTAGTGCAAGTTCCAATTGTACTAGCTTGCCCCTTATGAATACAAACCTGCTTCCTGCGATCTTTGCCGCCTTTTCAACGTCTAAGAGCCTTCTTTCCTGCCCTAAATCAATGTGGCTTTTAGTTGCAAAGTCCCTTTTTTTGATTTCTCCGAATTTCCTTATTTCAACGTTGTCATTGTCATCCTTTCCTTCAGGAGCGTCAGAGCTCACTACATTAGGCAGCCATAAAAACAGGTTTTTCGCTTCTTCTTCGTATTTTGCTATATCATCCTCCATGGCCTTTATCTGCTGCATTATCTCTCTTACATTTTTTCTTTCATTTTCCTTTTCCTCTGCATTTCCCTTGTTTTCAGCGAATTCTCTGCTTATCGTATTTCTTTTGTGCCTTAATTCATCTACATTGCTTCTTGTCTTTTTTATGAGCTCGTTCAATTCAATCAACCTATCAACAGGATTTTCTATTGGGGGCGTTAAAAATCTCTTCTTTATAGACGACACAAGTTCATCCCTATGGTCTTTTACATAATTCAAGTCGTAATTCATATGGAAATATTATAATTTATCAATAAAAGCTTTTTTATTTCATTTTAAATAAGTTTTTATATTTTACCTGCAGTTGTTAGTAATTATGGGCCCGTGGTCCAGCGGTTATGACGTCTGCTTGACGTGCAGAAGACCAAGGGTTCGAATCCCTTCGGGCCCATCTATTTTTAATGTTCTATTTAAGCAAAATAAATCACAAAGACATGATAATTGCAGCTAGAGTAGCATTAATGACCAGGAAAAGAAAGGAAGTTTTTAGGAATAAAGTATATTTTCCCTTGTCTTTTGTCTGTCTGAGCCCTATAACATTTGCAAGCGAAGCAATAACACTGCCGTTTCCGCCTATGTTGACTCCCCATAACAATGGTATGAAATTAAATGTTTTCAGCAAAACAGAAGCCGGCACATTGCTTATGACTTGTGAGATCAAAACTGCATATATAAATTGGTACAAAAGTGAGTTGCTTTTGGGCAGTGGAATTATGGAGCTAAGAGAGCCGAATATCATGAAGACTATGAAAAAAATTAGTATAAGCAGCAGGTCTATCTTGCTGAGAGTCCCAATCCTTTTTGAACCAGGGATTCTTACAAATGCAAGTATAATTATTGAAAAGGCAATCATAGCTACAAAAAAATACTCACTATAACCTAAAAGCATGCCGATAACTTCTATTACAAAGATAAAAAGAGAGGAGTAAAAAAGTGGCATATGCGGTTTCTTTGCCTTGTAATTTGTTTTTAATTTGCCGTCCTTTACTAGGAAGAAAGTGAATGCAAAAAGAAGGATGGTTGATATTGCAAATGCTGGAAATGCCCCCGCAATAAAATTGATAGCAGTTAAGTGGTAGCGTAAGAATATTATTATGTTTTGTGGGTTGCCGAAAGGGGTAAGCATTGAACCCACATTCGCAGCGATGATCTGCATTATTATGGTGTTTAATAGGCTCTTTCTGGATATTATTCCTATCTCTACAGTTATGGGTATAAGTATCAAGAGGGAAGCATCGTTTGTCATTGCAATGGACACCAGAAAAGTTATTGCAACTAGTAACAGAGATATCTTTTTAATGCTTTTGAATTTTTTTGTCATTTTCGCAGCAATGACATCTATCTCCCTAGATGCAAGTATTCCGGTGTTTGCTATTATAAGAGAGGTTATTATTACGAAGGCTCTTGTATAGACTGGATATAATTCAACTTTTCCAGAAAATATAATGTATGCAGACAAAAGTATAACTGCAGCGTAAATTGATATTCTGAAAGCATTTCCTCGGTTTTTCAGCATATTTGATTAAGTTAATTCCGCTACGGCTTTCATGCTTTTAATCAGGTTCTTGTAGTTGTAACCGAATTCTTCCGCAAATGAGCAAAGCTGGAAAAATGACTTTACATCGTTTCTATTTTCTGAGCCTGAGGAGTATAAACAGTTTATCCCATAGTCATTGCAAAGCTTTCCGTTTATCAACAAGTTCTTGTAGACTTTAAACATGTTTTCGCTTTTTTCAAGCGCTGAAAAGCTGAATACCACTATCATATTGTTTTCCTTCAACTTGCTGCACAATCCCTTGTTCAGAAGAAAGCCGTTCACCTCTAAATCATATATGAACTTTGCCTTCCCCTTTCTGATGACAAAATCATAGTCCTTTCCAGAATAAGCTTTGAATTCAACGTTTTCATCATTTGTGATGTCCTTTATGCTCTGGTCTTTTAGAAGTAATACCCTTTCAAAGCCAAGGCCCTTTAGCTTTTCTGCAATCTCTTTTGAGTCCTTCCTTATAACGTCAATTTTCATTAACTATACTAATTATGCACTAAATAAAACTTTATATATAAGTAAATAGAAACCTATAAGATTATGGCAGAGAGATCCAATCCGGTTGCTGATAGCAGGCTGTTCTATAACGTATACGTATGCAGAAACTGCAATGCAAAGATACGCGTTTCCAGCCAGAAAGTTCTTAGAAGGAATGAAGTAAGGTGCAGGAACTGCGGTTCTTCAGCATTGAGGCCTAAACACAAAGAGTTAAGAAAGTTAAAGGTGTAAGTATATAATGTCAGTTTTAAGTGTGCTCTTAGCAAATGGAGATAATTTACTTTTAACAATCATAATACTCTTAATATTCGGCCTATTCGTAATTATAGAGAGAAAAAAGTTTGATGTAGAAGGAAAGGTAGTTTTTCTTTACAAAACAAAGATAGGATTGAAAGTGATGAAGAAGCTGGCAAGGTTTAAACGGCTAATAAACATCTATTCAACAATAGGGGTGTTTGTTGCACTTGCAGGCATAGGCTTTGTCCTATACCTTTTCCTGCCTTATCTTTATCTTATGATAACGAGTCCAAAAACTACTTTTCCGGCCGTAGCACCCTTGTTTCCAGTTTCAATATCAGTAGGGGGGATACCTGTTTTAATAGGTGTTCCCATACTTTACATACTTATAGCTGTAATTGTATTGGCAGCTTTGCATGAAGCTTCTCACGGCGTAGTTGCACTTTCAAAAAACATAAAAATAAAATCTACTGGGTTCGGCTTTCTATTTGGAGTTCTTCCTCTGGCTTTTGTAGAACCGGATGAAAAGAAAGTGATAAAAGCGAAGAGAATGGATCGTTTGAGGATATTTGCCGCAGGTGCTTTTACAAATGTTGTTTTAGGCTTCATATTTTTGGGAGCATATCTTTTGCTTTCCCATTTTATGGTTTCGGCTAATTTAGTTTCATATTCTCCATATTACCTCGATGTTTCAACGGTTGTAAATAACAGTCCGGCAAGCTTGGTTTCTTTACCGGTAAATTCCACGGTTTCAGAAATAAACGGTCACAAGTTTTATTCGGAGCAGCAGGCCTTGTCTGATCTCAATGTCAAGCCCGGGCAGTATGTTAATTTTACCTTAACTAGTGGAAAAGTTTATTCCATGAAAACTACCTATAATTCATCAATAAACAATACATATCACAGTTACATCGGAGTTGGCGGGTTTTTCTCGCTTGCAAAGCCACCCGCATTTATAATAGAACCAATCTCCGTCACGGCATTTCCAAATAATTCTTTTCCTTCTCAATCTCTTTACTGGATAGATGGACTTTTCTTGTGGTTATGGGTTATATCCTTCAGCCTTGCGATAGTAAACATACTCCCATTGTCTTATCTTGTAGATGGGGGTAAGATATTTTTCGATGCTTTGGGTTACGTTGTTAAAAATGAGAAGAAAGCACTTGCAATCCTGAATACCGTTGCATTTCTTTTTATCCTGCTTTTAGTTCTTTTAAGTCCAATAGGCTCAATAATATTTGCGTCCTTAAAGTAGAATTTTATCCTTAATGGAAAAGGTTAAATCTCTAATTTACTATATATAAAAATGGCTACGAAAAAAGCGAAGAATAAAGTGAAAAAAGTTAAGGCCAAGGCCAAGATAAAAAAGACAAAAAAGGCGGTTGTAAAACGAGAAAAAAAGATAGTAATCGACACCAATAAGCTTTTGAAATTAGAGGAAGCAAGAAAATACGTTATTGACGTTGCTGGAGAAAAAGGCCTGGAAGTTTTTGAGTTTCTTATTTCCAAGGGAGAAATGGAGGAGAACCTGCTTGCAAAAAAACTTAAGTTTGAAAAGGCAAATGCAATAAGAAAATTCCTGTATAGGCTTTACAATAAAAATCTTGTTTCCTACAGAAAGGTAAGAAAGAACAACAAAGCATGGTATACCTATTTTTGGAGCGCAAATCCGGGAAAGCTGGTATTCATAATAAGAGAGATGTATGAAGAAGAGATAAAACAAACCAAAAAATCAATGGAGTTAAACAAGGCGGAAGACTTTTACGTCTGTGATATCTGCAACAGAAGATACGATGTAAATGAGGCCCTTCAAAATGACTTTAGGTGCAAGAATGATGGTGGAGTACTTACACACATCGAATCTGGTAAGATACTGGAAGACAAGCAGAGCAGGATAGACTTTCTTAACAAGAAATTGCATGCATTGGATCAGCTTGTTAAGTAATTATTTTACGCTTTCCAAAACGCAGTTATAATTTAAATTTATCTCATTTGTATTTGAGCAGACTGTAGAAGCAGTGGAATTTACCGCTGCACATGAATAGCCGAAACTCGCATTCTCTTTTATGCAGGTATTGCTTGTCAACGTAGAGTTGGTTATTATGTTGTGGCATTCCAATTCGCATATTCCTATGGCTATCTGTCTGTGGTTCTCATAAGGGTTTGTGTAGAATATTGCTGCCACTATCACTAATGCAACAATGATTATCAACACAGCATAATATCCTTTATCCATATCTTTTTAATAATATTATATCTAACCTCATATAAAAAAGCGTTTAAAATGTAAAAAATGTTAATAATCATATGGCAAAAAGAGTATCCGCATTGGTTATAAGGGGAAACAAAGTATTGATGGTAAAGCTCAAGGAACAAGATAAATACATGCCAAGGGCGACATGGGTCTTTCCATTTCTTGATTTGGATGAAGAAAAAAGCCCCAGAAGAGAGATTATTTCACTGATGGAAAAATTCAATATAAAAGTTAATCTTACAGGGAAAGTATTCAAGTATTACCCAAGTGAAAATCCAAAGTTGCTGTATTTTCTTTATGTAATGGAGCATGTAAACGGAGAACCGGAAGTTCTGTCCTTTTTCCAAAGCTACAAATGGGTACCTATGACCGATATAACTGCTTATTCAACCTCTTTTATGGACAACAACGTTTCAAGGTTTTTGGAAGAAAAAGCAAAAGAATACAACCAGAATTAAACGTACATATTCTGTTCTTCCTGACTTTTTGGCGCTTGACTTACTCTTTTCAATAGGTTGTTTATCTGTCCAAGCGTTTTCTTGTATTCTGATATAAGTTCAGAAGTGTCTACCTGTATGCCAAGAACACCTTCCAATACGGAAATGAGAGCTGCGGCTGCTATGCCATCGGGTATCTCTGCATGTGTTTCCGCCATTAAAACTATAAAGGGTATCTTACTCTTTCTTGCCTTGTGGGCGAAGTAGGAATTAAAGCCCATCATTGCTCCTTCAGGTAATCTTTTGCAATTTTTTATCTCTTTTTCATTGTAAGTGCTTGCAAAATAAACATCGCTCTTGTCTTTTGCTTCATCAATCGCAAGTCCGTCCAATGCTATTATCTGGTCAGCTTTTCTTTCTTTGTAAATCTGCATTATTTTGTCTGCTAGCTCGTTTATTGCTTTTAGTGGTAGAGGTATTTGTGATGTTATCATTGTAAAGTCTTTTCCTTCCAGTATCCTTATTGGGGAGAGAAGGTTTCCGTCTTTGACTACAGCAAATTGCGCAAGTTCATCAATATCTATTCCACTAACATCTTTCACAATCCCCTTTTCTTCAAGGAACCTCGCTGCTAATATTGATATGTAACCTGCGGTTTGAAAAGCGGTTATTATTTTGTTTTTTTCAGCCATATTTATTATTAAACCTGCTTATTTAAATAACTGCCATAGTGGTTACAGGCCGATTACTCCAAGAACAGGTATGTAACCGATGTAGATTAAAGCAGTCATTGCAACTGGTATTACGAAGAAAATGGCCCAGTAAACCTTGTTCCACCTCCACACCTTATATCCATCCAATCCTATAAATGATGCGGATCCCAAGGGTAGCATGTTAAATGCACCAAGGTAAAAGCTTATGAACGTTCCTAATCCCGTTACTATGTAGCCGAAGGCTGTCAATAAGTTGGTAACATTGGATCCTACAAATACGTAGATAAGCAAAAACAAGGCTAGGAATATAAATCCAAATGCTATGTCAATCAATGGCCCGGCAAGCGATATCTTTCCATATCTTTCAGTAAATCCCTTTGGGTCTGTGTATGGCTCTCTCGGATCAGGTTCAAATATTGTTGCACCAGGCAATGCAAATACAAATCCGATAAGCAGGGCCATAACTACAGCAAGTATCAAAAAGAATGGGAACATCCTGAACTGTGCTTCATAGCCGTAGCTTTGAGCGACAAACTTATGCATTAGTTCATGCATTATAAATGCGGCTCCCAGAACTATAAAGGAAGCCAAAAAGTATAGCAAAAAGCCGCTATTCTCCAGTGGATAGAGAACAACTGCAAATGCAAAGCTCAATGCCAACCAGGCTATGAGTATGTCCTCTATTTCTCTCAAGGAAAACCTTGACGCAAAATTTTTGAATCTTTTTTGTTTGTTTTGATTATAACCTAAGTTTGATTTAAATGGTATGAACTCCCAGGCCTTTTTCTTCCGGTATATCCTGACCGAGGGATTCCCCCTTTTGATAACCTTTACTTCTTTTTGCATATCCCTATCCTTAGCATTTCATCATATATATCTTCTAATTCTTTTATCTCAAGATAGAATACTTTCTGCTTTAGCTTATCCTTTTCTTTGAATCCCTGAAGTTTGTTTCTTAATTCTTCTTTTGATTTTGCATTTAGTTTTCCTCTGCTGTCCATTATAGCGGAATACAGGTTTTTCTTCTTGTGCTGGAAAAGAAGCCTTGCAAAAGCAAGGAAATCTTCATCTATTTTGATATTTTTCGGTTTTATCCTCAGGATTATGGATTCAACAGCAGGCCTTGGCCTGAATGCATTCTTGCTGACCCTAGAAACAAGCTCTATGTTGCACGCGTACTGTGTGAAAACAGATATCATTGAATAGTCCCTTATCCCAGGAAATGCAAGCATCCTTTCGCCGAATTCCAATTGATACATCAATACAGCCAGAGAATCTTTTCTGCCATTCATAAAATATATAATCTTTTCCGTTATTGGAGAAGAAATAGCATACGGTAAATTTGATATTATCTTATTTGCATCACTTGGAAATTCCACTTTCAATGCATCTCCGTTTATGAATTCTATGTTTTTTATTTCTTCGAGCATTGTTCTTGCAGAATCAAAAAGATTCGTGTCTATTTCTATAGCATAAACTTTTTTTACGTAAGGGGCAATGCGTTTTGTCAGCCTTCCATCGCCGCTTCCTATCTCTATTACTATATCGTCTTTTTTAAGTTCTGAAGCTTCTATTATCTTCTCAAACGTTTTTTCGTCTTTGAGGAATACCTTTGTATTGTTCATACCAGTATCTTTAGGACCTGCCCGTTTTTGACAGGAGAGTCGTTCTTTACCTTTAACCCTGTTTTGCAGTCGATAGCGCCCTTGTAGTTTTTAGCTATGTCACTGTGTATCATTGCTGCTACATCCTTAGGAGTTGCGTTTTTCTCCACAAGATATGCATCCGGTAGGATTCTTCCGAACCCATCGGTAAGCTTCTTTTCATCCTCTACAGGGAAGACTACCTTATAACCCTTTAATTCGAATACAAGGTGGTTTAAAGCTTCTCTTACCCCCGTTCCGCCGTATTTTTTTATTATTTTCTCTATTATGTTTATGGCTTTTTCCTGGTCGTTGCTCAATTCCTTTAATCTTTCAAGCCTGCCGTCTTTAAAGCGTATGAATCCGTTTTTCTCTGCCTCTCTTATTGTAAGCTCGGCAGCTGCGGAACAGGCCATAAAATCATAGTCAAATCTTTCCTTCAGTTTTTTGATTCGTTCATCCAAGTCTTCAACAGAATCCATCTTGTTGCATAAAATAAGCATTGGTTTGTCCTTCTTCATCAGTAAAGAAGCCATCTTTAATGCGGTATCCTCGTTTATTTCTTTTATGTTAAGCTCCTTTACTACTTCTTTTACAGTTGAGTACTTTATGTTTATTCCAGATACATTTTTGAATATTATATCTGCAATATCCTCCTTTCCTATGTACCGGGATCTAGAGATTATTGAAGCTATCCATTTCCTTATTTCATTATCAACCATCTCTATGTCTATAGCAGGGTCAAAATCCTTCGCTTTATTGCCGCTACTGTCAGTGTTACCAGATATGTCTATTACTTCTATTATTGCATCGGCTTCCATTATGTCGCTTAGGAATTTATTGCCAAGGCCTTTTCCCTCGCTTGCGCCTTCTACTAATCCGGCAACGTCTATTATATTAATCGGTACAAATCTTATGCCATCAACACATGGGGCATTGTGTGGATTGCATTTTACATTGAAGTATTTTTCAGGGCATTCAACAGTAACATATCCAACCCCTTTGTTAGGTTCTATAGTTGTAAACGGCCGATCTTCTATCTCCACTTCTTCAAGTGTAAGCGCCTTGAAAAGTGTGCTTTTTCCTACATTAGTTCTTCCTATTATCCCTATTTTCATAATATAATTATTATAGTTCCAATTATTAAAGAGGGAACTAAAAATGTAATTACATAACTTATCGTTCTTTGTAAATCGGATTTCTCTGCGTTGTAAAGCGCTGAAAAGCAAAGGTTAAAAAGCATTATTATCGCAGAAACTGCGAAATAGTAACCACTGTATAAGTATAATACCAAAGAGATCGCCGCAATTTCTATAATTATTGAAGGATAAGAAAAGATTTTTTCTGCCACAAGTTTTTTTGCTAGGTTTTCTATTTCTTCCTGCGTTGATACCCCTATAAAATATCCTATAACCATGGCTAAGGCTATTATTACATATAATCCAGTTTCTTGTGTGAGCAAAACCATATTTAATTACTATTGCTTAATTATTATTTATTTAAATACATAAATTGAGTGCATTATAATACAAGCTAGTAAACCTTAGTATATCAATGGAACAACCTGTCAACAGTGATGAAATAAACATAGAAGAAGAACAGGGATTGGTCGCTTCAAATAGTGTATATGGGTTTCTTCGCTCAGGCTCAAAATTCTTTGTTTCTTTCCTGGTCAGTGTTCTTCTTGTGAGGTTTCTTGGGCCCACCAACTATGGTTATTATACAGTAGTCGTTCTCTACTGGGGGTTTGCCTCGACTATTGCCGGTTTGGGAATAAATTCGGCAGTGCAGTACGCTATATCAAAATACCGTGCGCAAAACTCTGCTTCTAGGCTGATGTGGGCAGTTAAGCATTATTTTGTTATAGTAATAGTCTCATCTCTTATTGCTTCGATAGTCTTATTCTCTCTTTCTGGAGTAATTGCATCAATATATCATTCAGCAGAAGTGGGCTATCTTATAAAGATATTGGCTTTCGGGCTTGTTTTCTATTCTATTTCGGGGAATTTCACAGAGCCTTCATTTGTAGGATTCCAGAAGATGAACAATAGCTTTATTACTGGTGTTTTGTACGATTTTCTGCGTATAATGCAACTAGTAGTAATTTACTTAGGGTTTGGTTTAATAGGCGCAATTAAATTTTATGACGTAGTTTACCTTGTAACTGCAACAGTTGGCCTTTTCCTTTTGTATCGCTCAATGAGGGGGTTCCCCAAATCAGCCAAGCCGGAAAAGGAGGATTTGGCACATTTCTACAGTTATAGGAATTTTTCGTATGTCATGGCAATGATCTCGCTGTCTTATGGGCCCGTGATAGCTTTGTTCCTAGGGGCGGTTTCTCCAGATATTTCATCAGTGAGTTTTTACAGAGTAGGGCTCATAATGGCAGGTATGCTTGGGCTGCCCGCTGCCGCGGTAGGGTCTGCATTCTTTGCATCGATAACAAAGTTTTTTGAAAGAAAACAGTTTGAGGGATTTTACAGACTTCAGCATAGCCTTATAAAATATTCCTTTCTGCTTACCTTTCCGCTTGTTATAGCTTCTATGATATCGGCACCGAGGCTTATTTCATATCTTTATAAATCTAGCTTTCTCGGCGCTGAAACCCCTTTTATAATTCTTCTTATACCTGTTCTTATATCTAGTATATTCGGACCGATTACACAGGTTTTAAGCGCAACAGGGAAACAAAAATATGCAATGTACTCAGTAATAACAGGGGCAGTGGTCGGAATAACCCTTACTATCATCTTAGTCCCGCTTCTGTATTCTGTAGGTGCAGCAATTGCGTATCTTGCGGTTACACTGTCTACCCTGGCAGTAAATCTTATTTTGGTTTCAAGGTACATCCAGATAAAATTGCCTTATAAAGAACTGCTCAAAGCTACATTATCTGTTTTATTAATGGGCCTTTTCCTGTACTTTCTTCTAAAGTTTGTTACAAGGTTGGCATACCTGCCACTGCTTCTGATTGCTGCGCTAGTTTTCTATGTTTTAATGCTATATGTTACAAGGGCCGTTAGCAATAAAGAACTGAGATTTATAATCAAGCTGTTTAAAGCTGACAAGTTTGTTAGGATGTTATATAAAAAGTATTAAACTTGATAAAGCATATGTAATAATATGAAACTTAACGTTAAAGCAGTTGATTTAGAATTTGACGAAAAAGAAAGAAAGCTGTTTGCCGACGGTAATGAAGTGCCTTTTTCCGTGCGTAAGGTAAGCGAGATGAAGGAAGTATTGTTCAACAAGGAATTCATAAACAGCAAAAACAGGAATGATGTAATATACAGAATGTATAGGGCAGCGGGAGTTTCAAAGAACGCCACTGTTTTCTCTGCACATAAAATAAGGTATGACGTTACTGTCATTGAAAATTATGATTTAGGTGGGGAGTTTACAAAGACTCTTGGGCACTATCATCCATTAGTTGAAAAGGGACTAGCTTACCCAGAGCTGTATGAGGTAATAAGTGGAGAAGCTGTGTACTTGCTTCAAAAAAAGAACGACAATGGAAGCTTTGATTTAGAGCTTGTGCATGCAAAAGCAGGGGATAAAGTCATAATGCTTCCCAATTATGGCCATTTTTCAATCAATGTCGGGAAAGGCCTTTTAATAGAGGCAAATCTTGTTAATTCAACTTTTGATTCCGATTATAAGTCAGTGCAGGCAATGGGCGGAGGGGCCCTCTTCCTTTTAAGGAACGGGAATATAGTTTTAAACAAAAATTACAAGGAAACTACGCTTAAGCACAGCGAAGCAGAGAAACTGCCTTTTCTTGATTATTCAAAGAGCATATATGATGAGTATATAGCCCACCCCGAACATTTTATTTTCTTGAATAAACCGGAATTTCTGCTTTGGAAGCATGATTCCTGGGACATAGAATCGCAGGATTTTTGATTCGAAAGGTTTAATAATCAGTAGTAATTTCTCTATATATTTGAATTATGGCCGAAAATGACGAACTTAAGAGAATCGAGCAGGATGCTTCCAAAGAGGAAAGAAAGATAGAGCAGGAAATAAAAAAGGAGGAAGTTCAGGTTAAAAGAGAGGAAGCAGAGTTAAAGAAAGAGGAAGAGAAGATAAACCTGCTGAAAAAGGAATCAGAAAAACTAGAGCAGGTAAAAGAAGAAGTTTCCAAGAAAAAAGTGAGTGAAGTAGAGATAGAATTGAATTTATCTGGTCTTAAAAGTTTCGGCAATGCCGCTTACAATATTCTAATAAAGAAAAAAGTCTTATTTTACTTGCTTCTTATACTTGCCGTAACAGTAGGCTGGTATATACACACTGCAAGTATCCCGGCTTTGCTAAATCCCTTGCAGTCAAACTCTCCGCTGATAGGGAATAATTATCTAGGTATGGGAGGTTCTCTTTCAGGTTTGGATCCTTACACGTTTTACATACAAATGCAGAATGTCCTTAAAACTGGTAACGTTCCAGCAGTAAACTATTTGGAGTATCTACCAATAGGTCTTCCTTCCAGAGGAGATGAACTCTTGGTATCATTCTTTGGTGCGTATTCTGCAAGGCTTGTTGATCCAATAGTGAAAGGCGCAGTACCAATGACATCCTTCATGTTCCTACCGGCATTCTTTGCTATCTTTTCGGCCCTGCTTCTTTTCCTTATAGCGTTGGAGCTGTTTGGCGATTACTGGGTGGCAAGCATAAGTGCATTTATTCTACCAGCTTTTCTTACTTTTTTAAGCCGTTCTACTGCTGGATTTACGCAGAAAACATCTCTTGGTTTTATGTTTATCCTGCTGGCAATTTTCTTCCTGTCAAAATCACTAAAATCAAAAAGGACTAAGAGCAAAATGATTTACGGTTTGGCTACAGGAATAGCTACAGGATTAGCGACTGCTGCAAGTGGATACAGCGAGTATCTTATACTTGTGATACCAATAATATATATAATAATTGTTTTGCTAGGTTATGCAAAAAAAGGAGACCTGCTTGCCTACATTCTATTTGCAATATGGGTCCCTATAAAGGTAAGCTTTGTTACTTTTACTTTCTCCGATGTTATACACAGTGCTCTTTATTACCCAATGTTGTTTTCTTACGTTTTAGTGCTCTTTAAGCTGATAGTTTATGACAGATACAAGCATAAGCTTAAAATACCGCTTATAAACAACGGCTTTTCAGTTGCCATCTACAGTTTGATTCTTTCCTTTGTTTTGGTTGCTCTCACTGGCCTGAATACTTTAAAGCATGCATTTTCAAGAATTGCATCCGAATTCATTCATCCATTAGGGGTGGGTATAGTAAATCCAGTTACAGAAACAATTGCCGAATATGCACCACTGGATTTAACTCAGAGAGTACAGGATTTCAATTTTCTTATAGGTTCATTAGGCATAAATTTCCTTTTATTCTGTGCAGGTGCGGTATTTCTTCTTTATATTGTACTGAAACGGTTTAAGCATTGGTATATACCTTTCCTTTTAAGCGTTCCTTTTATACTCATGCTTAACGGGGGAACATTCAGCTATAATGCAACTTCATATTCATTCCTGTTTATATTCATAGCTTTGGATTTTATACCTTTAGGTTACATGTTCCTGCATAAAAATGAGATAGAATCAAAGAGATTGCTAAGCCTTGTGTTATTCCTTACCTTTATTTCGTTGATAATGCTTATTGTTATATGGAACATGAATTCATCTGCAAACAACTACAAATACGGCGCTGTGGCACTTGTAGTCATATTCCTACTGGAGTTTGCATTTGACAAGCAGGAAGACGTGAATTTGCTTTCTTTGCTTGCGATAGTACCATTCTTTTTCTTTGTTGCAACAGTTATACTTTCAAACGTTGAGAGCAGGCTTCTTGAGCCGACTGAATTAGCGGCTGCAATAATAATACCGTTTGCAATAGTTTATTTCTTCAGAGGCTCAATAGACCTTACGAACAGATTCCTTAAGAATTCTCCAAGGAACATGGCAGTTGTTTCAGCAGTTATAATCATAATAGCAATAGCTTTCGTTGCTGCAGATCTTCATTCCAGTCTTTCATTATCGTATCAAACTGCACAATCCAGCGGTAGCGGATTGCTGCTTTGGGGGCCTACCATGCAGTGGATTAGCCAGAATACTCCTGTCAATACCTCAATAATCTCATGGTGGGATTATGGTTATTGGGAAGAAGCAATAGCCAATAGAACGGCTGTAGCCGACGGAAGTAATGCTTATGGTTACCAATCAATGATAGCTAAATACTTCTTTGAGGCAACCTCACCTTACATCTATTCAACTTATCTTCACTTCATTCATCAGCCTACTTATGCTGTAATAAGTGGCAGTGAAGTAGAGAAGTTCTCTGCCATATCAACTATCGCTTTGAAGCCAACATCTTTTACTCCAATGACGGAAACCAATGTAACTGTAAACAGTCAAAACATAGGAAACGAAAGTTACAGGTACCTACTTGAATTTGGAAACGTAAATGGACAGATAGCTCCTTTATACTCAAATGTAACAATACCTGGTTTGCCGGGCAATGCAAATAATGATCTTTTAGTCGAGATACTTCTGCCGCTTAATGCAAGCAGCAATGGAGTAATCACAAGCATGGGCAATCCATACGGTATAATATATGATGAGCTTACTGCGCAGTTCTCTAATCCGTTGCCTTTGGATTACAACTGTGTTTACAGTGTAGGTTGTAAAGAAGTCGCAAATAACGACATACCGGGTGGGATGATGCTTTTGAATGCTACAAATTCAGTCGATCTCCACATCGGAGGTGTACCTCAAGCGCCAGGTGGCTATGAGATTCTCCCAATAAACATGTCACAGTTTGGTAACGGCCCTGCTTTGTTGTACATGCCGAATGAAACGCTGGATACATTGTTTGACAAGCTTTATTTGCTAAATGAAAGCATACCCGGCTTCAAGTTACTTTACAGTGATAACCTGCCGGTAAACTCTTTGTTAAGCATAGAAAACCAGGTGCTCACAAACGTAAATGTTTATCAGATAAACTATACTGTGCTTAGCAAATACATGCTTACAGGAGAATGTTCTGTTTCGCCCTCAGCTCAAAACTACTGCGCTAATTTAAGCTACCTACCTGCAGTATTTTCAAACTACAGCAAACTTATAAATAATACGCCCATTAATCAATCATGAAAGTGATAGTTTCAGGACTAACAGCTTCAGGTAAATCAAGCGTTGCAACCACTCTTGCTCTTAACTTTGGGATTGAATATTTTTCCGCAAGTTCTAAACTGAAGAATTTGCTTCCTAAAAAAGATTTTATGGTTTGGGAGTCAAAAAAAGGGATAGAAGCGGTGAAGTTCAGGCTGAAAAACCCGCAGTATGACAAAAGGCTTGATTCGTTTATTCTTTCATTTTTTAAGACAAAAAAGGATGTAGTTCTTGATAGCTGGGTAGCACCTTGGAAGATAAAGGATAAGGATACTATAAAAATATACATAAAAGCGGACGAAAATGTTAGGGCAAAAAGAGTAAGTATCCGCGACAAGATAAGCTTCAGCGAAGCCTTGAAGTTTATGAAGCAGAAGGACTTGCTTACAAAACAAATCTACAAAAAAATATACGGGATAGAAATAGACAAAGATTTTACTCCCTTTGATTTGGTTATTGATTCTTCGAATATAGACTTAGAGAGTGTTGTGCAGCTCTGCTCCGATTACATAATGCACCAGCAAAAGACGAATAATTGAGAACAGATTTGCAATTTTAACTGAAGCGCATTAAATTCCATTTTTTGAGGATAAATTGACAGATAACATAAAAAGCAAGGTTTTAATCTTTGAACCTACGATTAAATGAAATGAAACTGCCTTTGGAGGATTTCAAGCATGAAATCTTTTCCTTGAGAGAGGAAGAAACCGACAGCAGATACGGCAAAGCTCCAAAGGACAGAAGCATAAAGGAGAGGATAAACTACGGTTTTATACTGCTGGACAAGCCATCAGGTATAAGGTCAAAGACCGCAGCCTACATAGCAAAGAACCTTATGGCAACATTAGGTGCCAAGAAGATGGGTTACTCAGGGACTTTAGAAGATTGAAGAAATCCCAACGTAACCGGTCTTTTGCCGCTGGCCATAAACAACGCTACGAAGGTTCTCCCAGTGCTTCTTTTTGGAGGAAAGGAATACATAGCTCTGATGCATCTGCACAGTGAAGTTGATGAGCAACTACTTAGAGATACGTTCAATAAATTCATAGGAAAAATAATGCAGTTGCCTCCCGTTAGATCGCATGTTAAAAGGCAGTATCGACAGAGAGAAATATACTATTCCGAGATATTAGAGATAGACGGAAAGAATGTACTTTTTAAAGTTGGCGTTGAATCTGGAACATACATAAGAAAGCTCATACATGACATGGGGGAAGAGCTAAAAGTTGGTGCACACATGACGGAGCTAAGAAGAACAAAGGTTTCAACGTTGTCAGAAAAAGACAACTTGGTTACACTGCAAGATTTAGAGGATGCAGTCTATTTTTATGAAAAGGAAAATGATGATAGGCTGTTAAACAAATGCCTTGGCAGCATAGAGTCAGCGATAGACTTTTTACCAAAGGTTTTCATCTCCGATACAGCAGTAGATCCAATATGTCATGGTTCTCCACTTGCTGTTCCAGGTATAGTTAAACTTACTAATTTCGAAAAAGATGAAATCATAGGGATAATGACACTGAAAGGAGAGCTTATAGCACTCGGCAAATCTGTATTGTCGACAGAGGAAATAAAAACCGTTAAAAAAGGAGTAGCAGTTAAAACTGATAGTGTAATAATGCAAATCGGTACTTACCCTGAATACAGAAAGATTAATTAGGGATTTATATAATAAGTATGCTATATGGGGTGGTGATCTAGCTTGGTATGATGCTAGCTTCGGGGGTTAGTTGACCTGGGTTCAAATCCCAGCCACCCCAATTATTTATTTTGCATGCATCAAAAGAGGTCAAAATATCTGTTAATTTCATACTGCCCCCAGATACTAGCAGAAAAAGTTAGAGCAATATACTCGAGGAATAAATCAAGAGACCTTTATGATGTATATTTCATACTTAACCGTAATAAGCTGCAATTTGATTTTGACATTATAAACAAGAAGCTTGGTAACGTAAAATTCTCCAATAAAGCATTTGAAGACAAAATTGGGGTAATTGGTCCAAAACTGTGGAAAGAAGAGCTTTCACAGACTATAGTAAATCTACCAACTATAATGAAGTTATAAAATACATAAAAAGTACTTTGCGCAAGTCAGCATTGAATTAATCCGCAAATAGCCATTTTTAATTTTAGGAGATTATATTTTTTGTATGATTATTATCTAGCGACTATCAAGCATTGCGTAGAAGCGAAGTGGCTACTATTGATATGATTATGGTTGCAAGTATTGCTATTGAATAAGCTGAATTTGTTATTACGCCTATCTCAAATGCGACTGTTGCAATTGCTATACCTACTGCCCCCCTCCCATTTATTATTGCGCTGGTTTTTATCTTCCAGGGCTTTTTCTTTATTTTCATGATTCTTCCAGATGAAAAGTAGTTTAGCACTATTGAAAAAGTTATCACGGCAAGAGATATGGCCAGTATTGCCGGAAGGAAACCTTCCAAAGAGTGAAATGATGCAACGTTGATTCCAGCTATGCTGAAAAAAAGAGGTATGAAGAATCCATCGTTCATCCTTTTTATTGTCTTCCTAACCTTTCTGAACAGAGTTCTTCCTATAAGTCCTTCATGTATTATCAAGCCGGCAAAGAAAACCCCTATTATGTAGTTTATACCTATGAGCTGGGATATCCCTCCGATCAGCAATCCTATGATTATTATCATTGCATATCCGAAGTGCTCGCTTTTCAGTATCTTTCTTGATTTTGTAAGCCGCATTCTTAGTTTCTTGCTTCCTCTGTTAAGTATCTTGTCTACATTCAAGAATACCATAAGGAAAATTATGAAATAGATCACTACCAATATTGCGTTCAATGCCGTTTTGTAGGTTATCCCAAGCAGTAGAAATGCTATTACATCCGTTATAACCACTGAGCCTATAATTGTTATTCCTTTCGGATCCCTTGCAAGTCGGTACCTCATTACAAGGACAGATACGATTGATATTGAGGGTACTGCTATTGACAGCGAAACTATAAAGTCCTGCCTTAATCCAAAGTGCAATAAAACAACAGAAAGAAGCGTAGAAAGAACTAATGGCAGAATAAAACCTGTAGTTGACATTTTAATGGAAGGCTTAAGGTATTTTATAACCGATTCCGTTTTCATCTCTATTCCCAACAAAAAGATTATGAAGAAAAGCGAAAGGGAAGAAAGGGCCTGCAATTCACTATTATTCTGTATGAAATTAAAAATGAATGGACCTATCATTAGACCTGCTATAAGGTAGCCGACAACCGACGGAAATTTAAGCTGTTCAAACAGCTCCCCCATTATTATCGATACTGATAATACTACAAGAATCTCTATTATTATGTTCAATACCATGATTTTAAAATCGTTTTAAACGTATAAAACTATTTTTATATTATAAATAGGTTATCAAATAGTAAGCGTTTTATTATAAGCTTATTTTAAACTATCATGCAGAGGTAGCGAAGCGGTCAAACGTGTAAGGCTAAGGACCTTATGGCTTAGGCCTTCGAGGGTTCAAATCCCTCCCTCTGCACTTTACTGCCAGTTCAAATCCGCACTTGTACTCGCGCTTAAAAAAGTATAAATACTAAGGAGCTTTATAAAATAGAATTATGTCAATAACAGGAAATGGTTTGCACAAACGTTCAAGGAAAAGGCTTAAGCTTGATGTAAAAGAAAAAGGAAAGGTAGACATAAAGAAAGCCTTGCAGTCCTTTGAGATAGGCGATAAAATCATAGTAGACCCAGATTCAAGGGTGCAGAGAAACCTCCCCCAGAGAAGCTTTTTCGGTTCGGTTGGTAGAATAGTAGAAAAGAAGGGAAAAGCATATACTGTGGAGGTAAAACAACAGGGTAAAAACCTTAAAAGGATAGACCTTTTACCAGTTCATATGAAAAGGCTCTGATATGGAATACCAAATAATCGATGAGAAGTTTTTAAGCGAAACAGAGGTAAAGGAGAAATATCTTGATTTTGTAGACAAGGGCTCAGAAATAGGTAAAAAACTGCTGGATCATACACAGAAGAACATAAAGATAGATAGCTTTGATAGCGTATTTGAAGAACTTTCCGCTTTAAATCTTAATATAAGGGATGATTACTTAAGGATGATAATCGACGTTTCTCCAGCTTCTATTGATCAAATAAGGGCAATTATCTCACCTTTAAAATTGAATGTAAAGGAAGAGGATCTAAAAGCCATTCTAACGGTGCTAAAAAAGCATTTATAACTTTGAAATAATCCTTAATACTATGGGAAAAGACGAATACGCTTATGTTTTAGAATACCTTCCCTTTGGTCTGCAAGATTCAAAGGATAGGAAAGCTACTGCAATAGTTCTTACAGATTCACTTGGATTATTGCTTGTGGCCCTCAAAAAAGACGTAAAAGTAGAACCGGGAATGAAAGTCTACATAGGAGAAAACAAAAGGGATGAAGTACACCATATAATACAAAGGATAACCCCTGATAAACTAAATGGAAATGGCCTTCAAATGCTCACGGATAAGGTGCATGAGATTGTAAGCCAGAATGAGGCAAATTACATATCAATAATAAATAGGTTGGGGCCTATAAACGTAAGACTGCATTCATTGTCACTTATACCTGGTGCTGGTAAAAAAATGGTACAGAAAATCATAGAAGAACGGAATAAGGGAGAATTCAAATCCTACAGTGATTTTGATGAAAGAGTGGGTTTTACATCGGGCATAGCAAAAAGCATAGAAGCAAGAATAGAAGAAGAACTCGAAAATAAGGATAAGTATAAAATATTCACTTAAGGGGTTGTAGTCTAACCAGGCAGAATAGGCGGCTCCAGCTTGTCTGGAAAAATGACGTTAAGGATGATTAAGAAGAAACCGCTTGACCCAGGTTCAAATCCTGGCAACCCCAAGTTTTCATTTTTATTCATTAATGCCGCTTTCAATTTGTTAACTCTAAAAAGGCCATTCAAAAGCGGTTTAAACATTTAAATATAAGTTCGATTCTTTAAATAGTTTTTAGCAGTTGCTAGATTATTTGCTTAAAAACTGCAAATGGAAGAGAAGGCATTGACCAACAATGTAATGATGATACGGCCGCATAATTTCGGCTTCAATGAGCAAACCGCAAAAACCAATAGATTCCAGAAAAAAACAAATTCTTCAGTTAATCTGCAGGCGTTGAAGGAATTCAACAGTGCCGTAGAAACGCTTAGAATGAACGGCATAAACGTGTTCGTTTTTGATGATTTAAAGGAAGTTGACACTCCCGATTCAATATTTCCAAATAACTGGATATCCTTTCATCCAGATGGAACTGCAGTAGTTTATCCGATGTTAGCATTAAACAGAAGAAATGAAAGAAGAGCAGATATAATTCAAAGCCTTTCTATGCTTTATGGTTTTTCCTGTTCCAGAGTAATAGACCTCACTTATTACGAAAACAAGAATAAATTTCTCGAGGGCACTGGTAGCTTGGTGCTTGACCGTGATAATAAAATAGCCTATGCTTGTATCTCAGAGAGAACCAATGAGGAAGTATTAAATAAGTTTTGCAGTGAAATGAAATACAAGCCCGTAAAGTTTCATGCTTTTGATGAAACAGGTTTCCCAATATACCATACAAACGTTATGATGGCGTTGGGAGAAAAATTTGCCATGGTTTGCCTGGATTCAATAAAGGATGAAGACGAGAGGAATGCTGTTGTTTCAGCTATTAATGGCTCTGGAAAAACCCTAATTGAGTTAACATTCAAACAGATATTGGATTTTGCGGGAAATGCCTTGGAATTGTTGGATTCAAGCGGAAACAAGAAGCTCGTAATATCCAAAAAAGCTTTAAGTTCCTTATCAAAGGAACAAAAAGCTGAGATAGAAAAATACTGTGACATAATAAGTATAGACGTCAGCACAATAGAGGAATGCGGTGGCGGCAGCATAAGGTGCATGCTTGCAGAGATATTTTTGCCACAGAAAAAAGGAATAAAAACGACTGCTAAAAGCCCATTTAAAAAAGGCAGATTAAAGTTAAGGTAATTAGCTTTTATTTAACGTTTCTTTGATTTTTATTCGTAGGTAGTTTTATTCTGCAGTCTATGAAAGCATTCACAGATCTCTGATAAAAAAAGTATATAATAGCTATTGATACTGCAATTATCAAGGGGTCATAATCAACGAGTAAACGCTGTGCAGTATCATATATAGGTGAAAGAGCTGCAGATCCGAATATAAAAGCGATAAACAATGGAATTAAAACGTTGCAGCAGAAAGGCGTGGACAGTAAGCTGAAGAATATGGCCCATGCCGTGTTTCTTTTATTTGCATCCTTTCTTGCTTTTATTATGTAATAATTAATAGCTATGATAAAACTTATTGTAAAGCTGAGCAAAAATGCACTTGCAATGTCAAACAATGGGTAAAAGGAAAAAAATGCCGATATCTCTACTTTGTCGTGTATAAACAGATAAACATAAGCAAAGAAGATTACAACAGGAACAGCAGCAAAAAACTTGTTTTGTTTTAATAAGCTGACAAATACCTTTAATCCCCGCATACCTTGCATTTTTAATTTATACCTGCCAATTCATAAAAGCTTTTTATTTTTAATTGTGGCCCATATGATATTTGTATAAATAATAGCTAATTTACTATTTTATATGACAGGCATAGCAGACTTACCATTGCATTACGGCCATGTGCCGGATTACTTATTGAAGACAATGAAAGGAATGTGCGATGCGATAGTGCATACAATGCTCTATGAATACGGAGAAGATAAATTGCTTGAAAGGCTTTCCAATCCGATGTGGTTTCAGGCTTTGAACAATGCTATAGGCATGGACTGGGATTCAAGTGGTTCTACAACAGTTCTACTTTCAATTTTAAAGCAGGTGGTAAAACCAAAAGATGGCATCGCAATTTTCGGTGGAAAGGGAAAGGCCTCTTTGTCGGTGAAAGACGAGCTAGTGTCAGCGAGGTCATTTGACATAGAAACAGAAAAACTAATGCAGTACAGTTCCTTGTCGGCAAAGGCGGATTCAGTACTTTTGCAGGACGGCTACAATCTTTACATACATTACGTGCTTGTTTCTAAAACCGGCAGGTGGCTTGTTGTACAGCAGGGCATGAATCCTTACACAAAGTATGCCAGAAGGTACCACCTATTGGACGTAGATAACTTTGAATGCGAGCCGAATTCTGCAATAAGTGGTATAAATGGAACAGCTATAAACCTCTTGGATAGAGGCGTAGGTAAAACTAGGAAAGTTGTTCTTGAGGAAGTGAACAACGGCAAGGACAAAATAATAAAAGATTACAGCAAGGCTTTGAACACGTTGAAAGGTAACGCTACTTTAGAGCTGTTTGAAAAAAGCGCTGCAATATCCGGATTTGACAGGTCAAAAAGGATAGAGTATTACAGGCCCATAAGCATACAGAAACTTAAGAGAAACCTGGAAAAAATAAAAAATGACAGTTTTTCCAGTCTCTCAGATTCTCTTTTAGGAGGGTTGACAGCATCTACGGCAAGAGCGATATTTTTAATAGCTGATTTGATATACAATGAGCCACCATCGTTTCTTGATCCTGTTGATTATCCCTATGATCCATTCAAATACGCTTTTACCATAGGCGGAAAGGACGGCGTACCTTATCCAGTAAACAGAAAAGTAGCGGAAGAAGTCATAGAAAGCATGAAACAAATAGTGATAAATTCAAAAATTGAGGATAAAAACAAGAAAAGGTCAATATATAAGATAGAAAAACTGCGTAGTCTGGCGAATATTTAAATACAAGAAAAAGTAAAATATCGGATGCAGTATAAATGGACAGTTCTAGCTAATACAACAATGGGTGGCTTGATGGCTTCTATAAACGCCACAATAATACTTATCTCTCTGCCTTCAATATTCCGCGGTTTAAACGTTAATCCAATAGCGCCCGGTAATTTTACTTTGCTTCTTTGGGTCCTTCTGGGTTACATGGTAGTAACGGCTTCTCTTCTCGTTACTTTCGGCAGGTTATCCGATGACTATGGAAGAAAGAGATTTTATACAATAGGATTTGCGGTATTTGCTGTAGCGTCAATAGCTCTTTCGTTTACGCCGTATAATTCCGGAACAGACGGCGTTTTGTTCATAATAATCTTCAGGCTGGTACAGGGGGTAGGTGGCGGGTTTATAATGGTTAACAGCACCGCCCTTCTTACGGATGCTTTTCCTGACAATGAAAGAGGAAAAGCATTGGGAACTAATCAGGTTGCTTTCCTTGCAGGGTCATTTATAGGACTGGTAGCCGGCGGTTTGTTGGCCCCGTTTGATTTCCACCTAATATTCATAGTCAACATTCCTTTTGCAGTTTTAGGTGCTTTTTGGTCTTATTACAAGTTGAAGGAAGAAAAGACTGGGGGCAAGAAAAAAGGATTGGATTGGAAAGGAAACCTTGCTCTTTCTTTAGGTTTAATTCTTGTTGCATTAGGCTTTACATATGCCCTTACTCCCTACAAGAGCAATCCATTGGGTTGGGCAAATCCCTGGGTGATTGCAAGCCTTGTTATGGGCATTTTGCTTATAATACTGTTCATTCCAATAGAGCGTAAAATAAAGAATCCATTGTTTAAATTATCTTTATTCAGAAACATACAGTTTCTTTTTAGTTCTCTTGCCTTATTTTTGAGTGCTCTTGCTAGAGGAGCAGTAATGTTTTTGGTTATAATATGGTTGCAGGGTGTTTATCTTCCATTGCATAATTTCACGATTGCTCAGACACCATTTTGGGCAGGAATATACATGATACCATTAATGGTAGGTTTTATAGGCCTTGGACCGGTAAGTGGCGTTTTAACGGATAGATTTGGTGCAAGAGTATTTAGTACTGTTGGTCTTTTGATAACAGCTTTAGGTTTGTTTCTTTTAACCACCTTCTCTGCAAATTTCTCTTATATTCCGTTTGCCATAGTCTTGTTTGTTATAGGTGCAGGAAACGGAATGTTTGCCGCTCCAAATACAAAGAGAGCAATGGATGCCTTGCCTTGGAAAGATCGTGGAGTAGGGAATGGGATAAGAACAACCTTTGCCAATATAGGTCAGATGATAAGTATGGCGATATTCTTTACAATAGCCATAACTGTATTCTCATATGCATTGCCTTCTATAATCTCAACGCAGTTAACCTCATTAAATGTCCCATCTGCGCTGTCTTCACAGTTCGCAGCAATACCTGCTTCTTCTTTTCTGTTTTCAGCGTTTCTTGGGATAAATCCAGTATCTACATTTTTATCCCAGGTCCCAGCTTCGTTAACTTCGCTTATACCCAATTCATCCTTAAAGATTATGAACGCAAGCAGTTTTATCCCTAAATTGATTGCTTCTCCGTTTATGCAGGGATTAAGAACCGCACTATATATAAGTATAATTATACTAATAGCTGCAGCCATACTTTCAGCGTTTACAAAACACGGAGTTGCAAAGGGCGCAGAAAAAGTAATGTAATTATTATTTCTTTTCTAAGGAAGAACTACTCAGTTTATATTCAAGGTATTAATGGTTCCTTTCTTTAGGGTGTAATTTTTACTGTAAATTTTATTATCGTTTGAATATGCATTTACAATGTAACTTCCTGCTTCCATTGTAAATTCACCTTTCCCACTCATCAGGCTTTCATTAAATGCGTGGCCATTTTTGTTTAACGAAATTATAATGTTGTTTAAGGAGCTGTTTATGTAAAGTATTCCTATGCTAGAGGAATTCATTGACCACAAGTTTCCAAGATAAATGTTTTTTCCGCTGCTTATATTCGCATATAGCAACCCATTTTCATAAAACGAAGGAGATACAATGGCATTGTTTATTCCCTCCTCAGTATCACAGCCAAAATCATATGAATCCTGTACATCTTGGAAGTTGTTTCCATTCCAATAACTTAGTGTAAACTTGGCAGATCCTCTTACAAGTGTTGTATTAGAACCATCTCCCGGCCCACCCAATATTATGCCCGCATCATAAAAGTTGTAGCTTGGAGTGTAGTTGAATCCACTTATAAGAATGGAATAATTTTTTATATTTTCATTTAGAAGTAAATCCACTTTATCATATTCTATCCAACCATATCCATCGTTGTATAAAAAGAGTATCTCGGGTATGCCTTTTTTGGAGATGCTAGTATTTGTTCGTAGGTAAATGGTTTGATTGTTTTTTAAGGTTATGTTATCTCCAGTTTGATTTGCGGCCTGATAAAAATAATAAGTATAATTCTTAACAGATGGGGCAACAGTGCCATTACCTTTTATAAGCTCATTATCCAAGCTTGCATTTAGGGCGGATTCATTCCATATATTGTCTATAAAGTTCACTTGTCTGGTTTGTGTATCCATAAGAATTACGTTCTGTGCAAAATATGCCCGCGTTTTATTTTCATACTTCAATATAACATTTACATTTAATTGTATAGAAGCATTGTAATCTCCGCTTAGATTTGTAAGTAAGTTATTCAAGGTTATACTGCTTTGTATTGAATTCGTAGATACAGTATATACATTTCCATAACTGCTGACCCCGTAATCCACTATCCCCATGGGTGCAGGTTCGGAATACTTGCACGAATAAAGGTTGACTCCACTGCTTATCCCTAAGGTTGTAAATTGGTAATCGCTGTATGGGTAAAGCATTACGACTGCAATAATGAGTATGGCGAATACCCATCCAAAAAGCATTAGCATCTCTGATTTTTGGTCATCCATACATTGATAAGCAACTGGAAATTTAAGTACCTTTATGTTATAATCAGTGAAAATTCATAAGTTTAAAGTGTTTTTACTAAGAAAATAGCGTAGTTTAAAATAGTAACCTTTATATATGATATTTGATTACTTATGAATACTTAAAATGATTAAGAAAATTTACAATTTAATCATAAAAAAGTATAAATATTGAGGGGGGATTATTTAAAATATGATGAAATATAGGATTTTATCTAAAAAAATGAGTGAAAATGGTCAGATCATAGCACTAGCTGTGAATTATATTCTCCCTTCAATGGTAAAAATTTTATTGAATAGAAAGTTAAAAGTAAATGACATAGTGCAAGTAGATAATGATATTGCGTATTATCAAAAGAGATACATTGGAAAAGTGTTAGAAAGCAGGGATGTTGGCGAAATGACTATAAGCACAGATTATTCCATAAAGTACACTGGAGGTTATTCTGTAGATGGCAAACGTGTTTTTCTTGACAAAAATTTTCCGAAGTTAATTGCAGTTGATAATAAATTAGTTGATACTGTGGAAAGCATAGCTAAACATCATGAAGTTACGGAAAAATGGCTTGTTGATCTCGGCTATTCATATGCATATTCACATAAGCTGGCAACTTCCATAGAAAGGGATTTCATAGAGTTTTTAGGAGTAAATTGGAAAAGGTATGACAGGGAAGTTGCAAAGTACCTGCATGAAAATTACAATAGAAAACTTGAGAACACGCCTTTGGATTTGGATCTTTTGCCTTATACAGAATCAAGGGATTCAAAGGCACTGAAAGAAATAAAGGAAAGCATGAATACTGCAATATTAGATATCGCGCAGTATGAAAGATGAAAATCTTTTATAAATGAATTCCCTAAAAAATAGATGGAAGAATGCGTGTTCTGCAAAATAGCTAAAAAAGAAATGAACGCAAGTTTAGTCTTTGAGGACGAAAATTTCATTGCCTTTTTGGATAAAAGTCCGATATTCAAAGGACATACTTTACTGATACCAAAAAAGCATATCGAAACATTGTTTGATTTTTCCGAAGATTACTTGAAGCAGCTTGCAATTGAAACGAAAAGAATAGCAGAAGGCGTAAAGAAAGGGATGAGCTGCGATGGCATATTAATTATAAACAACAATGTTGTAAGCCAAAGCGTACCGCATTTTCATGTTCATATAATCCCTAGAGATAAAGGGAAGCCTTTAAGGGGTTTCATGTGGCCCAGAACTAAGTATAAGGATGAAAACGAGGAAGAGGATTTTAGGGAAAGAATAGCAAATGCCATAGAAAAGCTTTAATAAGATACTATCTTTATGGTTATTATGCAATCTAAGCAAGTCATTATAGCTTCAGTTGCTTTTCTTTTTCTTTTGGTGTTTGCATTCAACGCTACTCATGCAGTAGGCTATGGATATTCAAAGGTCACGTTAACACAGTATTCGGTAAACATATCGCAAGGCAGTTCTGCGGATATAAGTTTTACAATTTCATTGTTTAATGGAAGTTATTGGGGAACTTCAATAGCAGAGAGCCCTTCCAGCAGTTATATAACCTTTACGCCAAGTACTTTAAATCAGGATCCAACATACAGTGGAACTTTAACTGTAAACGTTGCAAAGGGAACACCCACAGGAACTTACAAATTCAACATTTCTGCAACAGGTGATGATCCTTCTGTTTCTCCAGTACAGTTAACTGTCAATGTTTTGAATGCAACAAGCAGCACACCTCCAAGTGTAACTCCTCCGGTTGTTAGTACTTCAAAGCCTATAAATTACTTTGATTATGTGGGCAGCATATTCCTAGTTGTAATAGCTGTGCTTTTGGGATTGGGGCTTTCAATGAAGAGAAAGTTTGTAAAGGCAGCAAACTACACAATGCTTGTATCTATTGTTTTAAGCCTAGTTGCAGCAGTTTATCTTTTAGCTTATGATAGTCTGTTGAGAATCTCAGGAATGCTGCATTATGATATCCTCATTGTTTTCTTCATTCTAACTATAATCTTGGCATATCTTGTTTATGGTAACAAGAAAATGCATAAAAACGCTTTACTTGTTTTAGGTAGCTTGTCTGCATTGTTTGTGCTGGCAATGTTTTTGGATGCATTATTGGGGTTGCCTTTAACATCGATTTCAGGTTCGCTTTCTTACGGCTTTAATTACCTGTTTGGATTCGGTGCTACCGGGACATATTCCTCCTACGGTATTTCATTTGCATTCAGCCTGCTTCTTTTGTCGGTAACTGCAACTTCTATTCTTAGCCTATTTTTATACTTTGTTGAAAGAAAGAAAAAGTAGGCAGTGTTGTTTTTATTGGTGGGCTGGCTTTTTATATTCTCGTAATTATCTTTGTTTTTAAATATCAATTTCTAACTCTTTTATCAAAAAATTTGATATCGTGCGGTTTTAGCGGTTTTAAAGCGCAAAAAGTATTTAAATTAGAATGTGCAAATAAAGTAATTATCTGTATATCCCGGATACGCAGGAGTGCTGCATCGCAGTGCTGTGATCGCATCTTTTCATATGCAGATAATATTCGATGCTTTAAAAAGCAGATGAAGAATAGTGAGTGCGTGAATTTCATATTTATGCATGATGATGTTAATGCACCAATTCCAGTTGATCCTGCTGGAGGTCACTGCTATTGGGATTCGAATGAGACATGCAAGTTCATCTGTTAGGTAATGACAGATTGCGTACGGCTGAGGCAACACATAGATAACGTAACGTTAGGAGGGGGATATCCTCGGGAAACTGAGGTTAATACCCCATAGCAATAATTTCTGAAACGATTTTATTGTGAAAAGGTTATTTCTAATACCGGAATAATGCGCCTAACGATCGGTCTATGCCTGATTAGACTGTTGGTGAGGTAACGGCTCACCAAATCTCAGATCAGTAGGGGCCATGGAAGTGGTTTCCCCCAGAAGGGTACTGAGACAAGGACCCTAGCACTACGGTGTGCAGCAGTCCCGAAAACTCCACAATGCGCGAAAGCGTGATGAGGGAATCCCAAGTGTTCTTTCCGTTTCGGAAGGAACTTTTGCCACGTTTTGAAATGGCGTGGCGAATAAGGGCTGGGCAAGCGGGTGCCAGCAGCCGCGGTAATACCTGCGGCCCGAGTTGTGACCATTATTATTGAGTCTAAAGCGTTCGTAGCTGGTTTGGATAGTTTGTGCTTAAATCTTTTCGTTTAACGGAAAGGCATGGTATAAATACTTCTAGACTAGAGGCCGGGAGGGGAGATGGGAACTTTTCGGGTAGGAGTAAAATCCTTTAATCCGAAAAAGACCACCAATAGCGAAGGCACATCTCCAGAACGGACCTGACGGTGAGGGACGAAGGCTAG
>JAJZBD010000004.1 GCA_021799085.1 Nanobdellota archaeon | reverse complement strand
CGAGAAAGAACTTGTATACGAGTACTTCGATAATTTTTAATTACCTTTATAGTTTTAATGTAATAACTTGATTCATTACTGTTCATTCTTTTTGATTTCTGCTGAATAACAGTAGAGCACAATGTGCAAAAACGCCAATTAACTCTATAAACCTGAAGCAGTAAGCGATTAAAAGCATTTTATGAAAGCTGACCAATTATGTTCCTATTATCTTCTTTTTGAAAAACGCCAATGACCGATCCGCCTTAAATCTAGCGTAGCTACTACTTCTTGTCGATGAAGTTATATGCAGAAATACAGTGATAAAGTTAAGGCAGAAGCGAGAGAATTAGTGAAAAGTGGGCTTTCTAGGAACGAAGTAGCCAGAAAATTGGGATTCAGTTCTAACTATGTTTGTAATCTTTGCTTAGACTTGCCCTTAAAAAGACCTAATCGATATCCCCTAGAGATGGCAGAAAGAGCAAGAAAACTTGCTAGTGAAGGAATGAGTAAACTGATGATATCCAAGGAACTGGGCGTATCCTATCAGTGGGTGAAAGAACGTCTTTATGACATAAATGCTTCGAAAGCTCTTAATGCAGAGACCGTAAACA
Organism: Nanobdellota archaeon; assembly: GCA_021799085.1. Classification (GTDB taxonomy): domain Archaea; phylum Nanobdellota; class Nanobdellia; order Parvarchaeales; family Parvarchaeaceae; genus Parvarchaeum. The sequence continues at coordinate 82,937 of JAJZBD010000004.1, read as the reverse complement.
AGATCGGAAAACTATTCATAAGCGGCATATCTAAGACGGACATATCAAAAAGACTGCACTTGTCTCCGACCACGGTAGGCAAGTATACGCCAAAAGTATCGACTCGTGGGCGGTTTGATCCAGAAATCGGCAAGAAGGCTATAGTTATGGTTAGAGGCGGCTTGAGTAGGGAGTCTACGGCTACGATTCTCGGGGTATCCTATAAGTTTGTATGGAACCGTACAAAGAGAATAAAACGAGATGGAAATGTGATTTTTGGCAAGAGAATGCTTAAACTCTTAAGCAAGCTGCTTCTGGACGGTTTCTATTTTGCAAGGAGGAACGAGGTACCAGTATGTCGTTTTATGGCAAAGTATCTACCAATCAAACTTGTTATTTATAAAAGGAAATTCGTGTTCGTGGTGCCTGGAAGAGAGCAAGACGCGATTAGAGAATTTATTATGATATACTACCATAATCATATCGGAGCTAGAAGACTACAGAAAATTTTAATAACTTTTGGGGTTAGTCTTAGCAAGTGACAAGATAAATTGTATTTATTTTATATGAATCCTTTAAATGCTCCGCCTGTAAACTGTTCATAGATTTTTTTACCTTGTATATCAAAAAAGAATGCGCTATATAAATTTACACCACTTTCACTTTTATCACTTGAGTTCTCTATTATATATTTTTGTGTTATAACTTCCTTATTTCTTGCTTCTTCCTCGATATATTGGACTTTTTTCACATTTGTACCCGCGCCATGTATTGCGTTGTAATGTTCACCCTTCTCCGCATTTAAGATTAGTTTTGAGATTAGAATATCTAGGTCGGTATTTTGATGTACGAAAAAGATATTATTATATGTTATTACGCTATCCAAAATTTTGTTTATGGCGTTTCCATCACTTAAACCAATTTCATCTATAAATTTTAGAACATCCGGTATGTATCCGGCAGTATAAAGATTACAGAAATTCCTTCCTAAGTTAGGAAAGTCTTTTTCAAGAGAATCCTTTCTTTGTGTGGCTATATCTCTATCTCCAAGTTTGTACAAACTTTCTATATAAAATGAAGCTTTTATAAGCGCTTTATACTTAGTATCTAACAATTTAATGAACGGATAAGGATAATCTTTTTCTTTATCAAATTTAACATAATCATCATAAACCGCACTGAATTTATTTTCTATTATTTCACCTGTGCCACCTTTATCTAGGCTCTTTTTAATTTGTTCATTATTTCTTGAGGCAAAGGCAGTATTATTATTTTCGTCCTTTATGACGTATATATTAATTGTCCTAATATTTCCATTTATATATAATTGAGCAATACCCTCCGTTAATTCCTTCTCCTTAAACTTTACAATCTGCTGTTCGTTCTGTTTTTTACTAAAATAGTCTTTTAAAAAAGAGATTGCCCCTAGTATGGCTGAGAAAATTTCTGCCACACACTAATCTGTTGTCTCCGCCAAAAATTTAGCTAAACTTCCAAGGTTATTTCTAATAAAAAGGTGTGGTGAGTTTCTTGGTTTGATCATACCTATCTCTTTAATCTTTATTTTTCCCCCATCAATAGATTCGACCGGTTCGTTAGTATTCTTATCTATTATTTCTCCTGACTCCGAAATCGCGTAACCCAAATCTTTGATGGTTTCTCGAATTAATGCCTTGTCGGCGTAAATCTTCACTCTTCCAGACAAATTAACATTCTCCACTTCAAATTCCATATCATTGTATATATGACTAACTATAAGAGTCTTTCTTTTTAGATTAAGCCAGTGTTAAACATAGGGGTAGTCTGTAAATTCGGATGTTAATTTTTACAACTTTACTTACAAAATAGTAGTTTTATATTTATTCGGGTTTATAAAATACCCAAATAATGGCTATCATCCCTAAAATAGAAACAAATACGTACCAGGCATAATAGATATTTTGAGCAATTTGCTTATTGAATAACGTGGCAATAAGGATGCCAAATGTAATAAGTAAAAGATATACGGTTAATTTATTCAATTTTGTTGATAGACCATTTATTTTTTTAACATTTTCTATCGAATAAGTAGAATTGATAAAACTTATCCCTAATGGAGTTATTGCAAGATCTTTTCCCCTTACATTTATAAGCTTATTTTGTTTGGCGTAGTTTATTGCCTCTTTTCCATAATTTTTATTTATGTCACTTAAATTTATAGAGTCCTCTGAGTAAATTTTATTTAGAAGGTCCCTGACGGCTGACAGTGTAAATTCTGTAGAATTTTTAATGGTGTTAGCTCGCTCTGGCCAGAAATATCTCCTCATCTTATTTCTTGTTTTGGCTTTTCTTTCTGGTGGTTCCATTTTCTATGAATTATTAAATTTATCAACTTTCGACTTCTCCGATGCGCCATAAGCCGTACTCCCCAAAATACTTAAAATTCCTAGTACCGGGTCAATCAAAAATGCTCCTATAGTTACTAATGCAGCAAGCCCTATTTTCTCGGCACCAATTTCTGCTATAACTTCACTATTAGTATATTTATTTTGTATTCCGATAGGGCAGGTAGCTGAAAAATATATTGGAATTTCAGCTCTAGTTTGCGGTTCCGGTTCAAATTTTATGTAAATTTTCTCATTTGGATGAATTCTACATATTACATAAAATCTCATATCTATTGTAGCGTGGGCAAATCTTCCGATAGATATGCCTTTAGGAGGGAGTTAAATAACTTATTATGTTCACCGTATTTTAAATGCAATAATTCGTGCACAATTACATACTTCTGTTTTTCTTCAGTCTCATCTAAAAGTTTAGAGTTGAAAGTGACCCTCCCAGAATGAGAGCAACTCCCCCACTTATTTTTCATAGTTCTAATTTGAATCTCTTTAAAACTAACCCCAATTTTCTGACTTAACTCTGTTACTTCTTTGATAAATTCGTTCTTATCCATTATTTACCTAACTTCAGCGTATTGACTATTTCTTTTATAATCAATGCCGCTTCACTCGGTTCAATATTTCTTGACAATAATTCTTTTATTAGTTCTCTCTTTATAATCCTTTCTTGCTTAGGATTTGTCTGCCAGTGAGGAAAGTCCGCACTTAATTTATCGAATAATACCGCGAGGTCTTCTGATTTATTTATTGTCTTCTGTTTCAAGATCCAATATACCGTGAAAGCCTGTGTATTAAACCCTCGCTCATTTTGTGAGTGTTTAGCTGAATTAATTTCTGTCACAAGATCTTTCATTTTTGTTAGCGTGTCTTTTGTGCTAAGCAAATTATCATTATGGGCTTTAGCTATTTGTTGTGCTCTTTCTCCGATAGATAATAAATATGGTGCATTAGTGATATTGTCCAAAACAAAGGCCCTAACACTTACTAAAAGATTATACACTTTTTCTTCTTCCGAAGCATTTATACTAGTTAAAGTTTGTAAGGTGTGTTCATTTATATCGTAAGTATTCAATTTTTCCGGTAATTTTGTACTGGTAGTCTGCCTTTTAACCAGAGTAGCGGTTTTTCGTCCAAAATCTTTGTCTGGAGAAAACCCGGTGCCAAATGCCTCTTTTAATACGCGGTAAATCCTTGCTAAATTCTCTTGGTCGTCTAAATAAACCCTAAGGAAGTCATCTGGTGATAAAATTTCATATATATCTTTTAACTCTTCGTATATTTCGAAGAATTTCTGTCTCTCTTTCTCATCTGAAAATATTTTAAGGATATATTCTACTGCTTTGTCCCTAGAATATGTATTTATAGGTTTCAGATAAGCCAGTTTTACTGTTGACATAAGTTTTGAATACCTTAATTTTAATATCTCTAAATCTTGTACAACGGCTTCTATATCATTTACATCTTTTGAATCAAACGCCAAGGCACTTTTAAGATTACCAAATAGACCTATGAAATCGATTACTAGACCACAAATTTTCTTATGCCCATTCTCCTCATAAGGCCTGTTTATCCTAGCTATAGCTTGCAAAAGAACATGATCTCTCATTGGTTTGTCTAAATACATGCAATAAAGGATTGGCGCATCAAAACCTGTGAGTAGCTTGTCTGTAACAATTAAGATTTTTGGTTTATCAGCCGAATTCTGGAACTTCTTTCTTACGACCTTTTCCTCTTCTTCGGTCTTGTGAAAAGCCTTCATCTCTACATTATCTTCGTAAAATGAACTCATTATTACTTCTGAATAATCCTTTGGCAGAAACTTGTCCAACGCCTTTTTGTACATTACGCAGGCTTCTCTATCGACTGTAACCAGAAAAGCCTTGTATCCTAATGGTTCTACATTGCTTTTAAAGTGGTTTGCCACAAATTCCGCGATTTTCTTGACCCTAACCTCATTCTTTAGCATATTACAAAGAGTTACCTGTTTGCGTAGTACAGAATTCAATTCTTCTACATCAGAAACCCCTTCAGCTTCCTTTAGACTTAGAAATTCTTTTTCTAGGACGCCTCTTTTTACAAGCAATTTATTTGATGCAATTGAATATTTTAATGGGAGTGTAGTCCCGTCTTCTATAGACTCCTTTATTCCATATTTATCGAGATATCCATTTTTATCGTCTCTTCCGAATATTGTGAAAGTGTTTGTGCCTTTAAAGGTTCTCATGACCGGAGTACCAGTAAAACCAATGTAAGTCGCATTCGGTATCGCGCCCATCATGTAATTCCCAAACTTACCACGTGTACTTCTGTGCGCTTCATCAATCAGTACATAAATGTTTTTATTCATGCAAAGCTTTTGGGGCATTCCTTCAAATTTGTGTATTGTCGTCACTATCAAACCGCGATGCTCTTCTTTCAATAGTCTTTGTAAATGTTCTTTTGTTTCTGCTACTTCTATATTTTCAAATCCGACTGCGACAAGATTATTGAAAAGTTGAGACTCCAATTCATTTCTATCTACGACCATTATTATTGTTGGGTTCTTGAATGTCGGGTCTAGAATTAATTTTTTGGCTGCCACTATCATAGTATATGTTTTTCCCGAGCCCTGGGTGTGCCAGATTAGTCCGCGTTTCTTATTGGAATCTGCCCTAGCATAAATTTTATTAACTGCCCTCATTTGATGTGGTCTAAAGATTACTTTCTTTAATTCTCCGTCTTTCTCCGGAAAAAGTATAAAATCTTCTATAAGTTTAATTATTCTAGTTTCCTCGAAGAAACTTTTTACTAACAATTCAAAACGGTCAAAATTGCTAGATTGTTCTTCTTTCCAGTTTAGTAAGGCAGTTCTAGAAGTATTCCACGTCGGCCCATAAAAAAAGTGTATAAGATCTGTAAGCTGAAAGGACTGCATAACAGTCATCAGCTCCGGCGTCTCCTCATGGTATCTGCGTATTTGGTCAAAAGACATAGAAATCGCTTCCGATTTGTTGGCGGCCTTTGTTTCTACTATTAAGGTAGGAATACCATTAATAAAGAATACGATGTCTGGCCTGTTTCTGTACCTGCCATTTGTGTAAGAGAATTCTTCAGTAACGTGAAAAGTGTTTCTTTGTATATTTGAAAAGTCAATAAACTGTATATTTCTTTCCCTTCTTTCTTCTGGAACAAAAATAGATTTTAATCCTCTTAAATGTTCCCAAACTACCAAATTACCACGAATATTTGGTGCTGCCGTTTCTATACGCTTTATTACGTCTTGGATCATGTTACCATCTATAAAAGATGAATTAAGCTTAACCATTTGCTTTTGAAATACTTCTTTAAGAATAAGACCGGTTTCTCCACCCCTTAATCTTAGCGCCTCTTCTTGATCTAAGTATTGCCATCCAATTTCTTTGGCGTATTTTATAATCTGATCTTGCACTGCAGGACGCTCATTGCCTATTAACATTATCTGAAACCTCCAAATTATCAATTTTTATTCCGTTGTTTATAAGTTTATTTAATAAAATCCCAAAAATTTGTTTTAAAATGAATCTTTGCGTTTCATTCAAAAAAAGTTTTTCATCCAATTTGAAAAGTATCGATACTATTCTTTCTTGTTTATCTAGTTTAGGCAAGAACAGAGGAATATTGCCAATGAGAACCTTATTTAATCCACCGCGATCTTTATCCCCAGTCATGTTTCGTATATAGGTGTATAGTTTTGTTAAATAATAGTACAAGTACATGTAATTAACTTCCTTATCAGGGACTAAACATACTACAGACTGATTACAACTACACTCAAATTCTAATGGTGCACAGGTACCTCTGGTTTTTCCTTGCCCTGCTAAAGCAATAACAACGGATTTTTTAGGTAAAAGCTTGGCATTAGAATTTTTAAGTCCGATATCTGAAATGTATGTTTTAACAGAATAAATTGGTTTTCCCTGGATGTCGCCTGATCTCATCCACGGTATTTCTTTCGGCTGCCAATATTCCTTTACTTTCGTATCAGGAGTACCCCCCGTCAAAATTTTACAATGGTCACTTATTTTTTCTTCGGTCCAATCTGATGGCAATTTTTCTAATGCGGTTTCTTTAAATTCTTTATGGCCAATACCTTCAATAAATAATTTACGCATCATCGCTTTTTTCAATAGTTTTACAACAACTACTATTTTTTCTTGAAGGTCTATTGCTCTTTCTATCGTAGATAAAATGTAAACTATTCTATTTTGTTCTTCTAATGATGGAATAGGAACGTCAATATGCTTTAAAGCGCTACTAGCATGTTTTATGGTTATTCCTTGAGAGTATTCTGCTATTTTATCTTGAACAATATTACTCTTTAATATGAAATATAAAAAGTTATAATTTATATCCGTACTTTTTAAAACAACTTTTCTTATCCCAGAAGAATAAGCACCCATCAAATCTTTTCTTACAATCCCAGGACTACCGTCAAGTACTATTAGGATATCTCCCGTTTTACAAAGTTTTAGTCCTTCCAAACTTCTATTTGTATACAGAATGTCGGTTCTGCTCTTAGACATATCTACAACACGAATGAATCTGATACCAATCATATTCCTGTTATAAGATGCACTTCCGGGCTCCCTCCCCCTTTCAAAAATAGCTATCTTTTCTATTTTTTTATAATGCCAATCTCGATTTGATTTAATTTTATTTTGTGCCATAGTTTACTTTAAATTTAATTTTTTGAAAATTGTCGTTAATTCCAAGTCTATTCTAGATCTTTCTTTCTCTAATTTATCTAATTCTATTATTAGTTCTTCGATTGGTGGTAAATTTTCATCGGCTTCTTGCATTACAAATCTAGAAGGGCTCAAATTATAATCTCCATTTCTTAACTCTTCTAATCTTAAAATCTTACTTATATTTTCTTCCTCTTTCCAATTTTTATATGCTTGGGTAAGAAAAGTTATATCTTCATCTCTGAGGAAGTTCTTAGGTCTCCCCTTTTCACATAGTTTAGAGGCATTTATCAGTAAAATCTGATTTTTATGTCTTTTATTTTTGTTTATTATAATTATTGCACCGGCAGAAGATGTATTGTAGAATAAATTATCGGGCAATAAAATTACCGCTTCAATTAAGTCTTTCTCAATAAATGCTTTTCTTATCGCCTTTTCTTTATCAGACTCGCCTCCTCCGGAGCCCCTGGAAAGGGCGCCGGTATCTATTATAACGGAGAGTTTTCCATCATCTTTTAGAGATGCAAACATGTGCTGTATCCACCCCCAATCTGCATGCGAATTTGGAGGATAACCAAATGCAAATCTGTTGTAAAGGTCTCCTTCATAAACGGTTTGATCAAATTTTTGATTCCACATAGGATTAGCTAGTACTTTGTCGAATTTTTTGAGACTCCCATTATCTTCTTTGAAAGCAGGCCTATTCATTGTATCACCAATGGCTATCTCAGCGGACATGTCGTGCATAAATGCATTAATCTTCGCCATTGCGTATGTTGGTGGATTTATTTCCTGTCCATAATACTTAGGCTGTTTTATTTTTGGTTTATTGTCATATTTTTCGATAAATCTATCATTGCACTTAACAAGAAGGCCCGCGGTTCCGCAAGTCGGATCATAAATTTCGTCGCCGGGTTGGGGATCTATTAAGCAGCTCATAAGCTTAGCGACTGTTGGAGGCGTATAAAATTCGCCAGCACTTTGGCCAGAACCTTCGGCAAATTTCCTAAGAAGGTATTCGTATGCGCGTCCAAGAAGGTCTGTATCTACATCTTTTAAGCCGAGTCTTTTTCTATTTAAAATTTCAACCAGTTTGCGCAAACTCGCATCGCTTATTGTTCTTTGACCGGATGTGGATTGGTTAAAATCTATCACGTCAACTACTCCTTCTAATCTAGGATTTTCTCTTGCCAACAATCTCATAGCATCTGTTATATACTCGCCTAAATTGGTTGTTTGCCTGGTTATGTTATCCCATAATGCCTTTTCTGGAACAAAAAACCTTACAAGAGAGTGATCTGCATCGACTAATTTTTTTGCTATTTTCCTGTCCTTATTTAAGTTATTAAGTTCGTCTTCAAATACATCCGATAACCTCTTTAAGAAGATTAGGGGCAGAATGAAATCTTTATACTTTGAAGCATCTATTTCTCCCCGTATAGAGCATGCCGCTTCCCACAACCAATTTTCTAGGCTTCTACCATTATTGGAGGAAGTATCCTTTTCTTTACTTGCCATTACTATTTTTTACCTCGTTTTCTTCATTTTTATCAATGTAATCATTATCAAATAACCAAGAAGCAACAATTTTACTTATTACATCCGGAGCGCTACGGCCGTAGCCAGCACCTACTAAACTTTTTATAATCTCTATCTGTTTTTTTGTAAAAGACGCTGCAACTCTCTTACTTTTTTGCTTGTTTGCTACCCTCTTTTCAACCATTTACGTTACCTAAATGTGTTATTTTATTACCATTTGATGCTAATGTAGCACATATTAATTACAGTTAATATACCTATATAAAGCTTTAATGATACATATATGTATCAAATTAGTAATAAGTGTGCAGAGAATACGTTGCAGATATGGACTATAAAGAGTGGCTTAACGAAACGGAGCTTACTGCAAATAAAATGGTTACATTTCAGAAGAGTTATAAGTGCAATAAACCAGAATGTGAAGGTGATGATTATTGTATTCATCTGCGTAAAGCCAAAACTAGAAAATTCAAAAAAGAAATAATTAGGATGCTCGCAGACTTAATTAGATAGCGGATTAGAAAGTATCGCTACTTTGAACACCCTCTCCATTAGTTTCGCGGCGTCTGCTTTCTTCTGTAAATGTGATTTGAGCGACCCTTGTATAGTTTCCTGTCTGCATTTTAATAGTTCCATGTTTGTAACTAAACTGTCATGCATACGATTGGCAGTTATAAACAACTGCGCCCCATTATAGGCTTTTCTAAATTCTGTTTTTGTATAGTCTTTATCGACTGCGCAGCATTGTATTTTTTCATCTGAACTATAAAGACTATCAAACTGCCTGAATTTCCAAGTGTTGGGATCAAGTCGTTTTATTGGTTTGTGCATAATCGCCTTTATATCATCTTTGTCTATGCGAAATCTACTTTGTAAAGAGAACGAATCTGCGCCGCTTAGAACTAGAGCTAGCATTACGTAAATGTCATTTTTAGGAAAAGTGCGCGGTACTTCAGATAGATGAATAAACAAATTATTCTCAGCAATCTTTTTCAAATAGCGATAATTTTCAATGTTGTCTATTACGGAAGCAAACTTTAGGATTACACCCTTTATACCTAATTCATTAATAGCATTTATTTTTGCGATAAATTTGTCGGTTCTCATTGCTAAATCTATTCTTGGGAATAGTTCCAAGTGTTGTTTCTCTTCGTCCTTTTGGGTCTCTTCATATGTTTGTAATAATGCTCTAGCGTCGTTTAGTCGGCCCTTAAATTCTTCTGCTGTTGAAGACGGTTTTTCATCTAATACGGTAATTACCTTAAAACCTGCTTGTAGCTGAATGTCCATCAAAACATTATTCGTTTTCTCAGGTATTACAACCAATCTGCTCTTTTCATTTCTGCTAATGGCGGGATCAAAAATGTTTAGTTTACCGTCGGTAACTTGTTTTTTTAATTGTCTTAGATGGTTCTGACTAGCATTTCCATTGTGCAGCGCTGCTAATTGTTCAGTATTATAAGAATAATTAATAGCAAATGGTAGATTTGATAATTCATCAAAGCCGCTCTTAAACAACCCTATTTGTTTCAATTTATCAAAATTGCTTCTATCAGAATTTGTAAAAGCACGAACTGGTGTAAGTATATCTTCAGCTCTTTCTCCGGAAAAAGCCAACCTTCCCGTTCTCATACCTAGAGGATTGATATTTTCTATTTTGAATGATAATTTAGATGTCATTAATCCTCCACTTTTACGTGCAACAATATAGCTTCTACACTTTTAGGTTTTGAAATCTTATATATTGCTTTTGGCGGATTACCAACTTCTTTTCTTACAGTAATCCAGCCCAATTTTACCAGCTTGGACAACGCAGAGGATATTATCCTAGGGTCGTCGTCCTTTAGCACGGCAGTAGCGTCATCGAACCTGAATTCCTTGTCTTTGAATTCCATCCATAATTTCTTTATACGCCTAAGTGCCCACATCGGCGGCAACTCTAATTCTTCGTCGTTCATATACATATTATTAATGAACGAAAAGTATTTATACTTTCTCTTGTATAATATGTGTATTAACGAATCGTTAATTCACGTATAATATGGATAAACATAAAATCGCAAGAGCAATAGAACAAGCCATTGTAAGCAAAGCAGTTCGAGTGTCGGAAATACTAACAGTATTAACCTTAGATAATATAATCAGACCAAGGGTCGAGTTCTCGAAGGACTCAATGCTTAAGGCATTCGTACTTGCAAAATTAAAGCGTATAAAATTTAATTCTAAACTTTCACTTTACTTAGAGGCTAATGAAAGGGATGCATTGGCGCTAGGGTTCTTCAAAGACAGTAATAACCAGATAAAGGTTCCAGATAGGCGCACATTCGGTATTTTCGAGAAGAGCCTAAGCAAAGAGGACAATAATCTAATCGAATTTGTAGTGAAAACTATAGACGACATGGCCCATGTAGTCGGAGTAACTTTGGATTATGGTGTCTTCTTATATAAGAATTCAACAAAGACTACTGCCGAAGAAAACGGTAAGAAATATGTAAAAGAAAGAACGGAAGAAGCCGCAAAGGAAGTAAAGAAAATCCTACTACATCAGCTGGAGAAAGGGACAAAATACAATGCGATATACAACGACGAATCTTTTCTAGATCTTTTGATACATATCGCTATATCCAAAGACTTCGCAAAGAATGGTTCTAAGGTATTAATGTATTTACAAAATGACGAACGGGTACCTACAGGGGCCGCATTATTTTACTATCTAGATAAATACTCTACCGAGGAAATATCTGAAGTTTTTAATAAAATATTTGATATAACTTTTAATCTCGCCGAAAAAGCTAAAATAATCTCAAGAAGGGGGCGTTATACTATTGCCATTGACTGCCATAAATGGGAGTATTGGGGCAGGAAAATAGATAAATTCGTAGTCGGGAAAGAACCAGAACACGGAACGAATAAGTGTTTCAAGTTCATAACCTTGGATGTTACAAACCACGAGCAGCGATTTACGCTGTGTGCATTGCCTTTCTTAGACGGAGATGATCAGAACGATCTAGTAATAAAATTGTTGAATGCAGCGAGAGAGAAAATATCTATCCATACAGTTTTAATCGACAGAGGTTTCTTGGATTCTGAATTGTTGAATTATCTCAAAAGAGAAGGTCTGTACTTTGTAATTCCCTCAAAGAAAAGCAACAGGGCTCTACTAAAGGATGCGTCATTCCTCAAACCAGATCCCGTAGGGGTACTAAAAGATGTCTTGATGGGTAACGTAAGAGTAAATCTTATAGTTAAGAAAGAAGGAGATAAACTGTACGGATTTTTCACTAATATGAATGTCATTACTGGAGATAATAATCTTGCACTGGCGATAGCTAATATGTATGAGCGAAGATGGCAAATCGAGAGTGGTTATCGTGTAAAGAAGGACTTCAGAGGCAAGACTACATCCAAGAAATACATAATCCGATTCCTGTATTTTATGCTATCTGTGATACTTTACAATTTTTGGGTGCTGGTAAACTCGCTTGTGATAACCACTTTGAACTTAAAAAGTACAAAACCAGTTGTATCAGCGAAAGTTTTGGATGCTATACTATACAGTACAAAGGTTCTATTAGCTGTTACTTGATTTTTCTTGTAAGATGTTGTAAATTTGTTTAGTCGTATTTAGGCTAATCTGTCACTTTTCTATCGAAAATCACGTTTATCATTAGGTCCTTGTTGCGAATTTGGCGTAAATATACTCGGATTACAACAATGAGCGTTTAGTAAAAAGTCGATGGTTTAGCACTTTTCGCTCTACTGAATAAGAAAGCCTAGGGCGAGAATCGGACTCGCGATCTTCTCCTTACCAAGGAGACGCTTTGCCACTGAGCCACCTAGGCATGAAATATAATAATTAAATTACTATAAAAGGATTTGTCATTTTGCAATTAAGCTAAACCATTTATCAAAAAAGATAATATTAAATAGTAGTGTCAGCATCTTTAATCAAATATGGGAAGGATAAGAGGGAAGGAAATAAGGAATGCAACAATAGAGGTACTAAAGAGGTACAAATCCCTTTTCAATGACAATTTTGAAAACAACAAGGAAGCGTTGAACAAGGTAATAACTGCTCAGAAAAGGAACAGAAACAAGATAGCGGGATTTATAACAAAGCTTGCGAAAAGCAAGGCGATAGAAGAATTCATAATTGAGCATTCTTCAAAGTAATCAGGCAAGTTTAATCTTTTCTATCGAAGATTTACCCTGCGGTAAAAGTCTGTCTATGTAATCCTCATTTACCTGCACAGAGTACTTCTGCGAAAGTGTCCTGTTTATTTTTCTTATAATCTCATCTCTCTTCTTGTTTCCAGGTTTTATGAGGAAAAAGGTTTTATCAGGTTCATAAGGAGTAACTTTCAAGTCTGCTAGTTCTTCTTTTATCTCTATAGAAATGTAAATGCCTAGCTGCGCACTTTTTATGTAGTCTCTTTTACCCTCTATGTAAAACGCCCCTTTTTTCAGGTATTCACCAGACGGCGGAGTTTTTGTAACCTGCTCGGGTTTTACAAAATAAACGTCAAGGTTTGCTGCACCAGCTCTCCATGCCGATGAATATGATGCTATCATTATAGCAGCTTCTTCCATATCCTTTCTGTTTATGTTACTGTTTTGATTTGATTTTATAACCCCGAATGGGCTGCCAAAAACATCAGCATGGCCAATCAAGTCATTCTTTTCCACATGCTTTTCTATAAGGGATTCATTTTGGTTTACGTCCTTTCCTATTATTGTTAATCTGCCATTAGAGGTTATGAAATGCCTGAACTTTGAATACCACTGGTTTTCTGCCTTTACTTTTATTCTTTTTATCATCTTTGTCTTTGAAGTTATTGCTTCAGTGTCTATTTTTTTCAGTCTCTTTGCCTTTTGGTATAAACTAGATAGGTTATAATTAAGGGTCTGCGTTATGTCTATGTTAAGCTTTTGCCTTTCTTTTGGCATTATGTTCTTTCCATTTATTACAAAACCTAGTTTATCCAATTCCTTCTCTCTTTCTTCTATGCTTTTATCAGATGACTTTAAAATCCTTATTGCGTTTTCTATTCTTTCGTAATTCCCATTTATGAACTCTATATCTTCTTCATATTCTTTAAGCCTGTCCTGTGCTTTGTTAAGCTCTATTTTTACAGGGTTTTTTCGTTCTATTTCCGCAGGGTTTTCAAAGAAGCTTATGATTGCGGAGTTAATGCTGTTAAAGTATTCCTTTTGGCCTTCAATGTGCTTTAATTCAATTGCAGAAAAGATCTTTTTATCAATTATATTTGGCTTCTTTTCTTTAACTATCTCAAGGAATTTTTCCCTTAACATTTTAGCCTCATCCTGGCTTAAATCAAGCGGCTTCTTAGACTTGTCAATTTTTGCGCGGAAACAGGCCTCCTCGGCATAATACCCTCCCATCGAAAAATCCATTGCAAGACTTTTTACTACGCTTTCTCTGTCAGATGACTTTAAAGTGGAATAAAAACCGCCGTACATGTCATTAAATGATTTCTTGTTTCCTGGAGGATAAAAATACTCACCGCCGCTTGATATCTCTCTGCTTTCAAATTTTCGCTGGAAAAGTGCCCTTTCTATCTTTTCATCCTTCAATAGTATGACATTGCCCTTAGAGAACATTTCAATAAGCAGTTTGTTATTATCTGTTTCTATTTCCAATATCCTGTCGGAATTATGCATTTTTATTGAAAATCTTTTACCCTTAAGCGCATTTTTGACTAGCTGTGTAAATCCGAAGTCTATGCTGTCTTCAGGTTTTTCATCAACTACGCAGAAATAACTGCCTGGCACTATTTTAAGCCAGTATTCTTTTCCCTTATAAATGAGAAAATAGAATTCATTTCTCCTGCTTTTTATGTTTCTTATGAATCCTCCGTTTATGTAGTCAACTTCTTCAAGTAATTTGTATATATCCAATGATGTTAAACTTTGCATGATCACTGGTTGAAGTTGGATTGTATGGCCGATTTTATGCTTTCTACATCGCTTTCGAATGCCGCCTTTCTCTGCTCAACGACCTCCTCATTCATTTTATCGTATATGGGTCTTACTAGTTTTGAAACACCTTTCGTCCATTTATTCAGATAGTCTACAAGTATGTCTGAGACCAGCTGTACTTGCACAGTTCCTGTTTTTGCCTTTACCTGCTTGCCGTCCTTTACGGCCATTGTCTCCTGTATGTTCCTATAATCAAGGTTTACAGTGATTCTATAAGCCATATAATCATCTATAACTTTCATGGCTACCCACTTTATGACGTAATTTGCTCCAGAAAACTGGATATAATTTGTTTCCTTTACCGAATAACCTGCTGAAACTAGCAGATCCCTAAGGAAATTGTAGAACTTCTGGTCATCTAGAATGCCTTCATATTGCACAGTGGTGTTGCCCATCGGTATTATTTCCATATTTTAATTAGATTTTGTTTAAATTTAACCCTTTCCAGTATTTCTTACCAGAATATAACAAGGCCTACTGCAGATACAATTACTTCAATCAAAGTAAGCATGAGTGCTATCTGCCATTCCTTGTATTTTTCTTTTCTTAAAAACAGGTGCGTTAGTGAGTAGACTTTATTTCCGTAAGGTGAGGATAATGTTCCATCCTTGTGAATTATCCCCCATGAACTCGCGTGGAATCTTTTCCTGGCCTTTAAAACAAATTCTACTATCCAAGGTATCATAATAAACACTGCAAACAGCTGCATGTCTCCTATTATCGCAACTGCCGCAACAGCCCCCCCTATAAGGTATGTAAGGCTGTCTCCAGGTATTATCTTTGCAGGGTATTTCCCGTAATACAAATAGCCAAGCAGGACAGAAAACATCATTATAGAAAGCGCAAAGCCATTGTAATTCTGTACATGAAAAGAAAGTATGGAAAAGGCAGCAAACAAGACTAAGCCCATCTGTATTGCAATGCCATTAAGGCCTTCTAGCATATTGTAAGCATTTGATGCAAATACCACTCCCAAAGGGATTAAAATTACTATATATAATATAGGATTAATAACAATGTTTCCTATCCCTGGAAAATATACTGTGCTACCAAAGAATAGGACCATCAATGGAACTGCGCCTATCAATGTAAGCAAAGGTTTCTGCCATTGTCTTATCCCCCCATTGAAAATTGAATAATTCTTGGCCATCCTTTTTATGTCGGCCATTGAAGTCCTTATCTTTCCGCCGGATAGATCATCTACAAATCCTATAAGGGAGATTATTATTATTGATGATAAACCGAGAAGAAGTGCCTCCGGATTTAAATCTGCCTTTATGACATAGTTGTAAGCTGCTATTAGTGACATTACACCGGCGAACAGCCCTATAATCAAAAGGAAACCGCCACTTGAAGGAAGCATTGGCCGTTTTTCCTTGTTTATGTCCTGTGCCACTAGCCCAGCTCTCACAAGTAATGGAATTATGAATTTACCGCTTACGAATGTGGCAATCGCTGCAACCACTGCAGACAGCAATATCTCTAATAACATTTAAATCTCTAGGTTTTAGTATATTTAAGTTTTATATTTGAAGCTTTCATAAGCTAATGTTATAGCCCTGTAGTGTAGCGGCCAAGCACGAGGGCCTTTGGAGCCCTAGACACCGGTTCAAATCCGGTCAGGGCTAGCTTCTTTTATTTTTTGTTAATTATATAAACATCCAGCTTCCTTACTAATCATGAAGAATAACCGTGTAGAAGAGAATCTAAAAACAATATCGCCACATAATGGGCCACTTAATAGGACTGATAAAATAAAGATATACCTATCTCTATTGTATTCTAATGTAAAAATGCATCTTGATCCGGATTATCAAGCTGCAAGTGCGTTGGTATTAAATAGAAAGGTAACGCCTTACAATCTAGAGTACTTAATCAACGTATCTGAAGGGAAAGAAGTTGGTAGCACATATAATAAAAATGTTCTAGATTATGCAAAGAAGATTCTGTCAGAAGACGCTAAATATAATGAAGCTCACAACAAGTTATAACAAATCAAAAAACACTTGATTTTTGTAGTGAATTAACGAATTAATTATGATTAGAAACCCTTTATGTTAAGATTCTTTAAACTGTACTCAAATTCTATGTAGTTTATAGCCCTATTCTTTCTTTGTGTTTTTAACGTAGACATTTGTTGTGTTTCTTCTTTCTATCTTGAATGGCTTAAACATATTTCCATTTCCTTCAAAGAATTTAGAAAAGAATTCAACGTAGATAAGCCTTGCTCCCTGTATCCCGCCTTCAAACAATGCAATTACTATGTTGAACAGCTGGCCGAAGACAAGTATTATCACTCCGCCTATGATAAACGGTATAGAGCTGCTTAAGCTTGAAACAAATATCAGGTTTATTACCTGTGCAAGAATGACAGAAGCAAGAAGTATACCAACAAGCCTAGTGTATGATAGGATATGGCTTATCACTGAGGGGATTTCCATTAGAGATTGCGTACCTTCTGACCTAAGTACTAAAATAATTCCTATTATTATTGCCGCATAACTACCAACAGCTTCTAAGTTAGAGAATCCTATGCTTTCCTTATGAAGAACAGCCAAACCTACTATTACAATTCCCCATGCAACTAAGAGCCAGCCCACTCTCCCAATAGCTTTCTTTATTTTCTTATTGTATAAGGCGTTAAGAGCTCCGAGAACAAAGCCGAATGACACCATTGCTACTCCTATCCAACCTGATATTAACAGCAGAGTAGACACGCGTTTTGTAACGTCGAAAAGAGGTGTGTAAGGCAAAGAAAATCCGAAATACTCATTGAATATAACTCCAAGAGCAACGGCTATTACAGATCCGGGCATTATCGCCTTCATTATCATCATCAGGCTGTTTTTGCTGATTATTGTCTTTACAAATCTTGCTAACTTTCTAGGTATATGGCTTTTTTTAGGAGGATGCTTTATCCTATGAACAAGCCAAAAACTAAGTACTAGAAAAGTTGCACCATACCCTGCATCTCCAACCATCAGTCCAAAGAATATTGGAAAAGCTATGCCAAAAAATATCGTCGGATCAATCTCGCTGCTTTTTGGTATCGAATAAAATTTTATGAAGAACTCATAAAGCTTGAAAGAAACTGGGTTCTCCATCTTTGTTGGAGGTTCTTCCCCTGTCTTTATCTTTTCCAGTATGAACTGTTGGTTAGTTAGTTTATCAAGCTCTTCATCTAATATCGGTATTTTCTTGCTTTCTATCCACCCTTCGATTACTGTCATGTAATCAGTTGAGCCTATTTTCGGGATTACAGATATCTTTTTTGCCTCTATATCAAGGTATTCTTTAAGATTGGCCACAATACCATAATGTCTCTTTGACAGACTCTCTAGCCTTTTGTTTAATTCTAAAAGCCTTTCCTTGTCTTTCTTTATTTTGGCCTGCTGCAATTTTGTTATCTCCTCAATTTTACCGCTTATTTCTGGTATCTTTATGAGGCTTATCTCCTCTTTGTTTGCCAAGTTGGCAAGCTTTTCCTTGTTGTGCTTTTCTATTGTGAATATGTAAGCGTTTTCAAGTTCTATGCATTCACAATCAATTTCTTTTTTTATCAATTGAACAAATGCATTGTTATCCTTGCTTTTCAGCATCAGAAAAGACTCTACCCTAGTACCGCTCAGTATCTTAAAATCGTGTTTAAAGTCTTTCATCATGTTTACAATGTTCATTATGGAATCGCTTTCTTTAATACTCGCATTTATTTTTTCTTCTTCCTTTTTTATTTCATTTACCTCTTCGTATATCTTTATCTTGTCGGCTTCGTGGAAAACCTGCTGAAGGTTTTTTATTTCAATGTTCACCGGCTTCTGTTTTATCAGGCTGCTTTCTAAGCTTCTTATTTTTTGTCCATACTTATTTATTTTTTCAAATTCAATCTCTTTGAAGTCTTTTAGGATTTTTTTGCTTTCACTTTCCAGTATCTCTATCTGCAGGAATCCAAGCTCTCCGAGTAAAGTAATGGCCTTATCATAGTAAATTTTAGGCAGTATCAATCTTATCTTTTCTATTTTACTTGGCAGAAACATTATAGTTTAAATTCCTCCTTTAAGACATCTTCAAATATGCTCTGCATTTCCTTTTCATCAAGGGGTTTTATAGCGCCTGCTTTTTGGCTCGCTTCTTTTATCGCTTCTTCTCTGAGTTTTTCAGTTTCCTTCTCTACTTCTTCTAATGCATTATTGACTGTTTCATGCGCTTCCTTCTCTGCTTTTTTTATCTTTTGCTCATTTTGCTTTTGCGTCTCTTCTATTAAATTGCTTGCCTTTTCCTGCGCTTGTTCAATTTTCTTTGCAGACAAATCTTCTATCTCTCTTATCCTTTGCAGAGTTTCAAGCGATTCCATTAGCTATGCAGCCTCTTTATGAATTTAATCGATACTAGCCTATCCCTTTCCATATCATCTAAACTTTGTTTTATGTACTTTATCTTTGCTTCCCATCTCGGTATTATCACGTTTTCTATTGAATTTGTTCGTCTGTTCAACTTATAAATCTCATTTAACAGGTTCCTCATTGCAGTCTCTTTTTCAGCGATTTCTATAAGCATTGAAAGAAATGAAGAGTACATGTTTTTTGCATCATAAACAGGAGTAGGTATTGTCAGGCTGTCACTTTTGCTGAGAACATCAATAGTCTCATTTACGTTTATGTTTGGTATCACCAAACCCATAACGTTTCTTGCCTTAAGGCTGGCAAGCTTTTCGCTTTGTTCCTGTGCCACTCTCTCTATTGTTATCCTGCCACTTAAAGCCTCAGCTATCTCAAGGCTTTCTCGGCTTCTGTCCATGAATCTTTTAAGATCTGTCTTCATGCTTTGGACCTGTTTTGCCAACTCAAAAAATTCCAATATAAGAGAGGACCTTTTCATCTTCAGCAGCTGCAAACCCCTATTTGCAGTCTTTATCTTTCTTTTAGTTTCTATTAGTTCCCTTCTAGTTACTCTTATTGTTTCCATTTCCCGTACTTTTCTATGAATTCTGGTTTTATTCTTTTCATCTCGCTTTTGTCTATGCTGCTCAAAAGCTCCCATCCGAGGTCTAAAGTTTCAGTTATACTTCTGTCCTCATTGAACCCTTGTTTTATGAATCTGTTCTCAAACTCTTCAGCAAAATGCAGGTATTGTTTGTCAATTTTGCTCAATGCATCTTCACCGACTATTTCAGTTAAGCTTCTAAGTTCTTTTCCTTTCGCATATGCTGCATACAACTGGTCAGAAACATTTCTATGGTCTTCTCTCGTTGAATCCTTTCCAATTCCTTGATTCATAAGCCTTGACAATGAAAGAAGCACGTCAACTCCAGGATAAATTCCGCTTTTATCCAACGCCCTGCTTAGTACTATCTGCCCTTCTGTAATGTAACCAGTTAAATCCGGTATTGGATGTGTTATGTCGTCGCTTGGCATTGTAAGTATCGGCAGCTGCGTTACCGAACCTTCCTTCCCTTTTACCTTTCCAGCCCTTTCAAAAAGACTCGCAAGGTCAGTGTACATGTATCCTGGGTAACCTCTTCTTCCGGGTACCTCATCCCTAGCTGCAGATATTTCACGCAGTGCTTCTGCGTAATTTGTCATATCTGAGAGTATAACAATAACGTGTGCATTTTTTTCGTATGCTAGATATTCCGCGGCCGTAAGCGCAAGTCTTGGGAGAATGACCCTCTCCATTGAAGGCTCTGCGGCAAGATTTAGGAATATAACTGATCTTTCAAGTGCACCACTGTTCTGGAATTCATTTATAAAAAAGTTTGCATCCTCACTGTTTATTCCTATCCCACCGAAAACAACGTAGAAATTTTCTTTTTCTGCAAGTATCTTTGCTTGTTTTACTATCTGTGCAGCAAGCTTGTTGTGTGCAAGACCTGAACCTGAAAATATTGGAAGTTTCTGGCCCCTCACTAGCGTGTTCATGCAGTCTATTGAGGATATCCCGGTTTGTACAAACTCTGAAGGTTCTTCTCTTGCATAAGGGTTTATTGGGCTGCCATTTATGTCCATCTTCTCATCGCTGAATATAGGTATACCTCCATCTCTTGGCCTGCCTAATCCATCGAATACTCTACCAACCATATCCATGCTTACTGGCATTTTAAAAGTCGTCCCCTTGAACCTAACCTTTGTTGTCTGCGTGTTCATTCCTGTGGTTTCACCAAATACCTGTACTATGGTAACATCCTCATTTGTCGCAAGAACCTGACCGCTTACTTTTTTGCCATTTTCAAGTTCTATTTCAACCTGCTCATTGTAAGCGGCATTCTTTACGTCCTTAACAAAGAGCAAAACATTTGTTACCCTTTCAATCGTCTTGTATTCTATTTCTTCCATGTTACTTCTCCGTGCTTGTCTTTTTTATTGCCTCTATGTCTTTTTCTATTTCCTTTAATTTATCGTCAATTTCTTCTTCCTTTGTATATCTCAATCTTGCTATCTTTGGTTTTATCTGTATCGATTGCAGTTTTTCAATTGGAACATTTCTTTCAAGTGCAGCTTTCTCCGCGTCAAATACTTCGTTTATAATCTTCAGCATCTTGTACTGTTTGCTTACAGATGCATACGTATCTGTTTCGTCAAAAGCATTCTGCTGAAGGTAATCCTCTCTGAGCATTCTTGCAACGTCAAGTATCAGTTTGTCTGATTCTGGAAGAGCATCGTAACCTACAAGCTGTACAATTTCATTTATCTCTGCCTCTTTTTGCAGTGTAGCCATCGCTTTATCCCTTAGTTCAGGCCAGTCTTCCGCAATGTTTTTTCTGTACCATTGGTCTAATTCATCCGTATACAAGGAATAACTGTTAAGCCAGTTTATCGATGGGAAATGTCTGGCGTTAGCAAGCGATGCATCCAATGCCCAGAATACTCTTGTAACTCTGAGAGTGTTTTGCGAAACAGGTTCTGAGATGTCACCGCCTGGTGGAGAGACTGCTCCTATTATGGTCGCCGCGCCTATCTTACCGCTTAGTATTCTTGCCCTTCCCGCTCTTTCATAGAATTCACCTATCCTTCTTCCAAGATAAGCAGGGTAACCTTCTTCTCCAGGCATCTCTTCCAATCTTCCGGAAAGTTCTCTTAAGGCTTCAGCCCACCTCGAAGTACTGTCGGCCATTACGGCTACGCTATAACCCATATCTCTGTAATACTCGGCAAGCGTTATTCCTGTGTAAATGCTTGCCTCCCTTGCAGCTACAGGCATGTTTGAAGTGTTTGCTATAAGTATGGTTCTGTCCATTAACGGCTTTCCGCTTTTTGGATCCTTTAATTCTGGAAAGGTTGTAAGTATTTCCGTCATCTCGTTTCCCCTTTCGCCGCAGCCAACGTATACTATAACGTCTGCATCTGACCATTTTGCAAGCTGATGCTGAATTACAGTTTTTCCCGATCCAAATGGTCCTGGTACTGCTGCAGTACCTCCCATCGCAACAGGAAACATCGTGTCTATGACTCTCTGCCCTGTTAAAAGAGGAATAGTTGGAGAAAGCTTTTCCTTTACAGGCCTTGCCGTTCTGACAGGCCATTTTGTCATAAGTTTTATTTCTTCAGTTTTTTTATCATTTTCTAATACTGCAATGGTTTCATCTACAGTGTAATCGCCTTCTTCTACGATTTTCTTTACTATGCCTTTTTGATTTACCGGAACGAGGACCTTATGCTTTATAAGAGAAGTTTCCTTGACTTCTCCAATCTCTTCGCCTGCCTCTACTGCTTTTCCTTCTTCGACTTTTGGCTTGAAGTGCCATTTCTTTTCTCTGTCCAATGAATTAACTTTCACTCCGCTGCTTATAAACGTGCCTTCTTTGTTTAGGATCTTATCCAATGGCCTTTGTATACCATCAAATATGGAACCTATCAATCCAGGGCCAAGTTCAACAGACAAAGGCTCTTTGCTGTCAACTGCCTTTTCTCCTATTTTAAGTCCGCTTGTATCTTCGTAAACTTGTACTATCGCATTTTTCTCTTCTATCTTTACGATTTCACCAACAAGTTCATTTTCCCCTATGAATACTATGTTGTTCATTTTAGGGTCCTCAAGACCCGAAACAGTCACTACAGAACCGGAAATTCCTATCACTTTTCCTTCCATTTTATTTTAATTTAGTTATGTCCACCCCCAATACTCTCTTTGCTAGGCTTTCTAGCGATTCCTTGTTTTCTTCTACCTCTTGTGAAGGTATAAGCAATACTAGCGGATCAATACTTAAATTTATTGTGCTAAGCTCATTTTGGTCCGCATATCCCTTTATACTTTCTTCCGCTATTATAAGGTTATATTCTTTGCTTTTTATTAATTTAATTACTTCGTTAAGAGCTTCTTTTCCTGTTAAATCTATTGAATTGTCTATACCAGCAAGCTTCAATCCCAAGGCATCTCTCCTGTCCCCTATGAAAACTATTTTTTTAAATTCCATATCCTATATCAACTATTTTCTTTTCTATGTTGTAATACTTTTTAAACCAGCTGAGCCTTATCTCGTCTCTTTCTATTTCTGCGCTTATTATGAATGAAAGAGTAGAAGCTACAGAAAGGGAGTTGGCCCTGAATATCGGCAGGTACTTATCATGCACAATCCTCTTTAGCTCTACTTCAAAGTTTGCTATAAGTCCATCTTCCTTGTAAAGCTGCAGGGCGTCGTTTAAATCATACGGCAAGTCCTTTACGAAGTCTTCTATGTTCCTCTTTGTCATATCATTTAGTTTGTCAACGTTTATTGAGCCGCCCTTTATCAAAAGTTCTTTTGCAGGTTTTTTCAGTTCTATCTCTTTAATTACTGTTATTATGTTCCTTAAATCTATTAATCCTTGTATGAATCTAAGGACAGGGCCCTCATTTCCGTTGTAGAATTTGAAGTTTCTAAGTAGGTCATTGTAGTATTCTATATCTAAAGCTAACGACATTCCAGAAACATCCCTGCTTAATTCAGCAGAAACTGAAAAAGGAAGCAATACTCTCCCGTAAGGATATCTTGTAAGGTAATTTATTACTTCAACTATATCTTTCTGCTCTATTATATTTCTGTACTCTTCCTTGCTTATCAAAGGACTCGATAACCCTAATGGAAAGCTCCGCCCTATAGTCAAAAGGTTTTCAGTCATTTCCACGTTCTTTCCTATAAGCTTTGCGGCCAAAATAAGTTTTATGTTCTGTATGTCTATCTTTGAAAGATAGCTTCTTATCAACGGCTTTCCAATGCTTGGAAGAACTCCTATGGCGGAGTTGCAGTTATTTAAAAAGTGAGTGTTTACGACAATATCTATTATATCCGGCTCCTTAAAACGATTATAGAATTGATCGATTTCGTTTTTGTAAGAGGTGGAAGAAAGTACATTCATGAATTCCTCTTTCTTTGTTTCCTTTATTCTGTCTATCTCATCCTTTCTTAAAAGATTAAGGTAAAGTGCCTTAACGTGTCCGTACGCACCAGCATATGTAGAATCCATTTTATTTCTCCAACTTTTCGATTACTCTTTTTGCAATCTTTTCTTCTAGAGACTGTATAACTTTATCCAAAGACAAATCAATGGAGAACTTGCCATCAGGGCTTTCTGCATAAACTCCAAACATCTTTTTTTTCGTTAGCTTAGCGTTCTTTTCTTTTTTGCCGAAAGTCTGTAGGTCCTCTTTATTCATAAAAAGAATAGCGTCTTCCCCAATTCTTTTTTTAGCCTCTTTTATTAGAATATTCATTAATTTTTCGTATTCCGCAGTTTTGCTGAATTTTATCTCTGAGGAATAAAGGTTATTCATGCTTTCCTTGAAAGCGTTGCTTACCGCCTTTTTTATAATCTGGTTCTTTTCAACGTTTATCTTCGCTTTTTCAATCTCTTCTTTTTCAGCTACAATGGCTTTTGTTTTTTCTCTTGCTTCTTTTAGAATCTCCTCTACTTTTTTATCTGTTTCGTCTGTTGATTGGTTTGCTTTAATCTGCGCTTCTATGATCATTTTTTTGACTTTAGTATCTGTCTCTTTCTCTATGTGCTCTGCTATTTTCTCCAGACTCATATAATGATGCTATGCCTCACAGTATCTGTAACAGCAATATCAATCCCAGCACGAAACCTATTATCCACAGTGTTTCCGGGATTACAAAGAAGAAAAGCACCTGTCCGAATTTCTCCGGCTTTTCAGCGATTATTCCCATACCAGCTGCACCTATGCCTTGCTGTGCCATTCCGGTACCTATCAAACCACCTGCTATTGCTATTGCTGCGGCTATTGCATATAAAGCGCCTGCATCTGTTGCAACTACCATAGCATTTTACGTTTTTTTCTATTTTTAAGCTTTACTGTTTTTGATTAAATATGAATCACTTTTTTTTGATTTTATTTGATTATTGGAAAAAGAAAGCTTTTTAAAGCATGATAAAAGCGAAAGCTATTTATATTAGTTCATTCATACGGTTTATCGTAAACATATGGAAATAGGCTCGGTTCCCGATGACGTAATTGAATGCCTCTTCGATGCGATAAAGATGGATAACAAACTTTATGTTATTTTAAAAGAGGACAGCAAGGACAACGAAGAAAAAATAGAGAAAGTTTTCGGAAAAAACGTAGAATTTTTGGATGTGATAGATCTGCTGCAGAGAAAGATGTTTTCACAATTCATGGATGCAGTTAGCGTTTTTGATAATGAGCCGTTCTTTAATAAGTTTGGTTTCAAAGAGATAACTGAAATATTTTACGATCTTACAAAATTAGAGCAGAGCAGAAAGATGCTTTTTAATTATGCGCTGCTCGGAAGAAGAGGCAAAGAAGGTTTATTGCAGACTTTAGGAGGGGGAAGGCTAACAAAAAGCGCTATTTTTGTGCCTTCTACACACGAGAAGGAGGCAGAGAATTTCATAAAGAAATGGAATGTTGAATACTTGAAGAAAAGAGTATTCATATTAGGAGGTTAATAAAATGGAAGATAATGACAAAATAGAAATAAGTCTAAAGGTTGCAGAAGCACAGCAGGATGATATAGGGCAGAATTCCGTAAGGATAGGAACTGCATGGATGAAACAGATTGGAGTAAGGCCTGGAGATTTCGTTGAAATAGAAGGCAACAGAAAAACAGTTGCAAAGGTAGATAGAGCGCATCCTGGTGACTTAGGCCTAAACATAATAAGAATGGATGGTACTACAAGAAAGAATGCGAAGGCAGCAATAGGGGAAAATGTAATAGTTAGAAAGGCAGAGGTTTACGAAGCCGATGTAGTCAATCTTTCTCCCCTGTCTACAATAGCGATACGTGGCGCTGAAAATGTAATAGGAAGGCTACTTTTGGACAGGGCAATATCAAAGGGAGATATAATAACCTTGGGCAGCGGCGGAAGGAGTTCATTTGCTTCATTTTTTGGCGATGACATAATGAGCATATTTGAGAACACCGCCTTTCCGTCTTTCCAGTTCGGTTTCTCAGAGCTTCGTTTTCTGGTAACGTCAACTTCACCTAAAGGATTTGTGGTCATAACAGAAAACACAGATATAAACATATCTCCTGAGCCAGTCAAGCTTTCTGAAGAATCAAGGGTAAAGCACGTCAGCTATGAAGATGTCGGCGGATTGTCGGATGAAGTTTCAAAGATAAGGGAGATGGTTGAGATGCCATTAAAGCACCCAGAGATATTCATGCGGTTAGGTATAACCCCTCCCAGAGGTGTTTTGCTTTACGGTCCACCCGGTACTGGAAAGACGCTGCTTGCAAGGGCAGTAGCAGATGAAAGTGATGCTCACTTCATAACGATAAATGGTCCAGAAGTTATGAGCAAGTGGGTTGGCGATGCTGAAAAGAAATTAAGAGAAATTTTCGATGAAGCTGAAAAGAATGCACCTTCAATAATATTCATAGATGAAATAGATGCAATAGCCACTAAGAGAGAAGAAAGCATAGGAGAGGTAGAGCATAGGGTTGTTTCACAGCTCCTTACATTAATGGACGGTTTGAAGAGCAGAGGTAAAGTCATAGTAATAGCCGCTACAAACAGACCAAATGCAATAGACCCTGCATTGCGTAGACCTGGAAGGTTTGACAGGGAGATAATGTTCGGCGTTCCAAATGAAAAAGGACGGCTGGAAATCTTGAATATACACACTAGAAACATGCCTTTGGACAAAAGTGTTGATTTAGGTTATATATCAAAGATAACACATGGTTTTGTCGGTGCAGACATAGAATCGCTCATAAAGGAAGCCGCTATGAATGTTATAAGAAGAAACATAAATGAATTGAATGTTAAAGAGGGAGAAAACATTCCAAAGACCGTTCTTGAAAAACTGATAGTAACAATGGATGATTTCAGAGAGGCATTACGGTTTGTAAGGCCAAGCGCAATGCGTGAAGTTTTAGTTGAAAGACCAAGTGTAGGCTGGGAGGATGTTGGTGGTTTGGATCAGGTCAAAGCTCAACTTAAAGAGGCAATAGAGTGGCCTTTGAAGCACCCCGATTCATTTAGAAAGATAGGAATAACGCCTCCCAAAGGAATACTTCTTTACGGTCCACCCGGTACTGGAAAGACGCTGCTTGCAAGGGCAGTAGCGCATGAAACGGAATCAAATTTCATTGCAATCAAAGGGCCGGAAATATACAATAAATATGTAGGTGAAAGCGAGAAAAGGATAAGGGAGATATTCGACAAAGCAAGACAGGTTTCACCATCTATAATCTTTATAGACGAGCTGGACAGCATAGCTTCATCGCGGTCCAACTACGAAGGTAACAATGCAACTGAGCAGGTTGTGAACCAATTGCTTACGGAATTAGACGGCATAGAGCCACTTAAGAATGTAATCGTTATAGGCGCTACAAACAGAGTTGATAAAGTTGATCCAGCAATACTGAGGACAGGGAGATTTGATAACATAGTATTCGTCCCGCCACCCGATGAGAATGGCAGAAGAGAAATACTTAAGGTATACTTAAATAAAATGCCGATAGAAGGCAATAAAGACGAGCTAATTGAATTCCTTGTCAAAAAAACAGAAGGCTACGTCGGCTCGGACATAGAAAGGCTTGCAAAAGAAGCAGGTATGAATGCACTGAGAAACAGCATTTCTGCAAGTAAAGTAACCAGAGAAGACTTTGAAAAAGCTCTTGATCTTGTAAGGCCAAGCTTGACTCCGGAGGAAGCAAAAAAGTACGAGGAAATGGCAAAGAAACTTTACAGTAAAAAGGAGAAGGCGAAGGAGCTTAATTACTTCGGTTGAGATGGATCACGAAGAGATATACAAGCTTATACTGAATGACGAGCTCGGGTGGGAACATCTTATAACCACAATAATAAGGGACGAAGGCATGGATCCCATGGACATAGACCTTATTAAGATAGCCGACAGGTTCGCTGCGTTGATTTCAAAAATAAACCAGATAGACTTTAGATTTGGAGGAAAGTTTGTTTACACTGCAGCTATACTCCTGAAAATGAAATCCGATACCGTTGTGGAAGAAATGCTTGAGCTCAACGTGAAAAAGGAAAGGGAAAGCCAGCAGAGGTATATAAAGGCAGTGCCTTTTGACATAGCTGTCACATCAAAACTTCCAATTTTCAGAAGCAGAAAGATAACCCTTACTGAGCTTATAAACACAATAAGGGAAGCTATGCGGTACAGCACAAAGCAGAAGATAAACTTCGAACTAAAGCTTAAGGAAGTAAAAATAGAGGACAGAATAAGGTTACTTCTTGAAAAACTGGGAAAGCTCTTTGGCATCAAGGAGATAGTTCTTTTCTCCGAGTTGGTATCAAAAAATAATGACAGAAAGGAGATAATTTACACATTACTGCCGCTCCTGTTTATATCAAACATGAACAAGGTGGAAATCACGCAAAATGAACCTTTCAAAGAGATATATATAAAGAGCAGGGTAAAGTGACCATTAACTTTTAAAATCAATAAATGCGATTGTATCCATTATATCAATGATATGGTAAAAATAAATGAGTATGTTGAAGCGCTTATATTCTCATTTGGAGATGGCATAAGCCTAGAAGAGATAGTAAAACGGACAAAATCCGACCCAATAATGGTAAAAAAAGCAGTCAATGATATCAATAAAATATATTCTGAAAGAAAGAGTGCATTTTACATATTGACAGAAGGTAATTTATACCGAATGAGATTGAGAAGTGACCTTCTTTATTTGGTACAGGATAACCTAAGAACAGACATGAGTAGAGGGGTTTTAATGACCTTAAGTTTGATAGTTTTAAATGGGAAAATAAAGCAGGCTGACTTAGTTAAAAGAAGAGGCAGCATCTCATACCAGCATGTAAAGGAGTTGCAGTCCAGAGGATTAGTCTCAACTGACATAGAAGACGGCAAAAAGGTGATAAAAATCACCCCTTCTTTCTATGATTATTTTGACGTTGATAAAAAAGAATTCAAGGAAATAAAGGAAACAATACAGGAAGAGATAAAGAAGGAAGACGATAAAACCGTAGAATACAAAGGAAACTAAAATACCACTATTTTCCTTTGGATATTTATCTGCGGCTTGTTCTCTTTAATCGCGTTTTCAGGTTTTTTCTGCTCCTCAGCTGTCTGCTTAGCGGGTTTTGGAGCTTCTGCAGACTTGACTTTTTCTATTGCCGATTTTATGGCGTTTTCCACGGCAATAAAATCGCTTTCCTCCATTTTCTGAGGCTGCCAAACATGGTTTATGGTGTCATCATTGTATCTTGGTATTAAATGTATGAGGGCATGTGGAGTCACGTTGCCCTTTGTAAGCTCTTTTGTATAAAGCATTTCAACGTTGTTTGGGGCAAGTGACAGTAATATTGCATAGCCAACGGCCCTTGCGACGCTCATGTACTGTAAAAACTCCTCCTGTGGCATCTCATATATATTGTTATAGTGCTTTTTTGGTATCATTATTATGTGGCCCTTTGAAGCAGGATTAATGTCTAAAATCCCAATTACCATAGGGTCTTCGTAAACTTCTTTGGCAGGCACTTTTTTGCTTGCAATCATGCAGAATATGCATTTTTCCTCTTCCATACACTTATTACGCTTTTAAAGTATTTATTGTTAAGTGATATTCTCTAATTTTTTATTAAAAAAAGCTTTTAAATGACAAAAACTTAAACGTATTATGAAAGCAAAAGACAGTTTAAAATTTGTCGACGAGGAGAAAAGAGCGGTGGATGCAGCTATAGGATTGATTCTGTTCGCATTTGGATTGGTCCTAATAGTGCTTGGTTTGGCGTCTATCCTTTCGTCAGCGGTTCTTAGCGGATATTTCTATAAGACCGTTACAACGCCTCCATCGGCTTATATATACCCCTTATTCGAAGTGATACTTGGAATAATTGTATTCTCCTTTTCGATGTGGGTATTTAGGGTAAAAGTATAAGGATTACTTTAAATTTTTTATTTTTTTACTTTTATTTTTGGTGAAAAAGAAAGATTTATATACTTGTTTATTGCTAAGTATTGTGTAGGTGATTGATTATGGCATTGTCTTTTAGTGAAGATTATATAGCTAAAATAAGGAGGATGTTCGGATTGAATTTATATGAGGCAAAAGTATGGCTTGCCCTGCTTTCACAAGGAAAGTCAACCTCTGGTAAATTGAGCGAGATAGCGAACATACCAAAATCAAGGGCCTATGATATACTTGTTTCGCTGGAAAATGGCGGTTTTATAGTAAGGGATCTAAGCAAGCCGATAAGCTATAGGGCAATTCCCCCACAGGAACTGATAGAAAAGCTTGAGGAAAAAGCAAAGGAATCGCTGGATCAAAAGCTAGATAAGCTAAGCAAATTAAAAGACAGTGCAATGCTGAACGACCTTCAAAACCTTTACAATAAAGGGATAAAGTACGTAGATGAAGGGAAGGTTGCGAATTCTTATCAAGGGTTAGACAACATATATTTCAGGATAAAGAAAAGCATAGGCGCGGCCAAGGGAGAGATAGTACTGATTACAACCGAGCAATCGTTGGAAAAGAAAATAAGCGCACTGGGGAGGGCCCTTAAAAAGGCCAAAGCAAACAACGTTACTGTTCATGTTTATGCACCTGTAAAGGATGTTAATGAAACACTGTTGAACGAGATAAAGCAGTTTGGAAAGCTCAACAAAACGGATTTAGATATAGGCAGGTTTGTTATAGTGGATGGAAATGAGATATTTATATTTACGGAAAATGAAAATGAGACTCACCCTAGCAATGAAGTAGTGCTTCACATAAAGGGTAAGTACTTGCCAGAAAAGATCAAAAAACTTGTATCCTCACACGTAGTAGACTGATTTTACCGGCATAGAGAAATAGTTAGCATTTAATATTAAAAATTTTTTTAGATAGTTGAATATGACTTATATAAAGCAAGTAGAACTCGATAATTTCAAATCCTTCGCAGGGCACATCAAGTTCGATTTTGTAAATGGTTTTAACGCTATAGCTGGTGCTAATGGTTCTGGAAAAAGCAACATAATCGACGCACTCCTTTTTGTTTTTGGCGGTTCATCAAAGAAGGAGATGCGCTCTGATTTGCTTACAGATCTCATATTTAATGGAGGAAAGAGCGGAAGACAGGCCGAGCATGCAAAAGTGAATGTAATTCTTGACAATTCAAAGAAGGAGTTTCATGGAATAGAGGAAAACGAGGTATCGATTAGCAGAAAGGTCGATAAGAACGGAAAGAGCATTTACAGAATAAACGGAAAAGCCTCTACAAGAGAGGAGGTACTAAATGTTCTTGCGCTGGTAAAATTTAGGCAGGATGGGTTCAATATAATCCCGCAAGGAAGGATACTGGAGGTTGTAGGCACCTCCAATGAAGATAGGTTAAGCCTGATAAATGACATATCCGGAATAAGTGTATTTGAAGACAAAAAAAGCAAGGCAATGAACGAGATGAAGAAAGTAGAAGACAACATAGCAAAAATAGAAACGGTATTAAATGAAAAACAGAAGTTGATGGCGCAACTTGAAAAAGAAAAGACAAGGGCAGTTGAATTTCAGGAGCTTAAAGGAAGATACGCTTCCCTTCTTTCAAAGCAATCCACGATTAAAAGAGATGCTGCCGATTCTGAATTACAGGCAATACTCGAAAAACTTAAGGAAGCAGAGAAGGGAAATGAGGAACTTTCGGCCGAGATATCAAAATTGAATGAAAAAGTAAAAAAGATAAATGAGGAAGTCGAGAGCATAAACACAAAGGCAGAAGCAGAAGGAGAAAAGGAGATACTAGAAGCAGAAAACAAAGCTAAGGAATTTGATTCAGAGCTTGCAAGACTGAATGCCGTGCTTAAAAACGACAACGAACAGCTTAATAATATCATTTTGTCAATAGAAGAGCTTTCAAAGTCACAGGAAGAGCTGAAAAAGCAGATAAAAGAGGAAGAGGAAGAAAAGAAGAAACTTGAGGAAAAGATCGCTGCTTTGAATTCTAGAAAGCTTTCCTTGGTAGAAAGTGAATCCAAGACGCAGAATTACCTTAAAACAAAGGAATCGCTTGAAAAAAGGATATATGATATAGACAAAAAGATATATGAGCTGAAGATTGCTTTGGCAAACTACCCAAAAATTGCAGAGCTTCAAGAGGAGCTAACTAACCTAGAATCCAGCAGAAATGACCTTGAAAAAACAATAAAAGGGATGACCTTGTCTTTTTCTTCATTAAAACCGGAAATTGACAAGTTGAAGGTCCAGGCCAAAAGGGAAGCCGATTCAATATATCTGTTGAGAGAGAACCTGCTTAATCAAAGGAATTCTTTATCCTCCCAGAACAGGGCAGTGGAGGTGGTCAGCAGGCTCAAAAAGGATATAAACGGGATATACGGTTTAGTATCTGAGCTTTTTTCGCTGAAAAAAGAGGAATACTCTACCCCGGTTTTAAGATCAATA
This sequence comes from Nanobdellota archaeon, assembly GCA_021799085.1. Classification (GTDB taxonomy): domain Archaea; phylum Nanobdellota; class Nanobdellia; order Parvarchaeales; family Parvarchaeaceae; genus Parvarchaeum. The sequence continues at coordinate 50,508 of JAJZBD010000004.1, read as the reverse complement.
GGGAGAAGAGGGGATTTCATAATTGTTGAAAACGAGGAAACTGCAAGGCAGTGCATAGAGAAGCTTAAAAATGAAAAGCTTGGCTTCTATACCTTTATACCTTTAACAACTGTTAAAGGCGGCTATAGCTTTGAAAAGTTGAATGATCAGCGGATAATAGACTACATAATAAACCTTGTGAATTTCGCTGAAAATCTTTCACCGGCAATGAAATTTGTTTTTGGTGATACGGTTTTAGTAAAAGATTTTGATTCTGCCAAGGAGCTTATGCACCAGTACAGGATGGTTTTACAAGATGGCACTGTGTTTGAAAAAACTGGGACGGTTTCAGGAGGGCATTTTGACATGCCAAACATACTTAATGTTAATAAAAAGATTGCCGAAATAAACGCAGAGATAAGCGAGCATTCGAAACTTAAGGAGAAGTATGACGAGGAAGTGATAGAAAAAGAATCCACCTTGAATTCGATCATGACTGAGATAAAAGTAAGGCAGAAAACTTTAGATGAGACAAAAGGTAAAATAGCAAAGATTATTCAGGAAAAATCAAAGTTTACCGGCACTGAATCGGAGATATCTGAAAGCATACAGTCACTTGAGAATGAGAATTTGAATTTGAAATCAAAGCTAGAGGAATTGGATAAGAACAAACCAGATATAGTAGACCATAGGAAGGAGATAGAGGCCATTGAAAGGGAAGTTAATGATCTACAGGTAAAAGTGGCGACTTCTGGAAACAAGCTTTCGGCTGTTCTAATGTCTGAGATAACCAATCTAGAAAGAAGGTTTTCTCAGCTTAACAAGGAAAGAGAAAGATTTGAAAAGGAAATAGAAGACGTTGAAAATGCAATAAAGGATACTCAGGAGAATTACGACAAAGCCAGAAAAGAGCTTTCAAACAAGTCGAATAACCTAAGCATGCTTAGGAAAAGAAGAAGTGAGCTTTTGAATGAGCTTAATAGCATGCAGAAGCAAAGGGAAGCGATATATAGCAGTTCTCAGAAAGTCGCAGAGGAAATAAACGCTTTGAAGGTTAAGGAAGCAGGATCTAGGGTAAAATTTGAAACAGCAGAAGAAGAATACAAAAAATACAAGATAGAAGGTGTGAAGATAGAGGAAGGAGAAACGCTTGAGAAGATAAACAAGGAAATTAATTCCCTTAATTCAAAGATAAATTCCTTCGGCCCGATAAATGAACTTGCACTTAAGACTTTCATGGAGACCCAGCAGCAGTACGAGGAATTCAACGTTAAACTTGAGAAATTGAACGATGAGAGAAACAGGATATTATCTGTAATCTCAGAAATAGAACAAAAGAAACTTGAGTCTTTCATGAAGACTTTATCAGACATAAATTCGATTTTTACGAAGGTTTTCAACTCAATAACAAAAGGAAAGGCAGAGTTTGTGCCAGAAGATCCAAACAACGTGTTTTCATCAGGGCTGGATATATCCGTAGAGCTTCCCAACAAAAGAGTCAGGAACATAAGGGGGTTGAGCGGCGGAGAGCTTTCTGTTCTTGCGATTTCATTAATAATGGCGCTGTCAAAATACACCGATGCGGTTTTCTATGTTTTAGATGAAGTTGATGCGGCTTTGGATGCAATAAATGCAGGTAATTTCTCGGCCTTGGTTAAAGCTTACTCAGCATCTTCTCAGTTTATAATAATATCACACAATGAAACTACGCTTATAAACGCAGATGTAATCTATGGCGTTACCATGAATGATGAAGGCATAAGCAGGGTTGTTAGCGTTAAGATGCCCGAACAGAAAGCTCAATGATCAATATATTTTATTACTTCATTTATTTCATTTAAAGTCAATTCCTTTACCTGTTTGTTCCCCAGCGATTTAATTTTATCGGGCAGTTCTTGAAATGCCTGCTTGCTTTCTCTTTTTGTTTTGTAATCAAGTGCGATCCTACCGGCCACAAAGGCGTTTTTCAGCAGCATCTCTTTTCTTCTAAATATCTCCTGCAATATATCATTTTGTTTTTTTGTGATTTTTACCATTCTGCTTGTGATTCTTGGAACTGGATAAAATGCTTCCTTCTTCACTTCCTTTATTTCTGCAAATTCAAAAAATATGTTTTGGGTAGCGGAGAATTTGGTGATGTTTTCTTTTGACAGAAGCTGTTTTGCTAAGCTGTTAGGTAGTATCATTACGCCAAATTCAAAATCATAGAATGAAAGCTTGTCAATTATCCTGTCAGAAATGTTATACGGGGGGTTTGATATTATCTTGTTGAATTTAGGGTATATTATCTCTAGGGCATCCGCATTTATTATCTGTACATTCGGGTCTATTTCATATTTGTCAATCAAGTAAGAGTAGCATTTTATCTCTTTTTCTATTGCTATCACTTTGCATTTTTTACTTGCCAGTGTTTCTATGCTTCCAAATCCTGCGCCTATATCCAAAACCACATCGGAAGGCTTTAATTCTGCTTGTTCTATCTCTTCCTTTAGTACTTCTTCATCTATCAAAAAATTCTGCCCGTTTTCATTGCTGCTTTTTATTTTATAGTCGTCAGCGAGCTTAATTATTGTATCAGTCAATTGGCTCATATTATTTTGAGCGTGTGCGTGGCGGCTTTAACCTTTCTACTGAGTAAACCTGTCCGCATTCGCTGCATTTAAAAACATATTTTTCTTTTGCCTTTCCGGCTTCCTTTACTTTTTCGATTTTCAATTCTGATTCAAAGTCATTTTCTTTTCCGCATTTGGGGCATTTGAATACAAAATGAAAATTATTTTCACCAATCTCTCTGTATATCATAATTTTTTCAGTTTTTCCTTCAAAGTTTATGAAGGATTTTTTTATGAAATTGATTTTATTTATGTCCATAAGAGAAAAAGTTTTTGCTGTTTTATATATGTTTTTATTCCACCTTTATGCGGTTTAATTCACCACTTTCCTTTATCCATATCGCCCAGCAAAGCTCTATCTGACTGATATTAAGAATTTTGCTTATTCTATTCCCTTCTAATATGCATTCATAGGGTGTTTTAACTTCTTTAAAATTCTTGCTTATCCACTTCATTATTATCTTATCAGGCATTATTGTGTCTACTCCGCTTTGTATTCTTAGATACTGAAAAGTGCTTATTCCCACACCATTTATCCTTCCCACTTCATCATTTTTAAATTTAAAAGGATCGGCATTTTCTGCCCAGTCTTTAAGTGTTTTAATCTCATCTCCGCTGATATTCCTTTCCGCTATAAACCCGCAGATTTCCTTCATTGCTTTCCATACTCTTTCGTTTTTGAACATAGAAAGCAGTTCCTTTTCGCTTATCTTTTTAAAATCGTCGCATTTTGATACTACCCCCGAATCTACATATTTTTCACGAAAATAATTGACTTTTGGCACAACCACTGTAAAATAATTCAGACCTGTGCTATCAAGGCATGCATCAAGGATTATAAGTACAGCTTTTCCTCCCCACCTTCTGCCGGTTCTGCACAGTTTGGCGAATCCTTCCGCTTCCTTAATTATTTCACTTCCGAAAAGCTTTAATGCATTATTTTTCATTATTAAAGAATAAAAAGCCGTTACCCTTATTATATTTTGTTTTTATTGAAGGTAAAAATATATATAAAGGTAAAAAACATAAGTAGAGTATAATTTCGAGAATTATGAAAGTACCAAGGTCAAGAAGAAGGGGAAAGAGTAGGGTTTTTAGAGTCAACGATTTCAAGGCAATCGGGAAAGTAAAGCTTCCGAATTCATTCGAGCCAATGAACGCAAGAATAACGAAGCTTATTCATGATCCGTACAGAACTGCGCCATTGATGGAGATAAAATTCGAAAATGGTTCAAAGTCATTTTTACCCGCGTTTGTTGGTGCATATGAAGGTCTTATAATACAATACATGAAAACAGACAGCATAAAGGAAGGCTCGGTTTTAAGGCTTGGCGACATTCCGACCGGAACAAATGTTTACAATGTTGAACTAAAAGCAGGAGATGGCGGAAAACTTATAAGGGCTGGCGGAAACAGCGCAAGGATAATGGAGAATACTGGAGAGGAAGTTGCTATTTCACTCTCAAGCGGAAAGATTCTTAGATTGAAACAAGACTGCAGGGCAATTATCGGTAAAATAGCCAATGCAGGAAGAAAAGAAAAACCATTTTACAAGGCAGGAAATAAGTATCATCTTATAAAAGCCAGAAGCAGATACTGGCCTATGAACGCTGCCGTTGCAATGAATGCTTACGAACACAAATTCGGAGGAAAGAGAAGAAGCACACAGCACAAGTCTAAGAGCTCTGCTAGAAATTCTCCTCCTGGAGCAAAGGTGGGGGCAATAGCCCCTAAGAGGACAGGTGTTAGGTAATGGAAGAGTACAAATTCAGAGGAAAGAGCATAGACGAGCTAAAAAAGATGCCGAATGAGGAACTAGTAAAGATAGCCAATGCTGATTTTAGGAGGGCCATGAAAAGAGGGTTTTCTCCTGAAGAAAAGGCGTTTCTAGAAAACATGAAGAAAAAAGCAGCAAAGTCAAAAACCATTAAAACGCACATGAGAGAGATGTTTATACTTCCAGATTTCGTTGGTCTTACAATACATGTACACAACGGCAAGGAGTTTGTGCCTATAGAGATAAAACCTTCAATGGTTTTTCATCGTCTGGGAGAGTTTGCACTTACAACGAAACAGGTTAAGCATGGTTCACCAGGTATGAAAGCTACGCGTTCAAGCGGGTTTGTTCCTATTAAGTAAATATGGTAACTAAAGTACAGGTAAAAAGAGAGGGGATGCCGATATCCTTAAAGCACACGCATGAGATAATGGAAGCAGTTAAGGGAAAACAGATTTCAAAGGCAAATGCCTTACTTAAAAAAGTACTGGCAAAGCAGGCATACATACCTTTCAGAAAATATCCAAGCAAAGGCCACAAGCATGGCGTACCGGCAGGTTATCCGCAAAAAGCGACCAAGCAGGTAGTTTCAATGCTTGAAGAGTTGAAGGCAAATGCAAAGAACATGGGGTTCGACGAGTCAAAGATAGTGATAAGCAGTTACTCTCTTGGTAGAGGGGGTTATCCTAGATTTTCGAGTGGAACAGTTTACAGGCACGGGAAACGTACAAATTTAACGATTTATTCTTTAGTTGATCAGGAAAGGAAGATGCCTGAAAAGAAGCAGGCTAATGCAGAAAATACAGTTGAAAGTCCTGCCGCTAAAGAACCTGTAAAAGAAGAGTCAAAAGAAGAAAGCCAGAAGCCTAATGAAGAAAAAAAGGAGAAACCGGCCGAGCAGGAAAGTAATAAAAGCACGGAAAGCAATGACTTAAAGGCGGAGCAATGACATGTTACCCAAAAAAATAATCGCAAACAAAGTGAATGATGAGACAGCAAGGGAATATCTATTCAAGAAATTCAATAGATTTGGAATAAGTGATATAAGGATAGAGAAAACTCCTTTGGGTATGAAAATAGTGATAAAAACACCCAAGCCAGGAGCAATAATAACCCGGGCAAATCAAATACTAAGGGAAAGTTCAAAGGAACTTGGAGAATATTTCAACCAGGAATCCCCGAGAATAGAAGTTGAAGGCTCACAGAATCCTAATTTAGATCCTGCCATAGTGGCAGACTCAATAGCCTTTAAGATAGCTAAGTACGGGCCCATGAAATATAAGGTAGTTGCTCATAAGGCAATGGACAGCATAATGGCCGCAGGGGCAAAAGGGGTAGAAATAGAGATAGGTGGAGTCATAAAGGAGAGAGCTGCACATTTTAAATTCAGGCCGACTGGTAGTGTAATGCCAAAGACTGGGCAGGTGGAGTTTTTCGGCGTAAGAAGTGCAAAAAAACAGCTAGTGCTTAAAAGAGGATCAATAGGCATAAAGGTGACTATAGTTGTGCCGACTGAAAACATTGGAGGAGTGAAAATAAATGATGGAAGAGAATCTGAAGGACTTGGAAATGGAACTTCTGAAAATGAACATAAAGAAGACGCAGGGGCTCCAGCCAGCTGATGCTGGTAAGTACAGACATTTGAAGAAGAAAGTCGCTCAGCTGAAGAACGAGCTTAGGAAGAAAGAGCTAAGTTTGTCTTCTAAGAAGTAAAATCTAATATGGATAGCTCAAAGATAATAGATAGAATTGAGTTTTGGAGATCTATCCGGCTATTGATTGTTTTTGGCTTTGTAATAGTTCTTGTGTTTATTGGGACATACTATTCGGGTCACTTAAATTCAGTGAATATGCCATTTTATTATCCGCAATTTTATTTTTATAACATGATTTGGGGCTTTATTGGCTTCGTAATTTTTGTACTACTTATTTTTTGGCTTTTTTCTAGGTCTTGGAGGTACAGCTATAGCAACATCCCCTCTAACAAAAATAGCTATCACGATTACAGAGCAGTTAGGTACTTGCAGAGGAGATACGCGAGAGGAGAAATAACAAAAAAGGAATACGACCAAATTATAAGAGACCTAAATAGAGATAAAAAATGAACCATTCTTTTGGTTAAAATTGGATATATAGCAAGATAAATTTTTTAATTCGTTGTCTAACCATTAATTAAATCAAATAAAGTGTCAAGCTGCTGCCTTTTAGCTTCTATCTGTGCCTTCATTTTTTTGTATTCATCTTCACTTATTTTGCCAGCAACGAAGTTTCTTTCTAAATCTGCAGACTCCTTTTCAATGTCCCTTAATTTGTTGTTAAGCTTCGTTGAACCTTGTGGCCCCATTGAGAGGCTGCTTGAAACACTGTTGGCAAGCTGTCTTTTATCTAGTTTATTGCCGTATTTTCTTGAAAGTTCGCTGTACATCTCTGTCATGTCCCCTTCAAGCTTAGAATATGAGTCTTTGTCCTTGAATTTGCAGTCTCCTGCTAGCACTACTCTTACATTGGCTGATTCCTCTGTAGGGTCATATACACCTATTATCTTTGCCCACAGAAATATAGGCACTATTTTCTTTATTTCAAAGAATATTAGTGATAGTAAGAAAAAGGCTATCATCCCATAAAGCACAAGTGCAGACGGAGAATAGCTGAAATGAGTTATATTTGTGTATATGTTTGAGCGGTAGGAAACAAGAAGAAGCGCCAGCAGCACTATCCCCAGAATGAGGCAGGTCTTCCACGCTATTGGGTATTTTGACCCTTTTTTGTTATCTTTCGCACTTTTTATGAGCGCTCTTATCGGCTTTACATTCCCGCCTCTGAAGGTTTCTTCCAGTTCATTGTCATTGAATTTTGCAAGTTCATTGAGCAATATCTTATAGTCCATGTCAGTCATGTACTCTGATACTTGGTTCCTCAGTACCTGCGGATCGTCGCTTTTTATGTAAAGATCATAGAATACATGCTTTTTTTCCAATTCTTGAGTATCAAACTCCTTCTCGTAGTTCTTTATGCTGAATCCAATCATAAAAATATATGATTTCGTTTAAATAAATAAGTATTATTTGCAGTTTTTAAGCTAGTTTGTTGTTAGTATTGAAAAACCACTTATTTATTTATAAAGTTCTTATCTACTGTAATGGATTTGGGAAGCATTGGGTTTTTGATAATCTCAGGATTGCTTATATCTACTGCCATCCTTATGGTCGCTACCAAGAATCTTATACACTCCCTTCTTTACATGTTTATGTTTGTTATATCCGTAACAGCAATGATACTTTACCTGAATGCTGTTTTTCTTGGAATAGCAGAACTTATAATATACAATGGGGGGATAGTGCTTTTGCTTGCAATAGGGATAAGCTCAATGCCAGAAGGGACAGTTAAAAGGATAAACTCAAAGCTTGCTTTTTCTCTTCCAATAATAATCCTGGCAGTAACTTCATTTCTACTGATTAAAATGCCTTCTACTCAGTACTCTTCTGCTTTGAACTATGCGGATTTTGGAGCGTACTTCTTCCAAAATTACGCAGGCCTTCTTTTTGTGCTAGCATTCACTGCAATAGCAAGCATATTCTCAACAATATACATAATAAGCAGGGGTGAAAATGTATGATACCTGAGAATTATTTTCTGCTGCTTACAAGTATACTGTTTGTCATAGGAATTTATGGCATACTTTCAAGAAGGGAAGGCATATCCATAATCATATCCTCTGAGATAATAGTGAATGCGGCCATAATAAATTTTGTGTCTGCCGCCAATTTTTATTCAGCTTTAAATGGAATAAGCTATGCCCTTATAACGCTAATAATGATAGTATTTGAAACAGTTGTTTTCATCGCATTGATGGTAGTGTTTTCAAGGAAGACCGGCTCACTTTCGATATCAAAACTAGGGAGGTACAAAGGCTGATATGCTGTATCTAATACTTCTTCCATTGTTAATTTCTGCAGTTGTCATTCCATTATTGGGAGAAAGAAAAAATATAAGCTGGTTGATTTCATTGTCGGCTGCAGTAATTTCCTTCCTTCTTTCAATTTTCTTCTTTATTCTTTATTTCAATAAGGACATAATAGAAAGCTATACTTGGTTTTCCTTCAGTAGCTTGTCCTTCTCGCTTTCCTTTATAGGAAATAACCTAACCCTTTTCATGGCGTTGCTGGTTTCATTCATATCAATCATGGTTTTAATGTTTGCAGGCGTTTACATGAAAAAAGAAAGGCATGCAAGGTTTTATGCAGAGATGTCATTTTTCATATTCTCTATGCTCGGCCTGGTGTTATCAAACAGTCTGCTTCTGTTCTTTATATTTTGGGAATTTGTTGGTATAACCTCCTACCTATTGATAGGCTTTTGGTATGACAGAGAAGGGCCAGCGGTTTCCAGCAAGAAGGCCCTACTAATAACAAGAATTGGTGATCTTGCCTTTCTTGCGGCTTTAATAGTGGTCTTCTCTGCGCTTAAGACTTTTTCAATATCTTCTATTTTGAACTCCCTCTATTTAATGCCTTTGTCTGCATTGGTAATTGCAGGTTCTCTCTTTACAATTGCGGGACTTTCAAAGGCAGCGCAGTTTCCATTCTACACATGGTTGATAGATGCGATGGAAGGCCCTACTCCGGTAAGTTCCCTTCTTCATTCTGCGACAATGGTTGCAGCAGGTGCATACCTCCTTGTAAGGCTTCTCCCCCTCATTTCTGCAGCCGGCCTTCTTAACTTGATAGTCGTGATAGGGTTCATTACTGCCTTTGCAGCCGCATTGCTTGGCTTAAAGGAAAGGCACTTCAAAAAGATACTCGCATACTCCACAATAGAAAGCCTTGCGTTCATGTTCCTTGCAATAGGGACCTTAAATGCAGGAGGGGCAATCTTTTACCTGTTTACGCATGCAGTTTTCAAATCCATGCTTTTCTTCATAAGCGGAGGGCTTGCAATTATTTTCGGTACTTACGATATATATGAGCTGAATAAGAAGAAATTAAGGGGAACATGGTTCACAATCCCTGCATTAATAGGTTTTGCTTCAATCTCGGCCATACCTCCTTTTATGAGCTTTTTTGCACATTCGGCCCTTACGCATAACTTTAATGTATTTGAAAACATCGCCTTTGTTTTTGTTGCCTTTATTACTGCTATTTTTTCATTTAGAGCCTTTTTTGTTATATTCGGCAGTAAGGCAAAAAAACCTCTTAAAAAGGAATTCAATCTTTTTTTTCCAATAATACTTCTCTCAATAATTTCCACGGTTGGTGGAGCTTTCCTTTACTTCTTTAAAGGAATAATAAGCATTGCGTATTCTTTTGATGTCTTTTCGTTTATAGCACTCGCGGCTTCTTTGCTAGGTATCCTCGTTTCATATGAGGTCTTTTATCTTGGGAAAACACAGCAATTAACGGAAAGAATGAAGAGTCTATCAGAAAAAATTGCAGGCTATGGATATGAGAAGTTCATAATAGCAATTGGAAATGCGATTTCAACCTTTGGTTTTTACGTTGGAAGGTTTGATTTCATGTTTTCAAGTGCAATGTCGAGGATTGCGGAATCAACTTTTATCCTATCCTCAAAGACAAGAGAGATTGAAAATGGAGATGCTTTTAGGTATCTGACAGCAGTAATTATAGGGCTAGCTGTAATTCTCCTTTTAGCGGTGATTTTCATATGATAAACTTAATCTTTCTTTTATTGGTACCGGCGATAGGAATGCTGCTTTTAATATTAAAAAGATTCTATGACAAACTGCCTTCTCCTGAAATAATAGTGCTTTCAGTAATGGCAGCAAACGCCGTATTATTTGCTCTGGGCCTTGTTTTCGGCTTTTCAAGCTTTAATGTAAACATAAATTCCAGCATAAGCTTCTCTTTTTCACTGCAGGAAAATTTCATAACTATCCCGTTCCTTTTGTTGGCAATAACTGTACCCTTTGCAATACTTCTTTTCGCAGCCAAGGAAATAAAACAAAGCAAAACCATTTTTTACCTCTTTTATCTTTTAGTATATATTTCAGTTATATCCGTTTTTGTTTCATCTAACTTGATAGTGTTCTTTATTTTCTGGGAAGTCGCAGTTCTTTCTCTTTTCTTCATTACAGGATTATGGGGCAATAGTGAAAAGGGTAAAAAAGCGGCAATGAAATTTCTGGTGTTCACACAGTTTGGAAGTCTTACTCTTCTTGCATTCTTTATACTTCTTTTCCTTTACACGGGTAGTTTCAACTTTTCTGTAATTGCTTCTAGAATCTCGGCTTTGCCTTTATATATAGAATATCTTTCCTTTTTCCTACTGTTAATAACAGTCATGATAAAAATGCCGATTTTTCCGCTTCATGGGTGGCTTCTTGACTCTTATTATTATTCCCCTTCTTCAGGAACAATGCTGTTATCCAGCATGCTTTCAAAGCTCGGAGGGTTTGCATTTATCCTGTTCGGCTTTGGACTTTTTGGAAATTTGCTTTTGGAGTTTAGGTTGCCGTTAATAGCTTTAGGGGTATTCACTGCAATCTACATTGCATTTACTGCTTCTGGACAGAAGGATCTGAAAAAGCTGCTTTCTTATTCAAGCATGTTCTACATGTCGTTGGTTTTTATCGGTATTTCATCAGGTATTAACTTGGCAGTCGCAGGTTCGGTTTTGTTAATGGTAAGCCATGGCTTCATAATAACAATGCTGTTTGGCATCTCCTATATACTTCTGCAAAAGACAGGTACAAATGAAACTGAAAAAATGGGAGGATTGATGTCAAAGATGCCCTTGCTTTCCTTCTTTCTTATTTTTGGCATATTTGCAAGTCTTGGCGTTCCCGGATTATCTAACTTTCCTGGAGAATTCCTTATATTCATAGGCTCATATGGCGTTGCGGGCATATCCCTTTTTGCGATATTCGGGATAATGCTGTCTACAAATTATTATTTAAGGGTAATCAAGCAATCTTTATTTGGTCAGTTGAAAAAGACATTTGGAAATTTAACGGACATATCAAAAATAGAGCTGCTTTTTATGGTATTCCTGTCTTTTTTTATCCTTTTGTTAGGTCTATTTCCTTCATTACTTTTAAGCACGCTGGGGGGCCTGTAAAATGGAATATCTAAACCCTCAGTACATTCTTTTTTCCGGAATATTGCTTCTTATACTTGTAGATTTTCTAAGGCGTAGTTTAAAGAGCAACAAAAAGGTCTTTTTGCACTATATAACGGCCGTTTTCCTAGGCATGGCGCTTGTTTTTGATATCATCTACGGAAACATGAACACAAATCTATTTTCAGAAGTGCAGTACTCTCAGTTTGTAACCGGTTTTATGCTGTTTCTCTCCTTTTTTATATATCTTTTTATAATATCGGATAAAAACGAGCATGGCGTTGCAATAGATATTTCGTATCTTTCTGCAGTTCTCGGTTCAACTCTTGTGGTTTTATCAAGCAACCTTCTTTCGTTGTTTATTTCCATTGAAATACTTTCCATATCAACATATGCTCTTGTTTACATGTACAAGTCGGGAAACGCACTCGAAGGGGCGGTAAAATATCTTTCAACAGGGGTAATATCTATGGTAATTTTGATATTCGGTATTTCTCTTGTATATGCTGGTTCGGGGACTCTATCATTTTCTTCTTTGCATGTTATTTCGTATTTACCGTTTATCGCGGGTGTTGCGATAGTAGTAGCAGGGCTGGGCTTTAAATCAACCCTTGTTCCCTTCCATATGTGGGCCCCGGATACCTACGAAGCTTCAAGGAGCTCAGTTACGGCATTTATTTCGTCGGTATCCAAGGCGGCCGGCTTAATGGCAATGATAAGGGTATTCTTTTTCGCACTCCCAGTCTCTTCTCTTTTTGTGACTGCACTTTTCCTTTCAATAGCTCTTATAACCATCTTTCTTAGTTCATTTCTTGCATCCGTTCAGGATAGGATAAAGAGGATACTTGCTTATTCAAGCATTTCACAAGCAGGCTTTGCATTCATAAGCATAGCAGTTCTTACTACAAAAGGGATAAATGCAGCAGTGTTTTACATATTTGCATTTGCTGTTGCAGATGCAATAGTATTTCTTGCATATGATATGTTTGAGAGCAGAAAAGTAATTTACAAGAAGGAAAGCAGTTCAATGTCACAGGTCTCAAGAATAGGCGCAGTGGCTTTCTTTATAGGGATACTATCTCTCGCTGGTTTTCCACCTACCATAGGGTTCTTTGGAAAGCTCCTTATCTTTTATGCTTTATTCAGCAGCGGATACTTTGCACTTGTCATACTTGCATTTTTTGCCCTTTTGGTCTCTACCTTTTATTATTTTAATATACTATCGGAAATGCACGTCATTGACAGGATAACAAAGGATAAAAAACAATTACCTGTTAAAAAAGAGCAGAGGGTAAAAGAGGCTATACTAATAATACTTACATTGGCTTTGTTCATTGGTGTAATATTTGCATAGCGGTTATGATCGTTACATGGCTATGCAGGTCATAACTGCAGAGACGTATTAAATATGCTTAAAGGCTTATTTTTATATAGAATATTAGAGCAATAGGGTATTGATAGTTTTGAAGGCTATAATGGACATAGAAGATTTTAATATAAGGTTTAAGAAGGGTTCAAGGGCAGTTTTTGTAGGGGAATATGCGGTTGTTGGCGATGTGCATATCGGCTTTGAAGATGACATAAACAGCAGCGGATACAACATCTGGGAAAAAACTGATGAAATCACAGATCAGATAATAAAGCTGGATTCTAGAAAGCTTATCTTGTTGGGGGACATAAGGAAGGAATACACAGAGATAAAGCCGAAGGAAGGTGGCGCACTGATAAAGTTTTTTTCAAGGCTGTCAGACAATTTCGATGAAATAATACTTACAAAAGGTAACCATGATGGTGGGATAGAAAAGATAACCAGCAGATTCAGCAACATATCAGTTAAAAACGAATTCATATACAATAAGATGGCGTTTATGCATGGCCACGCTCTTCCATCTTTGGAAGCAGCAAAAGAAGCTGACACCCTCTGCATCAGCCACATACATCCCTCCTTTACCTTCAAAGATTCAAATGGGGTTTCATATAAAGAAGACTGCTTTTTCATGCTTAAGATAAAACTTCCAAGGGACAGGTATCCAGGGTCTAAATTGAAGAAGGCACTAATAGTGCCGAAATTCAATCAATACATAGGAAGTTCTACCGAAATAAGTAACAGGGGAATAATGAAATACGCTGAAATAGATGGTAGAATGACCCTTGATCTTGTGGTATTCTGAAAAGGAATGGTTATAAATTAAAAATCTTCTTATAAATACTATGAGTCCAGGAGAATTTTGGGTTTTCGTAGTAGGAATAATAGCTTTAGTTGCTCTTTTCCTTCTAAGCATTTTCATACCAAGTTTGTTTTATGCATTCATTATAATATTCATAGTATTGCTTGCAGTGATATTCTTTATAACTTTTGTAAAGAAATATAGCCAGTTCGAAAGAGGCATAATATTCAGACTTGGCAAGTTCAACCGTATAGCCGGCCCAGGCTGGGCTATAGTTGTGCCATTTTTTGAAGAGGAATACAAGAAGGTCGATGTTAGGGTAAAGATGATGGATATAACTTCTTCAGATATATTCACAGCCGATGACCTTAAAATTTCACTTGACGGCACTATATATTATCAGATTGTGGATCCTGAGAAGGCAACATTACAGATAGATAACTATGGGCAGGGTTTATCCAATTTAGTTCAATCTGCAGTCAGGAATGCAATAGCATCCTTGACTATGAGGCAGGTTTTCGGAAGCCTTGACAGATTAAATGACATACTTGCAGACGCAATAAGACACATGACTTGGAAGTGGGGCATAGATGTTCCTTCCGTGCAATTAAGATCGGTTTCGCCATCTAATGAAGTTATACAGGCCATGCAGCAACCGGAAATAGCCGCTAATTTGTTACAGGCGCAGAGGTTTAAAGCAGAGGCACAGAAGATAGTAATGGAAGCAATAGGAGAAGGCAGCAAAGCACTTGATGACCGTTCAATAATGTACCTATACCTTCAGGCTCTTAAGCAAGTGGGAGAGTCAAGCTCTTCCAAGATAGTGCTCCCAATGCAGTTTATGCAAAGCGCAGGAAGCATGTTAGGTGGTATGGCAGGTCTTTCTACAACTGCACTTGCCTCTCTTGGTGGACAGGAAAACGTTCAGAATGTTATAGACAAGATAAAAGAGAAGATATCTCAGTCTAATACTTGATTTAAACCATCCAATATTTTGTAAATATCCCGCATATCCTCTATTACAAAATCTGGCTTATTCTTAGAGATTTTTCGCTTTTCTTCGTTGTATCTGTCAAAAAGCACCGTTTTCATGCCTGCTTCTTTTGCGTTGTCAATGTCTATATCAGGAGTGTCTCCTATGAATATTATCTCATCTGTTTTAAGCTTCAGCATTGCAGCCGTTTTTTTAAATGCTTCTGGATTGTGCTTGCTTTCCTGTATGTTATCACCTGCAATGATTTTTACATCAAACTTTCCATTACGGTCAAATTTCTCTAGTGTTCTTTTTTTTAGGCCAGGATAGAACCCTGCTCCTGTTAGCAGACCTACTTTCAATCCCATATTTTTAAGCCGGTCTATAGTTTCTTCAGCCCCCTCTGTAAATTCCATTCTATTTATAAGGTGGCTCTCAAAAATCTCAGCATATACATCTATCTTTTCGGTATCAATGCTCAAGCCACTTTCTTCTGCAAAAAGTTCATAAAAAAGCCTTTTGTATCTTTTCATAGGATCTAGACTGTCGAACTTTCTTTGGACTTTTTTAAGTATTCGGTCAAAGGTTTTCAAATCCATCATTTCGAAGTCTTCCTGCATCTTGTTTAAAACGGATTTGTTGGCATCGTCTATTGTTTTTGAAGAGTTTATTAATGTATTGTCGAAATCAAATATTATACCCTTTATTTTCATATCACCAAATAAGCCTCCGACGGGTGCTGGCCCCGCGACCTTCTGCTTACAAGGCAGACGCTCTACCGCTGAGCTACGGAGGCTTAATCCAAGCATTGATAGTTTATTACATTAAAGTAAACTTATATATTTTATGCTTAACGTTTAATCTATTGTTAAGCATGGAAGAATATGAAGTTATAGAGCACCTTAAATCGGGTTCAAAGGCCCCAGACAACAACTTTTTAATAGTTGCAATAAATTACAAAGTACCGACATACATAAAGTTTGAAAGCGAGATGGACTTTAAAGTAGGAGACAAGATTAATGCAGAAAACAACGATGTATTTTTTAATCAAAAAAAGATAGGCCAGATAAAGGAAATAAAAAAAGCAGACGACATAAAGATAGATACAAGGTACGACATAAAGTACACTGGCGGTTATTCAGTAGACGGCAAAAAGGTATATCTGGATGAACATTTTCCAAAGAATATAGATGTTGATGGGAAGACTGTTGATACTGTGGAAAGCATTGACAGACATCATGAAGTTACAGAGAAATGGTTAATAGACGATGCATATGAATATGCATATGCACATGAGATTGCAACTAAAATTGAAAGGGAATATGTTGAATCCTTAGGTGTAAATTGGGATGATTACTGCAAGGAAGTTAATAAAAATTTGCATGAGGTTTACATGTCAAAGGCAGAGAAAACACCATCAGATTTAGACCTTGCACCTTATTTCTATTCAAAGGATGAGAAGGCATTGAAGGAGATACGGGAAACTAAGCAGTAATCATTGTTTTTATTGCCAATTAAAGAATTAATCTTGCAGTTTCATAGTTTTTGTATGGAAGCGAAATTCATAGATGTGCATGCCCATATATCTGACAAGTCATTGGAAAATGTAAGAGGTAAATTTTTGGACGGCATATCAGATTCTTATTTAATACTGAACGCAGGCGAGAACAAAAAGGACAGCGAAAGAATACTTAAAGATGGCCAAAAATACAAGTTTCTGCTTCCCTGCATAGGCCTACACCCAAACGAAATAGCTTATAATTCTTATCAAGCTACACAAGCAGAGCTTGATTTCTTTTCAAGCAGCATAGATAAATTTTTCGCAGTATCGGAAGTTGGTTTGGATTATAAAGGCAAGGATATATATCAGATGGAGCAGGAGAAGGAATTCTTTTACAAGATACTAGAGCTGGCAGAAAAAAATAAAAAGGTTTGCATAATCCACAGCAGAAAAGCCATAGAAGATGTTTTTGATGTAGTTTCAAGTTTCAATGTAAAAGCAATAATACATAATTTTGAGGGTAACCTTAGAAATCTTGGCAGAGCGCAGGATTTGGGAATAAACATAAGTATCTCAACAGGGTTTATGAAATTCAAGAAAGAGAACATAATAAAGAATGTGGATATTGACAATATGTTTACAGAAACGGATTCGCCAGCATTAAGTCCAGATGATAAAATAAATACGCCTTTGAATATACCTAAACTATTAAATTACATATCTAGTATAAAAAAGATGGGAGCAGATGAGATAAAAGAAGCGGTTTACAAAAACTTTGGCAGGCTGTTTTATGATTGAGGGCACATTTCTTGGCACAAGTTCGGCATTTCCTACTGCAAAGAGAAATCACCCGTCTGTTTATCTTATGATTAATGGGGAAAGAATACTATTTGACTGCGGGGAAGGCACTCAACGGCAAATACGGAAAGCAGGGTTAAGCCCCTCTGTAGATTACATTTTTATAACGCATTGGCATGGTGATCATTCTCTTGGATTAGGAGGTATAATACAAAGCCTTAACATGATGAAAAGCAATAAGAAATTGCAGATATTTGGCCCTAGTGGCACAGATCAGGGAATAAAAAACATATTAATGACATACAAATTCTATAATCAGCTGGACATAAAAACAAAGTCAGTGAATGCATTGAAAGAAAAGGCAATACTTGAAAGAGATTGTTACAGTATTTCAGCTATAAACGTAGAGCATTCTGTCAGATGTCTTGCTTACAAAATAAAGGAGAAAGATGTACGTAATATCTTAGTTGGGAAGCTTGCCGAGAAAGGGATAAAGCCCGGCAAGTTTTTAAGCAAGCTTAAGGAAGGAAAAGATGTCGTTTATAACGGCATTAAACTAAAATACAAAGAACTTACTTACTTAAAGAAGGGAAAATCGTTAGCATATGTTACTGATCTAAGATATAGCCGCAAAATAATCCCCTTTATAAAAGGTGTTGACACGTTGATAATAGAAAGCACATTCGGAGAAGAATTCCAAAAATCCTACGATTTCTTCCACTTAAACATAAAGGAAGCAATGCTACTTGCAAAGAGTTCAGGTGCAAAGGAAGTTTATTTCGTGCATACAAGTCAAAGGTATGAAAATGACGATTCTATGGTTAAAAGTGCAGCAGCAATCTACTCAAAAATGAAATGCAGTTTTAGATACTCCTTTCCTGATGATTTTGATAAATTTGGATTGTAAAGAGGATTAGCTATCTTCATAAAAAAAGTATAATTTAACTGGTAATTAGCAAATATTTATATTCTTATTTTTTATAGACTATGTATGTCATTTAAACGATTTTTCAAATATTTAGAGTATAGCTCTAAATTATCGTTTTTAAGTAAAACCAAGCGTTCACAGTCAGCTCTAGAGTATATGATGACCTACGGCTGGGCCATCTTAATAATAGTAATAGTAGCTGTAATATTATACAGCATGGGCATTTTCAATCCAAGTTCCAGTTTAACGACTACAAGCAGTGGTTTTTCACCATTCACAATTTCATCAACAATATGCAACCCGGCAGGTCTTTATGTAGCAATAATAGGAGGTGGGCTACCAGATACAGCAACTTCGGCAATAATATCTAAAATATACATAACTTCAAACACAGGCACAACAGCTTTAACAAAAGAGTATAATCTAACCCCCATAACAGTTTATCCTGGAAAAACAGCAACAATTCTAATCCCTACAGTCGCATGTAATTCTGCAGGCATAAAATACTCCTTGTCAGCTAAACTTCAGTACGGCTATTCAACTCCCGCAGGTAGCATAGTAACAAATTCAACAGGTACTATTGCAGGAACTTCCTCTTCGCAACCTATAGTGAAGTATCTTCCATTAACAATAACCTCCTCAACTGCAACGCCTTCGCCATTCCAGCAGATGGCAGTTATAAACATGGACAATTACAAGTCATACGCTGCTTCCAATCTCTCAAATATAGAATTTACCTACCCAAATGGCACAATAATACCCTCTTGGAGGGAGAATGGAACAAATAACACTCAAACAGTAGTTTACTGGTTACGGTTAGGCAGCTTTACTACAGAAACAGTGGAAATGGACTTCTTTTCAACCTCCACGAACGTTCTGAATTCCGTTAATACTGGCGAAGCACCGCAGCTAACCTGTTCAAATCCAAGCGATACTGCTCAGTGTTCAACCTATGGAGAATATGACAATGGCAATGCAGTTTTTAATTACTACCAAAATTTTAAAGGCAGTTCTTATCCTGCAGGGTGGACTACCAATTACTCTGATACGGCTAAATATGTTCAAGTACATAATGGGTTTACAATAGATTACAGTCCAAATGGAGTGGGGGTTGAATTTTATTATAATAAGGAAAATTTCTCTTTGCCTGATGTTCTTGATTGGAACGGCAATTATATCTCAAATCCGGCCCGTTATTGTGGATGGACAATATTGGGGTGGTATAACATTACTCCTAAGTATGGATCAAGCGCTGGATGGGCTCAATGGCAAAATTCTCCAACTTCCTGGGAATATTATCAGTACGGGAATGTTAGTCAAGCTGCCCAAGATTTTTATAATAGTACTGCATTAATCGGCGGCACAGATGTTTTTTCTCTTATAAATACTGGAGCAAAAATGAGTTACTTGCTTAATTACACTCCAGAATTAAATGTAAATCCCGAAAGCATACCCTTAAAGGCAATACTTTTTAGGAATGGCGGGGGTTGCGGCCCGGTTAGTGGAAGCGAAGTCAATGTAACTTGGTTAGATACAAGAACTTATCCTCCGAATGGGAATATGCCTTTAGTAACAATCGGCAGTCTGTCTTAATGAAGGATTTATATCCTGCTTTGTATTGCATAATTTAATATTAATAGAAACTTATTTAAATTTACCATTCTTTATACAAAAGATATGAATTCGTTAACAGTAAGCGTTATAGGTCCGTATAGGTCTGGAAAGTCAACCCTTGTAAACAAGCTGCAACAAAGGAAAGGCGCAGAGGAAGATGTTTCTTTCTTTTTCTTTAAGTATGGTGGGAAGAATGTCACTTTGATAGATACTCCCGGAGATATGGACAATCCAACTACATTGGCTTCAGTTCTTACATTATCAGATGCGATAATATTCTGCGTTTCGCCTGAAAACGGCGTTAACCTCCAAGTGGGTGAACAGATAATAATGGCAAGTTCAATAGGCATAAAGCAAGGTTTAATCTGCATAACAAAAGCAGATATATCCACCGCTTCTGACATAGAAAAGCTGGAAAAGCAGTTGTCTACAATAATAAAAGGAACTTCGATGGAAAACTTTGAGATAATGGTTGTTGATATAAACAATGATCAAAGCATGGCAGATATAAGGGCAAAGGTTTCGGGTTTTTCCTATGATTCAGACAACATACAAAAGCCTTTCAAAATACTGATAGATCACGCTTTTGAGTCAAAGGGTATGTCAGTCGCAGTAGGGACCATGCCAACTGGAAAGATAGGGATACACTCAGAAGGCATAATTGCACCAACGCCATTTACAAAAGAAATTTCGATAAATTCTATTCAGATAAATCAGGAAGATGTGCAGTCTGCAGAAGCGGGCGACAGAGTGGGAGTTGCAATAAAAGGTGTTTGGCCTTGGGATTTGCCAAGAGGCGTTGAGATAAGAAAAAAAGGAAGTTTCAGGGACATAAAAGAGGGTGAACTTACAGTCGATGTAAGTCCCTTGTACAAGCAGGAAATAAAAGATGATGTGAAGCTTAATTTAATATTGAATTGGCAGAACATTGTTGTAACTTTAAGCAGTGTAAAGCGTGAAAACAACAAGCTAACCGCCCATTTCATTGCAGATAAGAATTTCTGCTTTGACGAAAATGATAAAATGATACTAATAAACAAGGACCTTCCGATAAGGTTTTTGAGGGTTGTAGGTAAAACTACTGTAATATAAATTTTATAATCTCTTAATAACTACTTATATTATGTCAAATACAGACAGAGGAGATGAGATAAGAGTTGACTATAGGACAGGGACAAAAGTTATATTCTCAAGTGTACGAAACAATAAACCTGCAGATTTTTATAATCTTTCAGAAGACAAATGGGAATCCGATGTTTCCAGGTGCCCGTTTGAATATGGGAAGGAAAGCCTTAACAAGACGATAAAACTTGTAGGGGGCGATGAGCATTCTTGGAAATTAAAAGTTATAGAAAACAAGTTTCCGATGCTTTCCCCGCAATTTGATTTTGCTCCTGAAAACAACTTTCTAAGGGAAGAACCTGCTTTCGGCTACTGCGAGGTTGTATTTGAAACCCCTTTGCACAATGTAAGGTTTTCACAATTGGAGAAAGAAGATTATATGCGTTGGCTAGATGCAATAATAGAAAGGGAAGAGGTGCTGTACTCGAAAGACAGGATAAAATACGTGTATGCTTTTAAGAATGAAGGCCCAAGAAGCGGTGCCAGCTTATCTCATGCTCATAGCCAGATAATGGCATTTGAGGAAATCCCTAAAACCATAAGAGAAGAGCAAGCAAAGATAGAGGAATTTTACGATAAAAACAAAGAGTGTTTGTATGAGTATGCTATTAACTACGAAAGAGAAAGGTTGCTAGCTGAAAATGAGAGTTTTATCGCCTTTGCGCCCTTTGGATCAAAGATGAGCTCAGAGTCGGTTATCATGCCAAAGAGACATGTAAATTATGTAGGTCTTTTGTCAGATCGGGAGAAATCTGATTTTGTGGATCTTCTTTCAAAGGTCATAAAGACGAATGACATCCTATTCGGCAAGCTTTCCTACAATTTGCTGTTCCATGAGATAAAGTCAGACAATAACTTTCATTTCCATGTGGAGATATACCCTAGAGTGATCACATTTGCGGCAATAGAATTCGCAGGATTTAATACAAACCAATTATTTCCTGAGAAATATGCTGAAATGTTTAGGAGCGCTTTAAAGTAAATCTATGTTATAATTTTCCTGTACATAGTTATATACAAGATCTCTAAATTCTTTGCTGTAAAATTTAAGCGAGCTCTTAAATTTCTCCAAGTTCTGTTTTTCAAGATTGTTATCTATCCAATGTTCTATTCTACCAAAGTCTCTGCATTTGTAAATTTTAGAGTCTATAAGCAAACCATACGCCTTTTTATTTTCTTTTTTGCACTGTAAGGACATGGCGTCGGTTATATTTAACTCATTGTCTTTTCCTTTCCCAACTTCTTTTAAGTATTTAATGCTGTCTTTATTCAATACATACACTCCTCCCCACATTACATTATAATTGCCATCAACGCTTTTTGCCGTGTCTAAAATGTAATCGTCAGGTTTTTCTATCGCTTCTTCCATTTCTATCAGCATATCATCAAGTTTCTTGCCTCTTACAAATCCTCCTTTTTTGGCATCATCCCTTTTAACACTATCTGCAGAAAACATCGGCCTGCCATTGAAACGACTTATTATATCCTTTAGGTAATTATTTCCGTTTGCACTTTCAATAATTAAATCCCCTAGTATAACTATGTAATTCTGCCCTTTTAATTGGTCTTCCGCAGCAAGTATTGCATCGGCAGTGCCCTTTGGCTTTTTTGTTGCAGGATCCTCTGTTTGGTATGCGATTTCTATGTTTATGCCCTTTAATTCAGGGTCTTTGCTTAGATTTTTCAAGTATTGGTTTTGTAGCTTAAACGATCCATTATTATCCTCGTCCCTTCTGGTTATGACTACAATTTCTTTTATACCCGCTTCTGCCAGGCTTTTAATGTGGTGATACATTATGGGCTTGTCTGCGTAAGGAAGGAATGGCTTTGGAACGTAGTTGCTAAATGGGCGAAGATGACTGCCATTTCCGGCAGCTAGAATTACGGCTTTGCCGATTCTTTCATCCGCCATAATATAAAAGCTAGATGAAATAAACTTATATTAATACTTTCTTTTTTAATTTATGAACCTGATCAGCCAAGAAGTACATTTTCTGTTATCAAAGCCGGCAATTTATTTACTGTTTCCTCCTCGAAGTCTGTTTCCTTTGTTAGAAGCTCGTTTATTGTCTTTTCAGCCTCTTCTTTTGAAATCTTTCCCTCGCTTAAATCCTTGCTTATCTCTCTGTATCTTACAGAGTCTATCATTGGAAAGTTCTCATATGTTCTTATGTAGGCCATAATGTCTTTTTTGTAATCTTTTTCTTCAACGTTTATAATCTCTCTCCAGAGTTTGACCTCCCTTTCAGCAGTTTCGCTGCTGTCGGAAGCATGCACTAAATTGATACCTTTAGTTGTTCCGTACCTTCCTCTTATAGATAACGGATCGGCCTTTTCGCACATTGTCTTTCCCAACAAAGTTCTTACCTTTTCAACTACGTTATCGCCGCTTGCGATTATTACCGCTAGTTCGGTGGCCGACATGAAATTCACTAAATTATCATAGAAGAACTTTCCCTTGTGTTCTGCATAATGTCTGTCTGCAAGGAATTCCTTTTTGGGCTTCAATACCTGGAAAAAATTTATGTTAACTCCGAGTTCTACTATACTTTTTAATGCTCTTGCACCCGCGTATCTTCTTACCATTCCGTCTGGTTTAAGTAATATCAACATCTCTTCCATATATTCTATATTTTTTTATTGAATATAAACATTATTCCATCTAATACAAAATACATATATTAATACTACTTATAGATAGTAAAGTATTTATATGATTGGGCCCATATTCATTCATGGGAAAAGTATTGTCTGATTCAAAACTGGAGCATCTTCTTAAAAAAGGCACTTTGGAGTTTTATCCAAAGGTAGAAAAAGAGCAAGTAAAGCCCGCATCTATTGATTTAAGATTAGGTAGAGTATACGATGAATTTGGAAATGAACTTAATGCAGATTCTGAAGGAATATACCATTTAATGCCAAAAACAAAGTATTACATAGAAACCCTAGAACGTGTAAGAACCGGCGCAAATAAAAATTATAGTTTTTACATAATACCAAGAAGCTCCTTTTCTCGTGCTTTGATAAACATTTTTCCAACTGACGGAAATTATGCTAGGGGTCCATTACCAAAACCTGAAAATATAAGATGCTCTCTTGAAAACGGTCCTTTCAATATTAACGTTAGAAAGGGGGATTCTATAATACAATTAGTTGTTATAAAAGGGAATAATAAACCTGCAAGGAGTTTTTATTTGCGCGGGGGAGAGATGCGCCATCCTCTGGCTAATAAGGCGGTTACTCCAGCGAATGGCATTAGGGATGATGAGCTGTTTTTAAATATTCCAATTGATTACGTTGTTGATAAAAACACGCCAATTAAATACATCTCTGATGGCAGATTGGATTATTCAGATGCAAAACATGCCGCAATAGTTTATAGTACAGATTATGGTTCAAAGATAAATGTTAGCTACGTTGATCCCGGTTATTCAGGGACTTTGTTTGGTTTATTTATGACAGGCGGTTCGCCACAGAAGATAAATCCCAGGGTTAAGCTCCTAAAAGTTCAAGAGTATGAAATCCATGGAAAAGTAAAAAAAGATTATAATAAATCAGATTCTCATTACAAGTAGGTTCAAATAGGTAAATTTATTAGCTATCAACTTCATTAAAGTACATTTGAAGGTGGAAAGATATGAGATCTCCGATATGCGCATTTTTAGGACATGTAGATGCAGGCAAAACCAGTATAATGGACGCTATAAGAGACACAATGAACGCATATAAGGAAACAGGCGGACTTACCCAAAATATCGGTTCAACCGAAGTGCCAACAGACAGAATAAAAGGGATAGCAAGCGATCTTCTTTCGAAGTTCAATATAAACATAAAGGTTCCGAGCATAATATTCATTGACTCCCCCGGCCATGAAGCTTTTGTCACCTTAAGGAAAAGGGGAGCATCGATTGCTGACATAGCAATATTAACCGTGGACATAACAGAAGGCATACAAAATCAAACAATAGAATCAATTGAGATATTGAAGTCCTATAAAACGCCTTTTTTAATAGCTCTTACTAAGATCGATACAATAAGGGGATTCTACAAGATTGAGAACAGTTCCTTCATTGATTTTATATCGAAACAGAATCAGGAGTATGCACAGAAACTTGATGAAAAAGTATACAATATTATCTCTGACTTTTCAAACTACGGTTTTCAGGCAGAGAGATACGACAGGGTCAAGGAGTTTACAAAGGAAATAGCGGTTGTACCCTTGTCGTCTGTCAATGGAATAGGGATAAAGGATCTGATAGTAATGATAATAGGCTTAAGCCAAAGATACTTGGAACTTGAAAAGCAGGAATCAAATAGTGCAGCAATACTGGAAGAAAAGAACATAAAAGGGCTTGGAAAAGTATATGATGCGATTGTTTATTCCGGAAAAATATCGGTCGGGGATTCAGTTATAGTGCAAACCCCAGACGGCCCGGCTGAAAACAAGATAAAAGGGATTATGCGCCTTATCCCCTTAGAAGAAAGCCGAGAGAATTTTGGTAAATATGAAAGCCTTTCATCTATTGAAGCAACCGCCCCCATAAGGCTTATCCTGCGTGAACCCAATGCAATGATAGGAACTTCGATAATTGCTTTTTCATCAGAAGAGGAAAAGAAGAAAATAATAGAGGACATAAACGCAGAAAATGTTGGACAAAACAACGATGAAACCAAGGGATTAGTAGTATGTGCGGATTCTCTAGGAAGTATAGATGCCATAAAAAATATAGCAAGCTCATTTGGAATAGAAGTGGGGAAAACAAAGATAGGCGAGCCATCAAAGATCGATATAACGACTGCAAGCATAAATGGCGGTGCACTGATGTGCTTTAACGTTCCTATATCAAGACAGACAGAAAGCATAGCCGAAGAATACAGTGTAAAAATAATAAGCGCAAATTCAATATACACTTTGTTTGATAGTTACAATGAATTTAAGAAGGAATTAAATAACATGAATCTAGAGAAAAAACTTGAAAGGCTGAAGCTTCCATCCAAGTTTGTTTTTATAAAGGGAAATATATTCCGCCGTTCAAGCCCATGCGTGTTTGGAGTCGAAGTATTGGCTGGTGAGATACGGCCGAATTACCCCGTTATAAATTCAAAAGGAGAAAGAATAGGCAGGATTTTAGACATAGAATCGGATAAAATGAAGCTTAACAAAGCAGTAAAAGGAGAGAAGGTAGCAATCAGCATAGATGATGCAGTTTATGGCAGAAACATAATGGAGGGGGATGTTCTTTATACTGACATAAGCATGCCAGACGTGATGAAGTTTGACGATATCTCTGATGAACTTACAGATGATTATAAAGAAGCACTATCCGAAACAAGGAAAATCAAAGGGATTTAAGGCCAATTTTTAATTGCTTTGTCATACAGGTCCATGCTGTCGCATGGTAACCATTTTCCCGCATAAATAAAACCATCAATTATCTTTTTCTCGGCTACCTGCTCGAATATTTTCGATATGTTCGATTCACCTTGCGGAATAAAACTTAGAAATGCAGGGTTGATGACGTATATTCCTGCATTTACAAGGTGGGATACCTGCTCTGTTTTTGGCTTTTCTATAAATTTCACTATTTTGTTTCCCTCCATTTCAACTACTCCAAATTGAGAAACGTCGTCCTGCGGAACCAATGCAATAGTTGCCATTGCTTTCTCTTTCTTGTGAAATTCATATATTTTATTTAGATCAAAATCAAACAGGTTATCGCCGTTCAGAACAATGAAATCATCATGGAAAATGTTCTGGTTCTTTTTTATTGCACCGCCTGTGCCCATAGGGGTGGTTTCCTCCGAATATCTTATCCTTACACCGAATTTGCTGCCATCTCCGAAGTACTCTTTGATCTTGCTGCCCAAGTAGCCTATTGATATTATTATGTCTATAAACTCTGCTTTTTTAAGCTGCTCTATTATATGTTCCAGTATTGGCCTTCCATTGACAGGCATCATCGGTTTTGGTATTTCATATGTAAGCGGTCTTAATCTAGTGCCGGAACCTCCTGCTAAAACCAAAGCTATCTTGTTTCTATTTGGTTCAAAATGCTCTTTTATTAACTGTTCTATTGCTATTGATCTATTTGGTATGTTTATTCCATCTATGGTTTTGTCTATCTTCTCAAGCGTTTTCTCATTTATAGTTATTGTTATCCTTTTCTTCATATAAAGTATTACTTTGTATTATTTATAAGCTTTTTCCAGAATTAAGGATACTGCGTTTTCCAGGTTTTTCATAAATCTTTTTTCATCGTATCTTGTTGAGTTTTCCGCCCCTTTCCTCAATTTTGCATACATCTTTTTATCCAGTACCATGTTTAGTGCATCGGCTATACTTCTTTCATCTGCATTTACAAGCAAGCCGTTTTGTTCGTTTTTTATAAACTCCTTAGGTCCGCCCTCATTTACTGATATAACCGGCTTTCCATATGAAAGTGATTCCAAAGGTGTAAAGCCCGTATCCTCATTTATCGCTAGAAATAAAGTGACGTAGCATTTTTTGTAGAGGTTGGAGAGTTCCTTCTCAGATAGGTTTTCAATTATTGTTATATTCTTTCCTTCGAATTTCTTTAAGCTTTCAAAGTATTCTCTGTCTTCAACAAACCCGCCCAAAACAAGTTTAAAGCCTCTATCAGGCATTTCCGACAGGTTAAAGGATCTTATAGCAAGTTCTTGTCTTTTGTACTTTATGAATCTACTTGGATAGAAGATTATCTTTTCAGTTTTTGCCCTTTTGTTTATCTTTGGATAGTTTGCTTGGGGCCCAAGATTAAATATCCTTTCTTCATCAATTAAACCGTAATTTATTAGCCTTTCCTTTACTTCATTGCTGAATACCATTGCATATTCTATTCTTTTCCAAGCCGATTTTTCAAGCAGTTTGTAGACAGCGACTGCAAAAGGCAGAAGTAT
Source organism: Nanobdellota archaeon (assembly GCA_021799085.1). Taxonomy (GTDB): domain Archaea; phylum Nanobdellota; class Nanobdellia; order Parvarchaeales; family Parvarchaeaceae; genus Parvarchaeum. Next base: position 23,044 of record JAJZBD010000004.1, on the reverse strand, counting down.
TCGGTTTTTAATGCTTTCTTTTTTGTAATAGTCATACATTGTATGTGCAACTCTCAGTGGGGTATGGCAAAGTGCTACAGTGTTTTTGTGCTTGTTCCGGAAAGTTATAAGCTCTGCAATTCCTGCCGTTGAAATCAGAAATATATCATACTCCTTCAAATTTGGTATTTTCGTTGAAATGATTGATTTGAAAAGGCCAATTCCTCTTCCAATAAATCCATTGGGTTTTGAATCTCCGATAACCTTAATATTGTATTTTTTGAAATCGTCAAATGTATTTTCAGAGTCATAAAAAAAAGTGAAAATATCCGTCTCATAATTTTTGTCCCCTGCAATCCTAAGAATAGCTCTTTCAACTCCTCCCTTACTTTTTATCCAGGGAATAAATATTGCTATTTTTATTTTATTGTTGGATACCATTCAATATTTAATACTTAAATGACCAATATTAATATTTATGTCAGATATTAAAAAAGGTCAGTATTCAACAGAATACGTAATAATAATAGGCATCGGTATAAGCATTATCGCCGCGTTTGTAATATATGTTATGCTTTTTTATGGTTCATTTGCTTTAAGTTCCTCAGCCAGTCAGATAACCACTACTGCAAACAATCTTGCAAATGAAGTTAATTACGTCGCTTCACAGGGCCCTGGGTCCATGCAGACCTTCCCCATTACTATTTCTTTGCTTCAGCCACAGTATTCCTTCTTTTGCGGTGACATAATAAAGCTGCAGACCACTACTGAATTAGGTGTGTCAAAACCTGCAGAAAATGTATCGGGGATGCTTCCTTTATCGGGAGGAACTTTTGATGCATTCGTAAGAGGCGAAAATGGCAGTGCTATAATCGGTCTTGATTTTTCAGTAGCATATATCCAGCAATCCTACTCTCTCTCTTCAAGCACTCTTTTTTATAATCTGCGTTTTTATAATTATTCTGGTGGCTTGAAAAGCTCATCTTTTAATCTAACCGTTTTTTCTGCGGGAGAGAAATATATAACCAGTGTTATGGGTTCAACTTCTCCCACGGATATAGGATACGCTTCCGGAACTGTTACTCTGCAGTCAAGTGCGCCGAATCGTTATATTATAGAGATTTACCCAAATAATTCAGGCGATTATTCGTCTACATGCATAACTGTTCCTTGATCTACAAGGTCTTTTATGTTGTATTTTTAGAATTCCTGTATAAGTGGTTTGCCCAATTCAAAAATCTTAATAAGACAGAAATTTAGTATATAATTAATATAAAATTATGCTAAACTGGAAGAATGTTGTCTGGCCAGAATGGAGAATTAGGCTTTTGAAATGGCTCGATATCGTGCTTATCATTTTTGAATTAGTTTTAAGCGCGGTATTTATCTTATTTTCATATCTTACGGACAAATTATATTTTAAAGGGGTGGGCATAGGCTTACTGATCGCAGGGATCACAAGTATTATAGCATACGTCTTCAAAATAAAGGTTCCAAAGAATATTCCCAGAAGTGATAATAAACAAATTTTATTGGCAAATTACTGCAAAACGAAAGCTTTAAATACTAGTTAGTATCATACTATATAAATCTTATGAAAGTGGTTACAAGCAAGTATAATATTAAATGTCCTTCCTGTGGAAGCGATGCAGTTATCTATGATAAGACTACCGGCGAGTTAGTCTGTCAGAACTGTGGATATGTAATAGAGAGTGATACGATAGATTACGGCAGGGAATGGCGTTCTTTTGAAGACGAAAGAGATGAAGGAAAAGGGAGAATGGGTTCTCCATTAAGTTATGCAAAATATGATAAAGGTACAAGTACTGTGATAGGAAAGGCAAGCGAGTCCATAAAACTTTCTAATGCAAACAGAAGAACTTTCTATAAATTAAGGAAGTGGCAGCCAAGAATCTCAACTGCATATGAAAGGAATTTAAAGTTTGCACTTACAGAATTAAGGCACGCAAGCAATCGTTTACACGTTTCAAATATAATACAGGAAGAAGCGGCAAAGATGTACAGAGAAGCCATAACAAGAAGATTGGTGAGGGGCAGGTCAATGGAAAGCGTAATTGCAGGGGCACTTTACGCTGCTGCAAGGAAACACAATAGGCCTATAACATTGGATGAAATTTCGGATACATTTGAAGTCGAAAGAAAAGAGGTTGGAAAGGCCTATAGACTGCTTTGCAGAGAACTTGGGATAAAAATACTCCCAACATCGCCAAGCGATTACATCTACAAATTTGCTTCTGAATTAGGAGTTTCGAACAAAACTGTTTCGGACGCAGTAAAACTGCTTAAAGAAGCAGAAGATAAAGGGCTTACAAGCGGAAAGGGCCCAATGGGCATAGCAGCGGCAGTGCTTTATGTTGCAACTCTGATAAACAAAGAAAAGAAGACACAGAGAGATGCTGCGAAGGCTGCAGGTATAACCGAAGTCACGATAAGAAACAGGTACAAAGAGCTTTACAGGGTCCTAAATCTTAAGGAAAGGTTTAAGATAGATGATTAATGCGGTATAACTAAAAACCTTATTAAACATTTGCATACCTTGTTATTAGTATGGATTTTTTTAAAGAGGGCAAAGTTGGGTTTTTTGCGGAAGATAAACAGCTTAAAAAAGCAGAAGTATTTTTTAACCCTAAAAGGAAGTTCGATAGGGACCTTAACGTTCTCCTGGTTTCCTCTTTAATGCATGAAAATTCCGCGGGTTTGGAACTTTTTTCAGGCAGCGGCATTCGAGGTTTAAGGTTATGTATTGAAACGGGAAAGTTTTCTTCATTTAACTTCAATGACATAAAGTCCAAGGAAATCATAGAACGGAACTTAGAAATAAACAAGAAGAAACTTTCTGGAATTGACAAGGTTGTAACGAGCTCAGATGCGGCATCATTTAAAGCCAGTAAAAAATACGATTATATAGACATAGATCCATTTGGCTCTCCAGTTTTTTATCTTGATTCCGCATTGGAACTGCTTAAGAAAGGAGGCATACTGGCCGTGAGCGCAACAGATACAGCAGCGCTTATGGGCAGTGCACAGAAGGCATGCCAACGGAAATATAACTCAGTTTCGCTTAAGACTGCATACAGCAATGAACTTGGTATACGGATACTTATAAAGAAGGTTTTTGAAACCGCTGCAAAGCACTCTATTTCTCTTCTTCCCCTGCTTTTCAATTTTGAAGGCAACTTCATAAGAATCTACTTTAGGTCAACGACTTCTAAGATGAAAGAAAGCATTGGTTATGCATACCAATGCAGCAAGTGCCCTGCCAGGCAGATCAATGCCACAGTGAAATGTAGATACTGTGGCTCTAAAATGCACAAGATAGGGGAGTTATGGCTTGGCTCCCTATACAGCAAAAGACATGTAAATGTTATGCTTTCCGCCATAAAAGAAAACAAAATAAACATGTCAGCAGGTTCCCTTGTAAAATTGTCAGACTACCTTACAGCGGTTTCAAGGGAATTAGATGTTTTCTCTTACTACACCACAAGTGAAATATCTTCCTTTCTAAAGCAACCCGAATTGCCCATGTCTAAGTTCAAAGACAAAACAGTGTTATCTCCGAAGGGCTTTAGGATAACTGGTAGCTTCCAAGATCTTTTAGATACGGTGCGTTTGAGATAAACTAAGAAAGCTTTATCTCCTGGTTCATCGCTTGGCCGGGAAGTCCCCTTCTGAATCTTATTACGACCTTTCCCCTTCCGCCATGTGCTTTCACTATTACACCCTTTATTGATGACTTGGAGAACGCAATCTCAACCTTTTTTCCTATGAATTTTTTTGCTTCTTCTCTGCTGTTCACTTTGTCTATGCTTGCTATTGCTTGGTTAACTTTTTGCGTCTTTCTTCCCCTTCTGTATGATAAAAGTTTTGCCATATCACTCCTCCTTTTGTAGATATTTGTCCTTTATTTCCTTATCAGTTTGCTTTAATAAATCTTTGTCTATTACAGGTTTTGTTTCTCCCTTCTTTTCCCTAAGTTTTTCTATTATAGAGGTTATTTTCTCTACAATGTATTTACTGTCTTTCAGCTTTTTGTCGAATTCTTCGCCGGTGATTTCCTTGACTTCTCCGTGGTCTATATTCTTAAACCACTTCACTACACCATCGACCTTTTCTACATCTTCATGCGTAAGCACTTTTTCCTTTGCTACCGCTATATCTTCCAATTCCTTAGCAACCTGTTTTGGTACTGGGGGCAGATACCCATATTCCATCAATAAAGCCTGACCAGCTGCAACTACAGAATTGTAAAGATCTAGGCTTAGCTTTGTAGTCAATACATTTTCCGCAAGCATTATGAGCCCTTCTGCATTTTCTACGTTGGCGTTTATTGATTCTATAGTGGGTATTATATTTCCTGTTTTATACAACATCTGTATTGGAACAAAGAAGCCGGTGTCATAGACCGCTACGCCATCTCTTAACAAGGTAAGTATAACCGGATTTGGTTTTATTATTGAACCCCAGAATTCAGAAAGAGGGTATGCTTGTGCATGTATTTTATCTGAAAAATCTCTTGCTATTTCAGCCATCTTTGCGAATAACCTGTCTCTTAGCTGTTCAAGCGTGAATTTTTGTATATCTGTATCGTCTACTATAAATGCTACATCTATGTCGGAAGTGCTTGTCATGCCGGTTTTTGTCTTTGAGCTGCCAAATATTACGATTGATTTTATGTATCTTCTGAAAAGGCTCAAGACTCTTAAAAAATATGCCCTTATCGAGTTTGCATCCTTAGAGGGGAGGACCTTGTTTAAGACATCAAAGGACAAACCTGCAAGCTGTCCTGGCGGTTCAACCGACTCTGCGTTTTCGCCTTCGCCGATTTCAAGACCTATAAATGAGCCCATGTAATCTACTCTCTCATTAAGCTCGTCTATTTTAGACGAAAGTGCGTCTATTGTCGAAAAAAGCTTGTTTAAAGTTGCTTCTATCGGATTTATGTTCTCTGTTTGGTGCATAGTACCTCCATTTATGTGATTATGGCTCTGATTATTTATAAGTCTTTGCTAATTTTTTCAATTTGTCAGTTTTTTGGTATAAAATGACATGTTTTCTTCATAACGCGCAATTTTTATATATAACATTATTTAAATTAGCAGTATCTAATAAGATTTATGAACATACGGGAGATAAGCGAGATAGCAAAGAGGTTTAATGACTCAAAAACAGACGTTAACTATGTACAAAAATGGATAAATGAGCTGGAAGCAAGGGCTTCTAGCAGCGATTCTCACTATAGGGGAGAGGTTGATTTTAGGTATGCCTCTGGTGAAGAGATACCGAACCCTGGGTTCGTTGGTAATCCTGAAGGTTACAAGTTTACAAAGGACATATACAAAAGATACCATTTCCAACCAGAGTACTACTCTGTTATGCAGATGTTTGGAGCATTGGGTTATAGGTCTATGAGAACGGCAGAATCAGTGGATCCCTCTTCATTATCTAGTTTGATGAACATGGTTTTTGAGAAAAGGAAGAATCTTGAAGACAGGGTAATGCAGCTTCTTGGAAACATAAACACGGTTTTGAAATCCCTTATAGCCATAATATACGAGCTTAAGGAACTTGAAAGGAACCTGTATTTGTATGACGAGTTAAAAGATACGGACAAGGACAAAGCGGAAGCAGCAGAACTCGCATTAAAAAGAGTGTTTTTGGACAATGTTGATTCAAGAAAGGGGGGAGCAAGCCTTTCTGCGCTTTCAAGGTCTCCGACGCAAAGCCAGGGTGGTCCGGGATTTATTGATATAATGTCGGTTTTCTACCAAGTCAAAAGTCTAAAGGATGTACAGAATATTGACAGGAACGAGCAGTATAAAAACATACTGAAGAACAGGTACATTGAATATGAAAAATGGAAGGAAATAAATGGCAATGACCTTAAAAACAGGAAAAGCATGCTTCTGCAGTACCTTAAGAGCCAGATGGGTTCGTTTAACCTATATGTTGATTGGTGCTCAACTTATCTTTCGCTGCTTGCAAAGATGGGCCTCAAAACAGCTACAAATGCAAGTAGATACATAGAGGGTGCAAGCAAGCCTGACATATTTGAGAATGAAAGCTTTTCTGTGACAGCTATTGGAAGCAAGCCAATATATGCAAAGGAGTACAATGCCGAGTACATCAGATTATTTAAAAACAAAGGCCCGGAAATACCTATAAAGGTCGAGCCTAAAAGCATAGCCGGTAATCTTATATCACGAGGGTATGAAGAGAATAAAAGATCCTTCATTTATGATAGAATTAAAAAATATGGGCCGCTGGTAATAATGGCAATAAAATTGAGGATGGACTTTAAGGAAAAGCCAAGCAAAGAAGCTCTCCAGCCCCCTTATGAAGGAACAATATATTTCAACATGTTTCCATATTGCTTTACACCTGAGGAATTTTACCTTTACAAGAAGGCGCACATTGCAAATATTCAAAAAACAGTATTTGCGGCCGTTGATCAGGCCATTTTTCGTTCTCTCAGCGTTATACAAGCAGATCTTGACAAATACGTTAAAGAAGCGGATGAAGAAGAAAAGAAGAAAAAAGAGAAGAAACCGCAGAAGGACTACGCTTTTATGGACATCTACAGAGCGTTTAAGGACGATTTTTCCGGCATTTCAAAATCACTTTCTACGATTTCATCAACTGAAAAACACAAAGCAAGTCTTTCCGGAGAGCAGGCTGAGATATATGAGATGCTTGTCAACGTAAAGCGTTTTACACAATCCGACATAAAGAGGGCGCTTGAAATCGGTTTGTTTGTTGCCGATAAGGATGCAGCATACATATATGATGAATCTAAAAGAAGGGCCGGCCTTCTAAACTGGAAGCCGCCTTTTTCGGTGAATTGATTATGAACAGCAAGGGACAGATGCCTATAACCGAGATAATAGCAATAATACTTGCAATTATAGTTTTGTTTGCAGGCATAATAATAGGCCTGATATTTACTGGAGCAGGCTCAACAATTGCAAAGGACATGACAAGCGTTTTTTCATTTAGTTGGCTTTATGGCAAGGGGATATGAACAATAAAGGTGTTGTAAGCGGTGTTTTCCTGTACATAATCCTGATAATTGTAGGGATCCTGCTTATTATTATCTTTTTGGAGATTTTTACGCCATACAAGTTTACGAATCTTTTTAAGGTATTCATATCGAAGTCAAACAGTTTGAACGTGAGCGGTTATGAATAATAAAGGCGTGGAAAGCTACATACTGCTTATAATAATAACCTTAGTAATTCTAATACTGATAATAGTCTTCTATCTTTTTTTGTTTTCACCAAGCACCATACACAAACTCATACCGACAGTTCCAAGCATATAACATGGAATCTGTCTGGTTTTATGTTATAGCTGTGATTTTAGGCGTTACACTTCTTTTAGTTTATCTGTTCTTGGTGGGCCCTTCAGCGCTATCTAAGGATATCTCCGGCTTTTTTTCAGGGATAAGCTCCTCAATAATGGCAGGCTTCAAGAATGCATATTAACATTTTTATACTTTCGACAGCTATTAGGCATTATGATAACTTACAGCGAATTTCTAAGAATAAGAAGGCAGGAGCAGGAAGACAATAGGACATTGACAAAGTTCAATGATGAAATGCTTGAAGAGATGAAGGAATACATAGCAATAAACAAGAACTCATTGGAAGAAGCAAAGAAGATGAACGATGAGAAAAAATCGGAGGAGATATCAACACAGATAAAAAATGCAATCTCAACGTTGGAGCAGATAATAAACTTGAGGATGCTTAAAATCGCGGGGATGGCAATACTGGATGTTGACAGCGAGCAGGCAAAGACAAACATGCTTTCCAAGGAGATAATCTTTTTTGACAACTTACTTAATCTTTCCAAGCAGTACAAATCTGGGATAATAACAGAAGTAAAATCAATAGAACCAAAGAAGCTCCAGAAAGTAGAGAGCAATGACAGTGAAAGCGAAAAAGTCGTTATAAAGATACTTTCTGATATACCTAAATTTGTTTGGAGAAATGATAAATCGTACGGGCCTTTTAGTTTCCCGAATGTGATAGAAATAGATAAGGATGTAGCGCAGATATTGATAAAAAGCGGAAAAGCCGAGAGTGTGTAAATGACCCTCTTCAAGGAAAAGATAGAAGATAGAGAATATCAAAACAGGATATTTGAGACGGCAAAAACAGGTAACACGCTTGTCGTACTGCCAACCGGCCTTGGAAAAACGATAATAAGCGCGATGCTTGTTGACTATAGGTTGGAGAAATACCCCTCTTCAAAGATTCTCTTTCTAGCGCCTACAAAGCCATTAGCTAATCAGCACTACAGGACGTTTTCTTCATTGCTTGCAGTCTCTCAGGGAATTGCAAGTGGATCGGTGTCAAGCAGCAAAAGGAGCAAAATCTATGAGGAAGCGCAGCTGATATTTGCAACCCCTCAGACAATAGAGAATGACATGGCTAAAAAAATAATAGATTTCTCGGATTTCAGCCTGCTTATAGTTGATGAGGCCCACCATACAATAGGAAATTACTCCTATGTAAAGATAGCAAAGACATATTCAGAGCAGTCTTTTCACCCACTTATACTCGGATTAACAGCTTCTCCCGCATCAGATCGGGAAAAGATAAAAACAATATGCAGTAACCTGCAGATAAGCAACGTTGAAATAAGATCGGATGATGATCCTGATGTCATACCCTACATACAGAAAAAAGACATAGAAGAGATAAAGGTTAATCTTCCGCAGGAGATGCTTGAGCTTGCCAACAGCTTAAAGCTGCTTATAAGCGAATCGATAAGCGAATTGCAGGAAATAGGCCTTCTTAAAAACGTTCAAAAAGCAAGAATAAACAGGGTTACTATTCTGATGCTGCAGAAGAGCCTTCAAAGGCAGATGTTCAGCGGAAAAAGGACATATTACCTTATCAGGGGGATAATATTGACTTCAAAGATTTTGAAGCTTTACCATGCTTATAATCTTTTGTCAACACAGAGTCTTGTAGCGTTTTTGAATTTTCTGGAAAAAATACAAAATGGAAAGGCAAAGACTGACAAGGATCTCTCTTCAAACAAGAGGTTCATCGAAATAAAGGAAAAAACACAAGAGCTGCTGGACAGCGGGATGGAGCATCCAAAGCTTAGACAGCTTCAAATTATATTCACAAACCATTTCAATGAATCAAAAAAAGCCATAGTGTTCGCGCAGTACAGGGACACTGTAGATGTTATATACAACAGCATATCAATGATACCCGGAGTAAGGCCGATAAAATTTATTGGCCAGGGAAAAGGAGGGCTGTCACAGAAAGAGCAGGTGAACATAATACAGGATTTTGAATCTGGAGTATACAATGTGCTGGTGTCAACAAGCGTTAGCGAAGAGGGGATGTCGATAAAAGGCGTTGACCTTGCGGTGTTTTATGAAACAATACCAAGTGCAATAAGAAACATTCAACGTAGGGGAAGAGTAGGCAGGTTCTCTGCGGGAAGGATATTCATACTTATCACAATAGGAACAAATGACGAGGGTTATTATTGGATTTCCAAAAGAAGGGAAAAGAGCATGAAAAAGATAATAAAAAACATAAAGGAAAATCCGGACACTATAAAGCAGGATGGAACATTGCACCCCTTTATCTAACTGCCGAAGATTTCAGTTTCACAAGTTCCGCCTGCTGAGTACCTTACCCCATCTATGGAAACATTGCTCCCTGACGTGTTTCCTATAATGACTGTGTTTATGTTTGGATTTACGATGGTTAAATCAGTTGAAAAGGAATCTATGCCCGCGGTGTAGTTGCCTATGACCGATAACGATGAACTTTTAGCAGTATTGCTTGCGAATACCCTGTAAATTAGTCCAGGGCTGCCATCAGATACTGTTATTTTAAATGTGTTCTGTTTGGAAGGCGTGCTTATGTTTGTCACATTTGCGGAGCATGGTACTGGGGAGCCGCTCCCGCTTGTTATTACTCCCGATGGGAAAATAGCAAAATGGAAGACAGAACTAGCAATCACGACACCTATCACTAAAAATGAAATAAGCAGTATAACAACTATGAAATACTCTACTGCACTTGTACCTTTCACTTTGTTACTGCGCATATATAAATTAAATTCCTCCCTAAAAAGTTTGGCTTCGATATGCCTATTTCCTGAGGCAGAGAAGTAAAGAAGTAGAATAAAGACTGTGCACATTGTTCTAAGCCTGTAGCATATAAAGATGAATAAGCAAGCTTTCCTGTGTATACTAATGCATTTGGTGCAATATCGTCTTTGCATATTGTGTTGTTAAAGCATTCCGATGCTCCAAATCCCGCAAGTACAGCTCCAGCTACTAATCCGGGGTTTGAAGGCGCAAGAATCCTTGCTCCTATTCCAGATGCAATTGCCCTTGAACATTCATATTCTATCCCTGCAGTAGGATAATTGTTAAGGAAAGTAGCGGGCTCGCATTCACTTGGCAGGCTTATTGAGTTTGGCGGCAGTCTTGTTCCAACCAGCGAATTGAGGTAAACTATATATATTTGCGCCTTGTTTATCGACTTGCTGCTGTTTGGTAGAACAAATCCGCTTTGGCTGGGGTTGCTCACGTTTTTATAGCTGAATATTACATTATCGCCCGGCTTTAGATAATCTGCATAAGATTCATTAATTATTGACGTGCTTTTTACAGGTTCCGTCAATACGCAAGAGGAAGGGGCTTCATACGAATCAGTTATCGAATCATAACCAACAGTGCAGTTGTTTCCATTACAGAAGTTGGTGTACAGATCGGTGCATGAAGAAGTAGACCCACTTGGAGTTGTGCAAGTTCCCTTAGTAGTGTTGAAAGAGCAGCCCTGTGATGCCTCGCAAAGATAGCTGGAAAGGTTCATTGCAGCCGTCGGCGGCTTTGATCCATCCAAAGGTATATACTTTGTTGTATAACCTTGTGTAAAAGGTGTATAGCCAGATTGGCTTCTGCAATTGAAATAATTTAATGATTGGGCCTCGCACAGACTAGGGTCATTTAAATCGCATGAGTATCCGTTTAAATTGGAGCTTGTCAACGGATCAGAGCAGGATTGAACGGCCGTATGGTTAAGACAGCTTACCTCCGTTGTATAAGCATTTGTTTCAAGGTAATTGGTAAGGTTGTTTATAGTCATATTCTGGTTGGTATTGACATCAATAACTGAGCAGGTTGCAGGCGAATTAGTTAGTACGGTGAGTCCTTGATTTGCGCCATACTGGTTCCAGCAGCTTGTCAGATCAGTTGCTACGGTTGAAAATACCTGCGAAGGCTTGGAACCAGGGCCATATCCAGAGGTTGAAGTTGTGCAGCCGAAGAGAGGCGGCGCTATTCCAATAGCTTTAAGCGTACTGCTTAAACAGAAGAAATTTGATACACACAGGCCATTGTAATAAAAATTAGTGAATTCAGAGCTTACATAGCAGATACTGCTGTTTGATAGGTTGACTCCAACTAAAAGAAGATAACCTGCAATAGCTACTATCACTATTATGAATATTACTGCCAAAACTATGAATATGAAGCTCTCTCCAGGTGTCTCTGCCATTAATTAAGTAGTGTTTTTATGCAATAAATTAATATCCAAGTTTATATTTGAGGTAAAAAGCATTACTGGCCAGGTATACATACAAATACTCTACTTTGACTGTATACCATATAGTTGCTGAGTTTTCCACATAAAGGTACATAATAATCGCAGCCGCTATTTTCATTTACAAGATTTAAGGAGGGGTTGCCGTTGCTGAGAGAGCTTACGGTTTCCCTGCTTAGGTTTGTAGTCTCATTTGAATATGTACATATGGACAAGTCATTTATTACTGGCTGCTGGTATTGAGCAGTGTACTCGCATTGGTCTTTGAAGCTTACTTCACAGTTTTTAATCCCACCAGAAGGGTAGCCAAAGTAAGTAACTGTGTAACTGGAATTTGAAAGCCTGTCAGATGGCTTTATATATGCTGCATTTCCATTGCTTCCATTTGTTATGAATACCATCTGCAGAGGGTAGCTTCCGTTGTAATTGCTGTCGATATAACTTATTATGGCAGAATAATTTACATTATTGCTTTGGCTTATCAAAGCGCCTTTGTAGCAGTTAAATATCTGATTTATATTTTTAGCAGAAAGAATCTGCGAGCCTATTCCCGCATTTCCCCCCGAAAATAAACTGAAGCAAGATGAAGCTTCAGTATAAAATGAGGATGCAAAGTCTGCAGCTGCCTTTTCATTCACGTTTGTAGTCTGCAAGCAGTCCTTTTGCACCTGTGCAGATTGGGTTGGGCTTACAACTACGTTTGAAAAGCCGAAGAAAGATGTTACTCCTGTAAATGGAGCTAAAAAGGTGTTGACTATCTTGTACTGGGTAAACGCAGTAAAGCAGCTTAACCCAAAGTTAAGGGTGCCGAATGAGGTTATTATGGAAAAGGAAACGACTGAAAGTATTATCCCCGCTATTATAACAAATATAACGAAGACTATCGTCAATAGTATCCCCTCTTCCATTTAGGAACCGCCTCCTAGCAGATTTCCGAAGTATGAGAATGGGGAGCTGCTGTGCGAGCCAGCGTAAAAAAGTATTACAATAAGGCCTATGACCGCAAGGGCAGTTATTATAACTAGTATTATCCAGATAAGACGCCATTCTACGCTTCCTTTTTTATCCATATCACTGAGCTACGCATGCTGGGCAGTAAGGCCCGTCCCCCGATATGCATGCTGTAACGTTTATTGCGCAATTTTGTATGTCCGTAGCGTTATTGGCCACAATAGTGCTTTCCGAACAACTAAATAAGTCGGCTGTATTGGTTGGGGATACAACACTGCAGGACTTATTTATACTTGCAGGGGGGCTATCAATGCATGCTTGAACTGCAGATTCGCTACCCTGTCCATTTGTCCAAAGATCATAGTAACACCAATGTCTTATGCACGTTTGCTCAGCCGTTGCCGCATTATAACAGGCATTTTCATCGTAGCATCTGAAAAGAGGCGTGCCCTCCATCCTGTTTGCATACCCGTACTCTGCGCTTGTAAACTGGTTTTGCAGCAGAGCCGTTGCAGAATCGCAGCCTACTGGGAAAATTGATGAATAATTGTTGTAGAAAAGGAAAAACATGGTAAGGGCTATTACTATGCCGATAAGCACTTCGAAGAATAGAAACTGTTCAACGTCCATTTGATTCTTAACCCTTATTAATTTAAATTGTTTTTATGGATAACAATCCGTAAAATAAATGCAGGCATTAATCATTTCTAACTTTTTGCAGAGTATGCAATAAACATTAGTTTTAAAAAATGTGTAATTTACAATTTTTCTCTGTCTGCCAGCACTACTTCAAACCACTTGTTTTTTCCGTCTTCTATAAGAAAATACGAGCCTATAATCTTCATGTTTTTGTACACTCTTAAGGCCCTGTTCCTTGCGATATCTTCTTTGCTGACTTCTAATTTATAGTATAATCCGCTTTTACTCGGTCTTCTTGCATGGTTTGGTCTGGGCCTTCTGAAATCTCCTTTGCTGACTCTTACTCTTACAACTATGTATCCCTGCTTGGCCTTGTACCCTATCGTTTTAGCCTTTGCAAGTTTTGTAGGTTTCTCTAGTCTCTGCAGTATTGGTTGATTCCTTACTTCTTGTAATATCTCCTTTTTCCTTTCGTCATTCTTATACAAAGCCATTTCATTCGCGTGTATGTATTTATATGATCCCATAAGGGATAAATTAAAATCTGTAAGTATAAATATCTAACTCTATCCTAATTGATTATATTTCCCATCGATGCTATTACCGGAGAAGAGGAAATATTTGTAGGGGTATAATATATAAAACCGTTTCCACTGAATGAATTTCCCAGCGATACAGACGTTAAATTGCATTCACTGTACTGCAAAGCAGGCAGATATGTTTTGGAACACACAAACCCCGTGTAGTTTACTCCAGAAATTAAAAGCGATATTTTGTCTATTTTCACGTTTTCATTTAACAGGTTCTCAAATTTTATGTAAAAAAGGGATTTTGACGGAATGTAACCCTGTTGTATTATTTGGAATCCTGGAAATCCAGAGTAGCTCGACTGGGTAGTGGCTCCAGTTAAACTCGGAAAAAATGTGAATATTATATAAAATATTGACCCTATAACCGCGATAGCCAAGCTATAGATTATTATCATCTCTAGAGATTCCTGTCCTTTCATATCTTTTTTATGAATTTTTAAAATATAAGTATGATTTTGTAAAGCAATACAAATGGCAATCATCAGTACGGGAGGTATTCTTTAATAACCAAATGCTCTCAAATGTTGATTTTGATAAAAGCCTTGGGTGGGTTTCGAACCCACAACCTCCTGCTTACGAAGCAGATGCTCTGCCGTTGAGCTACCAAGGCATAATACTAAGAATTGACTCTTTATAATAAAAGTATTTAATGCATTATAAGTTATTATATTGAATATTTACTTCTAAATAGTAAATTATAAATACTAGTGAAATTCATATAAAATAGTGGAAAATGAACGCTTGGAAAAGATAATTGGATTTGAAACCGAGAGAGGGTCCAAGTACCGGTATCAGGATAACAAAGTGATAAGAAAGAAATATAGTGGAAAAGAAGACGAATTCAATCTGAACGTTTTCATACCCCCTTACAGCGAATTGGATGCAGGAACAAAGTCCAAACTTGAAAGGATGTATGAAATTAAAAGTGAATGGGCATACAACAGGTTCATAGAAGAGGTAGTGTATGACCGTTCAATTTACAGATCGCATGTTTTTTCATTTGAAGATGGAGTGCTTAAAAAAATAGATAGCGATGAAAATGCGGAAGGGAAAGAAGTATACTTTGTATCCATATTCAAAAGTGAAACCGGGCCAAAGTCAAAAATAGCCTTTTTGGTTAAGGCAGATAAATCACCAAAAGAGGGGTATTTTCCTTATCAAGAGAATAACACAAAAAAAGAAACTTACCTATTTCACATAGGAGATAAGGTTTCAAAGGTCTACAAAGCTAGGCTTTGAATGTTTTAAATCCTACCTCTTTTTTGTTGACCTCTTTTTTGTAATTCTCATTGCTTACAACATGATTCATGACAGCGAAATTTTTGCCGCAGTAAAAACATTTTACGGTTTTAATGGATGAAGTTTTCCTGTACCTGCCGCAGTTGGGGCATTTCACAATTCTGTAAACCGTCATATCCTAATTATCTGCTTTGCTATGCTGTTAATGTCCCTTGCCGCAAAGCTTTTCGGGGAAGATATGACCAAAGGTATCCCTACCTTGAGGGCATTGTAAACCTTGTTGTCCTCTCTTATCTCCCAAATATTGCTTATCCTAGTCAACTCTTCGATTTCTTTTTTTGTCATTTGCTCCTTTATCCTTGTGTTTACTTTGTTTATAACAAGACCTAATATGCTTATTCCCGCATCTTCCAGTTCCTGCTTCAGCTTTTTAGCCTCTATTATCGAGGTTATGTCAGGATTTGATATGATGAGGCTGTTTGCCTCCTTTATGAGTTTTATGAATTCTATGTCATAAGAAGGCTTAGAGTCTATCACTATAAAATCGTATTTACCCAATAGTTTGTTTATGTAAAGATTGATGTTTATCAGTTTATGCGCAGATCTGTCAGTTCCGCTCTTTGCGACCCTTGATGGCAGAAGATGGAAATTTGGGTTATCTCCCGTGTATATAGCTTCTTCTATTTTAGTTCTTTCATTTAATACATCCTCTAAGGAGTATTTGAATCCGACGAAACCATAATAAACTGCAACATGTGGTGTTTCAAGATTTGCGTCTATTAAAAGGGTCTTTTTACCAAGATTAGAAATTGCAGTGGCAATGTTTACGGCGGCGGTCGTTTTTCCCACCCCTCCTTTTGGACTCATCACCACAATAATCTTGGCTGGCATATAAATAATAAAAGATAGACTAATTAATATTTATGGATGCCGACAAAACGTGTGCCATATGCGGTAGAGAAGCCGTTTTTTATTCTTCTTACCTAAAGCAGGAGCTTTGCAAAAAGCACTTTGAAAGGATGCTGATAAAAAGAGTCAAGTCAAACATGAATACAAATAAATTAAGAAGCAGGCTTTTCAGGTTTGGAAATGAAAATAATTACGGCAGGGCCTTCCTTGAATTTATGTTTAAAGACCTGGAAAGTAAAGATGGTGAAAAGCTTTATTCTTATACATTGGAGGACTTTGCCATCTCTGTGATGAAATTCTTTCTCTTCCATGAGCCTACCGACAAAAAAATAAAGAATAAGGACGGCTTCAGCCCGCTTTTTAATGTATCGGAGAATGAAATAATGAGCTTTTTCAGGCTTAAGAAGAAAACGCTGCAAAATGCAAAGAGGAGCGGAAAGGATGAGTCAGTACTAAAATTTTTAATGGAAATAGAAGAAAGGAGGCCTGGTGGAATGATATCTCTGGTAAAGGCGGGCATAACCTTGGGTATTATCTAAGCCTGTAATATTTCTTTCTTACTGTATTTCCCCAGCTGAAGTTTCCCAATTCGTTTTTGTTTTCTACAGTTACTTTGCCGTCCTTCAATGCAATGTACAGATAATGATAAACTATCCTGCTTGATACTTGTCTACCATTCTTTTTTATTTCCTTGTATATCTCGTAACCCGTTTTTTCTCCGTTTGATAGCGAGGAAAGCACTGCTTCCATCAGTTCCTTATCTATTTTTCTTACCATTTTTCAACTACACTGCGGCAAGGATTCATTGACCGAAAGGCATATGTACTTTAATATATCGTTGTATGCAGTCTGATTATTTGCAAATCCTCCAACTTTATAATATTTTCCATTGAATACTATCAGCGGTACCCTATTCACGCCTATCTTGTTGAAAATTGACACCGCTGAATCAGGTAGGTTGGCAGTTACGTTGTTATTGTACGCAGATATGTTGAATTCCCATGCACAGAAATAGCCGCTGTAAAATGTTTTGTTACCCCACAAGCCAAAAAGAGACGTTACATTTTGGAAAGAATCAATAGTAGAAGTGCAGGTTTTGCAGTTGTCTGCATAGTAAATAACAAACGATGGCAGAGTTGGAGAGCAGAGTCCAGACATGTTTAGATCTGTTTTGTGGAAGGAATATAAGCTGGTTAGCGAGTAAGTCTGATAGTAAAAGAATACGGCAAGCATTAAAAGTACAAAGATTACAACCGAATAAATGTAGTATCTTGACTTAGTTAGCATAGAATGACATGTTCAAATTCTTCATTTCGCTGGAATTGCAGCTGTTTTTGCTGTTGACTATGCATATGTTTGTGTAATTTCCTAGGCTTTTGTACAAGTAACTGTAGCTTTGGGATGAAAAGTAATTTGGATTTACAACTATGTTGAATATTTTTGAGTAACTGCATTGACTTGCATTTATTAGCCGGTAAACCTGGAACTGGAACGGGCTGTATATACCAGTTTCATTTTCATAGTTTAATATTTTCCCGTTTCCATTGAAGACTATGTTTACTGTCATCTGCTTCATATTCAATATCGTTTTTATCATGTCACTTATGTTTGTGCTTTCATTGAATAGTTTTAAGTCATATTTTAAAGGATCAACAATAGAATAGTTCTGAAACCCTGAATTAACAATGTCTGCATAATAACTTTTTACCTGCGAATAAGAAAGATTAAACATCTGTTTTATCTGCATAGGGGTCATGCTCTCATTTATGAAATTATAAAGCTGTTCATATGCCTTGCTGCAGTTAGTGACATTTTCCACACTGCACATTGAAATAAGCGCCATGTTCGTTATCACATTATTATATTCATTCTGCAGTACAGCAGAGTTCAAAGGTATATACGGAAAAGCAGGTTCCATCTCATAATTGCAACCGAAAATTACAGAGTTGTTCGACAACCCCCCGTAAAAATAGTACAGGTCCTTGTCTGAAAATCTGCTTAGGTTTATGTTGTAGCTTGAAAGAAAATCCTCAAGTTTGATGCCATTTGTGATGTTTTGTTGGTTGTTTACTGTTACTGGTTTAAATGGATAAACGTACAGTATGGCAGTAAATGCCGCAAGCAGGATTACCAATACAAGCAATGCCTTCATTGTTGCATTATTTTCCATTATTTAACTTTTCGCTCATTTTTTTTGCAGTCTCTTCTGGAGAGTAGTTTATCCTATTTATGCCTAGTGTATCTATCGGATCATTCTCGCCGGCAAGCACATCCAGTTCGAAATGGTCTGCTCCAGACTGCTTAATGTTAAAGGTAATCTCATTTGTAAATTTGTTTATTATCTTTATAATGAGATTCGCTAGGTCAAATGCCACAACGCTGTCCAATTCCTCTATCGCAGTGTGTTTAAGTGTTGTTATTCTTGCTACTTCGTTCTTTTTCGGCGAAAATGGCACATACGCTATTAAGTTTTCGGTTTTGTATATCTCCCTATTTCCTACATAATTCAAGCTTTCACACACATGGCATTTTTGAGTGTTGTGCATAGGTATTGGCAGTATAACCAAATCCCAATAATCATGTCCGTTGACATACCTGCTTACCGATATGTTTTTTCCTATATCATAGGTTTTGAGTTCATTAAGTCTCTCGCTTACAACTAAAAGTAGCTTTTCAATGTCATCTGCCGAATAAGTTACAAAGTCGGCAGAATGTTTTTCGTTTTCCACAATTAATTCTTCATACCCATGTGCGTTTGAGCGCTTGAAAAACTTTCCGTCAAGCTGGTATCTTGAAGGCTGTACCCTGTCCTTTATTTCATATACTCTTAGGTATCTTCCTTTGAATTCGATTGATTTTATTGCATTTTCAACAGGCAAGCACTCTCTGCAGCCTGTTCTTTCATTGCTTATCAAGTCAAAGGTAAGGTCCACCGGATCCAATCTGAATTCTTCCATTTTATCCTTCAAGCTTTCCTATTATTCTCGCATATGCAGGTCTTGTTACCAGCAAACCGATCAAAGACGCAAGTATTGTTGTAAGCGCGAAGCCTGCAAACAGGCTTGCTGTTGAAAACAGGAGGGGAAACATTATGGCTGCAAACGAAAAGAATGAAACGAATATTATGAAAAATGCCCTGCTTATTCTCTTCTTTGTAACGGCGTATTCCATCTGTGATGAGCCCCTTCTCATCTCATCTGTTATTATTATCTGGTCATCGACAGATATACCTATGCTGGCTATTATACCTGCCATGCTTGGTATGTCCAATGTCCAGTGTATTGCCGCCGCAACCCCTATCACTATAAATATCTCCGTAATACTTGTAAGGAGTATCAATGAAGATATCTTATAATCCTTGTATCTTAAGAATATGACTATGCTTACAAGCACGAATGCTAGCAGCAATAAAATGTATATCTGGCTTATAAACTGGCTGCCTGCTGTAGGAGAAACGGAACTTATTGATATTATCTTCAATGGTACTGGTAAGCTGCCTGACTGCATTACTGCCTGGAGCGTTTTCATGTCTGCCGTTGACTGCTGCAGGTCTACTCCCCCGCCTTCTATGGTTATAGCACCGTTGAAGTTTGTAAGTATATTTTCAGAGATCAAAAGAGGCTGGCCCTGCTGCACACCATTTAAGTACAGGTGTATCCTCTTGTTGAAATAACCCGGATTTGTAGTTGAGGGCTTCAGGGTTTTTACCGCATTCTCAAAGTTCTTTGCAGCGCCGGAAGCCAGCTGTATCCCGAATTGGAACTGGTAGCCATTTGCTGCACTTGGAGTTTGATAAACTCCGAAAGGACAGCCTGATGAAAGGCAAACATCCAATATGCTTTCGCTCGAATTGCTGCTGTTGAAAACTGTGATGTTGCCTATAGTAGCATAAAACTTACCCTGGTTTTGAATCAATGACAGTGCTTGGCTTTCTCCCACATTAGGCATGCTGACCATTATAAATGCATTGCCTGACAGCGCCTGAACAGTGCTAACAGTAGTGCCGCTTATTCCATAGACATCAAGCCTCTTTGAAAGCGTTGTCTCTAAATCGGAAAGCACAGAAGCGTTGTAATTTGTGGAGTTTGGAACCACTTCTATCTGCGTTCCTCCTATTATATCCAATCCATAGTTTAAGTGCGTATAAGGCACGTTCTGCGTTTGTATAGTTGAAGAATTAAAGATAGCGCCGGGCTCTACGAATATTCTAGTTGTATTGCTTCTGTATATGTAAGGGAAAAGCTCATTCTCATATGTCAAGCTCAGTGAGGTATTGACTAATGCGCTTTTGTTTAGTTGACTGTAAAACTGCTGTATGTTATGAACCGGTACGCCATCTACAGCAGTTATTATCGATCCAGCCTGTAATCCAATGACCCCTCTTGAACTTAAATTGCCTATGTAAGAGTTAACAGGCATGTAAACGACCTGCGCACCGTTTACATTCGTAATGTTTGGCTGTATGGCCAAGAAAGATACGACTGCCAGAACAATCATTAATATTATACGCCAGTCATAAAATATTGATTTTGCCATATTACGCCTTTGCCACCTGCTTTTCTGCTTCCTTGTATTTTAAGCCGTACAGCTGTGTGGAGCCATTCAATATCCACACAGTGAAATCATCAAATATTACTCCTATTATAAGGATTATCGCTATCTCATGCAGCGTTGAATTTGTCGTTCCTAGGAAAAGTATGAGAAACGTTACCAATGCCGCGGCGTCCATCGTAAGCGAGGTTTTTATTGTCTTGACAAGACGGTAGCGCATGCTTGCCTCCTCCCTTTTCAGTATGTTTGTAGCCAAGATTATGTTCCTGTCAGCAGAGTAGCCCATTATCATAAGTATACCCGCTATGGAAGCGGTTGAGAAACTGAAGCCTATTATATCAAGCACCCCCACTATGTTTATTATATCGCTTATTATGCTTATCACGTTTGAAAAGGCCTGCCATATGCTTCTGAAGTAGAATAGAGAAACCGCAGCTACAAGGATGAATGCTATACCAAGAAGTATGAAAGAGCTGTAGAGAGAGCTTTGTGCCAGAGTAGCGCTTACAAAATCAACGCTTGAGTCCTTGCCGTTTATTGGCATTTTAAGTATGCTTGAAAGGCTGCTTTCCAGCAAAGTAGTGTTAACATTCTTTCCAACAGTTATTGAGTACCCTGTTATTGTATTAGTAAAAGGAGCTTTTACCACGCTTACTGTCACTGCCTGCTTCAAATCCGTTCCCAAAGAGCTAGCTATCAGCGTTGGCGAAATGCTCTGGTTGGTGCTTACAACTATATTGGTACCGCCGGCAAGCGATATCCCTTCGTTAACCGGCATTCCATGAACATGGTAGTAGTAACCTATAAAAGAAGCGAAGAATATTACGAATATTATGGGTATGAACACCATCTTTCTGTAGTTTCGCAGGTAATAATCAACCACATTATCTATAGTTTTGCTTACCTTGTTTCTTATGCCCATAAAGAATCCATAACCCTTGATTTTATTAATTCTTAATGTATTTTGGCTTTTAAAGGCTTTTGCCCCTATCTTTTGAAGTAATGCCTTTCGTATAATGCCCTTATCTTGCTTTCATCCTTTAAATTGTAATAAAGCTGCGTCATAACATTTTTAAGGGGATTTTTCCAAGAGTTCTTCCGCATTGCCAAGTTGTAGTTCATAAGGAATTCCTTCTCTTTGCTTTCGGGGCAGTAATCCCAGACATTGTCTTTCAGCATGTAAATCTTGTATAAGCTTACTTTTTCTTCTTTATACTCGGCATTCCTTTCCTCTGCTATTTTGCTGCCTATTCTTCTTGCTATCCTGTATCTTTCATTTTCAGTTAAATGCGCAGCGTTCAATGACAGTGAAAACCTTATCTCATCAACCTTCAATATCTCATTTAATTCAATCGCATTGTATGCCCTTTCAACAGTTCTTATCTTCTTCAAGATGTTCTTTTTCCTGTGGTGCAGCAGTTCATCAGCCTTTATAGTCTCTATCTCAACTATCTCGCATATCCTTTTGCCATTGTCATTGTAAAGCAAAACAAGGTCCGCATTCCATTTGTCTGTCTTTAGCTTTTTCTTCTCATTTTCATTTACAGAATAATTCATCCTTTTTCTGTAAATTTGCAAGGGATATTCTGCATCGGCGTAGTCTATCTCCCTTCTTTTTTCTATGTAAGAGAATGTAGAAACCTGCATCAATTTGTGGAAAATAGAGGGATTATTGTCTATGGTATTCTCGATAAGCAATTCCTCAAGTCTTCTCTCCCCCACGCCTTAATTAGACCGGAAATAGTATAAATATGCTATGCTTTTAATCTAAATATGAAAGGACAGTTTTCCTTTGAGTTTGTTATAGATGTGTCATTTGTTCTGGTATTGATAGCATTCATAGCGATCTTCTTCACGCACATATCAGCAGGCAATCCAACAGTTTCTAAAATGAACAGCATATGCTATGAGATAGCTGATTCCATAAACTCAATAGCAACCTCAAACGGCCTACAAACCGTTGAATACCTGCCCTTGCTTCAGTTTACATCCTTTGAAAATTACACCATAAACGTTTCGAATGGAGTTATAATAATCTATGAGAGCTCTCTTTACGGTGGCAAGCTTTTGGCAGGGCAGGATTTAACATCATGCGGTGCAAATACCATGCTAACTGAAAACGAGTCCTTTGGGCTATCAAACCTTGCATTGTACACAAATTCAACTGATATTGCAATGGCCTACGAGTATGCAAACTACTCTGACAACCTACCAAATTACCTTTTCATAGGAGGGTTTACAGGAAAGGTTAATCTTTCATTAGACTTTTCAAATGGAACAATCCAAACATTGGCTGTAAGCAATTCTCCTTTCACCTACTTTGCAAACACAAAATCAATAGCTTTACCCGCGGGAATCTACAATTATGTGGCAACAAGCGTCAGCAATCCCAATATTTATATTGATTTGCCATTTTCAATAGGTTAATCCTTATTTTTACTTTTTGAAATAGTAAAATATGAATGTTTAAATACCAGCGATTTTTTATATAATCATGGCAAAAGGACAGTCAGCATTAGAGTACATGATGACTTATGGTTGGGCAATACTGATCATAGTCATCGTAGCTGTAATCCTGTACTC